>NZ_UETR01000002.1:0-448843 GCF_900491745.1 Candidatus Amarolinea aalborgensis | reverse complement strand
GTTCGTCCTCGCCGTAGGCGCGCATCCAAACCGTGCTTGTGCTCACCAGGGTGATCTCACGGCCCTGCGTTGGGTCCAGCCCGGTCACCGCGGTGATGACCACATGATCGGTGTTACGCAGCAGGCGCAGCATGCGCGCAGCATCCTGGGCATCGAGCGGCTTGCCGAGCAGTTCACCCTGGCGTGCGACGACCGTGTCGGACGCCAGGATCAAGGCGTTGGGGCGACGTTGCGCCACCGCCCAGGCCTTGGCCCGGCTGAGACGGCGCGCAAGCGGCTCAGGCTCTTCACCCGCATAGGCCTCTTCGTTGACATCCGCGGCCACCGCCTCGAACATCAGGCCGAGCCGCGTCAACAGGTCGCGGCGGCGCGGCGACGACGAGGCCAGGACGAGAGTTGAATGGATGGGTTGGCTGGTCATGGGTCGTGATTGTAGCAGGCGCAGCGTTAGCCGTCAAACAGGCCATGAGTTTATACGGTTGGCCTTCGACGGCCAGGCTGCCATCGTCGCGGTCAGTTTGCATTGTCAAGGCATCTGTGGTAGAATCTAGCCCGTAAGGATACCACTATATATTGTGGTTGCACTATCAAAATACACTACATGTAGTGTTGGACTGACCAATAGATGCGTTCGTACGTGCCTGCTCCCCGGCCTCGACGGTATGCCTCGATTCAGGCGCATGGGTTATCGGCAACCACTTGTTGCACCACGGCGGGTATTGAAACGTAGGTGAGCATGTTCTGTCCTCATTGCAAGAGCACTGATCATCGCGTGGTTGACACGCGGGGCGCCGGTGATGGGATTCGGCGACGGCGCGAATGTCATCAGTGTGGAGGGCGTTTTACCACCTATGAGCAGGTGGCAGCCAGCTTGATGGTGGTCAAGAGCGACGGCCGGCGCGAGCCGTACGACCGGCAGAAGTTATTGAGCGGGATTCGTATCGCCTGCGCCAAGCGCCCCATTGCCATGGCGGACATGGAGCGCCTGGTTGAGCGGGTAGAAGAACAGTTATACAACCTGGGCCGAACCGAAGTACTCAGTGACGCCATCGGCGAAGTCGTTCTCAAAGAATTGAAGGAATTGGACCTGGTTGCCTATATCCGCTTTGCCACGGTCTACTTGCAACTGCAAGACCTCTATGCGGTGCGCAACGAGATTGACAAGCTGCTGCCGTCAGGGGGTCAACCACGCTAGGCAAGACAACGCCGTGAGGCTGGTCAGGCCATGAGTGAGATTCGATTTGCGCTCAGCAGCGGCGATCGTTTCAACAGTGTGACATTCGACCGTTTGCTGACAGGCATTACGCAGCGAGCGCCTGAGCCGCAGCGCGAGATCGTGATTGATCTCAGCGGCGTTCGTTTCATGGATCCATACGGAATGGTTTGCCTGGTCATGCTGGCGCGCTCGCTGCAGCGCCAGGATCATCCAGTGGCCTTTGTTCTTTCCAGGGACAGCGACGCCTGGCAGTTCGGTCACAGCATGGGATTTCACGACCAGTTGGCGCTCTACAGCACTCTGCGCAACACCGGCCGCACGCGCAGCGCAGCACACAGGGACGCGTACGGCCTGGGGCTGACCCCGATTCAGGCCAGCACCGATGTGGCGCTGGTGGTAGGTCGTTTTCTAGAGTTGGCGCGTGCAGAGCTTGGCTTCAGTGTGGGCGACTTGATAGACAGCGCCAAGATCGTGTCTGAGCTGAGCAGCAATGTCAAGGATCACAGCCGCGATCTAGGGTTGGCCGCGGCGCATTTATACCGCGACCGCCAGGGGCGACGTTACGTGAGCATTGGTGTGGCTGATATGGGGATTGGCATCCGCCAGAGCTTGAGCCAACGACATGCCGAAGCCGGTCACTGGACGCACGCGCAGGCCGTGGCGCAGGCGCTGGAGGGGCTCTCCAGCCGAGCAACTGGCGGCGGTTTAGGACTTTCCAGCGTGCGTCAATTGGTGCGCCGCTACCAAGGGCGCCTTTCCCTACGCTCAGGCGACGCAAAGTTACAACTGAGCGCCGACAAGCAGCCCCAAGCGCTGCATGTCGCATTTTTCGCGGGCGCCCAGGTTGGCATCTCGTTCAGCCAGGTGACTGAGACAGGTTAAACATGGCGCTTTATGAAAAAGTGATCACCCTCGACAACGCCATTCTTGGAGGGCGTGATCATGGCATGGCCAAGCGGCTGCTTGAAGAAATATACAGACTGCCGCGGCGCAGCCTGCTGGTTCTAGAGTGCGCCAAGACGATGTTCATGGATTTCTCCTGGGCGGACGAAGTCGTGGTTTCGCTGGTCGAAGCCGCGCAAGACAGCAGCAAGATCGAGCGCTTCGTCGTGATTCGCAACGCGGCGCCTTCCGTCGTCGAAAGCGTAGACGTGGCGCTCAATCGTCGCGGCTTGGCCTGCGTTCATGTCAGCAGCCGGGGCGAGCTGCAGATTTTGGGCGCGCTCAGTCCCGTGCTGCGTGAAACCTTCGTGCAAGCGTTGGAACTCAAACAGATCAGTGCGCAAGACCTGCCCGGCGACCTTTCGCCGAGCACGAAGAGCAACCGCCTGCGCGATCTGGAAAGCAAGGGACTGCTCTACCGTGTAGGCATTGAGAACGTGGACGGCGGCGGCCGCCGCTTTTTATACGAAGTAGTGCGTTAGGCATCCGGGGCCGGGTGGAATGGTCATCTGGCTTTTATTTTCTACGGCGAATTTGGCAGAATACGCAAAAAACGAATTCCGAGTCTTGAAGGAGAAGATGTGATGACGACCGAGACGGCAGAAATCAGTGAAAAACAAAGCGTGCATGAGACAAAGACGATCTCCGCAGTGCTCGAGACGCCCATGAGTCCCGCGGCGGCCAATGGTGAGAATGGCAGCGCCAAAGTCGCCATGGGCCGCAACGGTGGTCAGAATCACTTCGCCGCGGTCGCGACCTTGATTCGGGCCAACGGCAGCCGCCCAAGCATCGTGATTCCCAGCATGATCATCAAGCGTGACGGCCGCATCGTGCCGTTCGACATTGGTCGTATTGAAAGCGCGCTCACGCGCTGTTTCAACAGCCTGAATCGCACGCCCAGCGTGCCGGTGGAAGAGCTTGCCCAGCAGGTCGTCAACATCATCGCCGCCAAGCATCCGGCCCCCAGCGTCGAGGATGTGCAGGACATTGTCGAGATGGTGCTGCAGGCGGCAGGCGAGTATGAGGCCGCCAAGCACTACATTCTCTACCGCGCGGAACACGCCAAACTGCGCGTCGCGCGGCCGATTCCCGACGAGGTGCGCGAGGCTTTCCAGGCATCCGATCGCCATTTTCCAACACAACTGCAGAAGTTCCAGTTTTATGATAAGTATTCCCGTTTCAGTTACGAGGCGGGGCGCCGCGAAACCTGGATCGAAACGGTAGACCGTTCTGTCGCCTACCTCGCGGAGCTATCGCAGCAGCGGCTGCCAGCGGAGACGTACGAGCGCGTGCGCCGGGGCATCTTGGACATGAGCACGATGCCATCCATGCGTCTGCTGGCCATGGCTGGGCCGGCGGCGCGACGCAACAACATCACCATTTACAACTGCTCGTATCAGCCTGTCGAGAGCATTGACTCTTTCGTCGAGGCTCTGATCATCTCGATGAGCGGGTGCGGTGTTGGCTATTCGGTCGAACACCGCTATGTCGAAAACTTTCCACGCATCCGCCGTCAAACCGGCGCAACGGCCCTGCCTTATACAGTGGAGGACTCGGCTGAAGGCTGGGCGGATGCGCTGCGCACTGGCCTGGCCACCTGGTTCGAGGGCGGCGACTTGCGCTTTGACCTGTCCCAACTGCGGCCGGCCGGTGCGCCGCTGCGCACCAAGGGCGGACGCGCCTCCGGCCCAGAACCGCTGCGCCGTATGTTGGAGTTTGCGCGTGGACGCATCCTGGCGCGGCAGGGCAACTTCCTGCGACCGCTCGATGCACATGACATCATGTGTGCGGTTGGCGGCGCCGCAGTCAGCGGCGGCATGCGGCGCACCGCCATGATCTCCCTCTTCGATTTGGATGACGAGGAAATGCTCCAGTGCAAGAGCGGCGATTTCGAGCGCAACAACAGCCAGCGCTGGAACGCCAACAACTCCGCGGTGTGGCCCGATCGCGAGTTGACGCAGCTTGAGATCGCGCGCTTCATGCTGGACATGATCGAGTCAGGCCGCGGCGAGCCAGGCATCTTCAGCCGCCGCTCCGCCAACGCCCTGCGCCCAGAACGCCGCGCGGCGAGCGATTTTGGAACTAATCCCTGTGTCACGGGCGAGACATGGATTGCCGTAGCCGATGGACGTGGGCGGGTGCAAATCCGCGATTTGGCGGCCGAGGGCAAGGATGTAGATGTCTACACCGTTAAGGACAATAACCTGGTCATTCGTACCATGCGCAACCCGCGCAAGACTGGAACGCAAACGCCGGTCTATCGCGTGACCTTTGCCGATGGCAGCTATGTACGCGCAACGCTCAATCATCGCTTTGTGATGCTGGACGGTTCAGAAAAAACGACCGCCGAGCTGCAGCCGAAGGATGCGCTGAAAGCGATGATGGCTTTCTCGTATCAAAAGAAAGGCCTCCCGGCCGTCGTCAAGTGCAACTACGATGCGCCGAACAGTTATCGGATGCTCCAATTTGGATCTCGTCGCAAGTCGGAGCATCGCCAGATATATGCGCATCATACCGGCGTCGAATTGAACGGCATCGAGTATCAGTTACATCACCGCGATTTCGACGGACGCAACAATCACATCTCAAACCTGCAATTGATGACAGTAGCAGAACATGCCGCTGAGCATCGAGCGCGGATGCTAGGCCAGGATAACCCGGCCGTACGCTTGATGAACGATACCTGGCGCAAGAACCTAAGCGATGCCTGCGCTGGCGCGGTCAATGGCAACGCCAAAGAGATTTCCAATGAGCAATTGGAAGCAGAATTGATCGCTCTCACCCGCAAGATTGGCCGTGCGCTCTTGCGCAGCGAGTACACCGCTTTTGCCCAGGCCAACAACTGGCCGCGCACGTGGCAAGCCTATCGCCGCGACTATTTTGGCGGCGACATCCGGCCGACATTGCAGCGCTTCGCGCACGCGTTAGGGTTGCCGGTTATGGAAGCATGGGAAGTAGAAGCGCGTCGCTTCACCGATCTGCCGCTCCGCCAGGTCAATGGGCGCACCGAAGTACAGAAGGCGTGCGAGGTGTGCGGTGCACCCTTCTGGGTATCCTTCTCGCGGCGCGAGCAAGCCGCATGTAGCCAGCCATGCAGTCAAAAACTGTACTACCGGTTGCACGGCACGGCGAGTCGCCGTACCCAATTGAAGCAAGCCCACAATGAACGCAAAGAAGGCGTGCGCGAACTTCAAGTCAAGATCTATAACGACTTGCTCTCCGAACTCAACCGCCATCCGGCCAAGAGAGAATGGGAGGTGCGTTGCCGTGAAATGGGTATTTCGCCCGAAGTGAGTCGGGCCAGCAGCCCCTTCCGTTCATGGGTGGAACTGGGGACGGCGGCGACTGCGACCAATCACCGCGTCGTGTCGGTAACGCCCGATGGTTGCGAAGATGTGTACACGGGCACGGTGGATGAAACGCACACTTTCTTCAGCATCGGCAGTGAACGCAGCGACGCGCAGGGCCGGGTTGAAATGGGCTATGTGCTATCTTGGCAGTGCGGAGAAATAAACCTGCGGCCATGGGAATTCTGCAACTTGACGGCCGCGGTCGCACGCGCGAACGACACGCCTGAAACCCTGCGCAGTAAGGTTGAAATCGCCACAATCATCGGCACGATTCAATCCATGGCGACGCACTTCCCGGGCCTGCGGCCGATGTGGCGGCAGAACTGCGAGGAGGAGCGCCTGCTCGGGGTAGATATCACAGGCCAGATGGACTGCCCGGTCGTCCAGGACCCGCGCATCATGGCGCAGCTCAAGCACCACGCCGTGCAGGTCAACCGCCAGGTCTCCGAACTGCTCGGCATCAATCCGTCGGTTTCAATCACCTGCGTGAAACCGAGCGGCAACACCAGCCAATTGGTGGACTGTGCATCGGGCCTGCATGCCCGGTGGGCGCCTTACTACGTGCGCAACGTGCGCGTCAGCGCACATTCGCCGGTCTTCAAGGTGCTGCGCGATGCCAGCGTACCGATGGACCCGGAAAACGGCCAAACTCCTCAGGATGCCGACACCTGGGTGGTGCACTTCCCAGTCAAGTCGCCGGACAGCGCCATTACTCGCCGAAACCGCTCGGCGCTGGCGCAGTGTGAATACTGGCTGCAGAACAAGCTCTATTACACGGAGCACAACCCCAGCGTCACCGTGACCTACCACGACGACGAAGTGCTGGAATTGATCAAATGGGTCTGGGAACACCAGGACGTCATCGGCGGCATGGCTTTCCTGCCTTCGTACGATGCGCAGTATGACCAGATGCCCTACGAGGAAATCAGCGCCGAAGCGTATGAGAGGCTGGCGGCCTCGTTCCCGGACATTGATTTTTCCAAACTCTTCCGCTATGAAGAAGAGGATTTGACCACGGCCGCGCAAGAACTGGCCTGCATGGCCGGCGCCTGCGAAGTCGCTCTTTGACGCGACACGCAGACTTCCGAGGTCTTGCAGACTTCGGAAGTCTTTTTGTGGCACGCGACGCCTGACTTCCGAAGTCTTGCAGACTTCGGAAGTCTTTTTGTTGGCGCCCCTCAACGGACGTGCTATAATGTCCCTTCACGGAACAGACCGACCAATCTCATCACAAAGGCGATAGATCACGCAGCATGAAGTGGAACCAGATCGCGCAAGCCAAAGCGCAGCTCGAAAAAGAAAACGGCGCCGTCTTCAAGGACTGGGGCGGACGCCTGCGCGTAGCCCTGGCTTTTCCCAACACCTACTACGTGGGCATGTCCAGCCTGGCGCTGCAGATCATCTATCAAACGTTCAACGCGCTGCCCGATGTCGTTTGCGAACGTGTCTTTTGGGACAAGGACGGCCGCCAGGCGGGCCGCTCGCTCATCTCCCTGGAATCGCAGCGCGACATAGACGCTTTTGATGTGCTGGCCTTCACCATTTCCTACGAAATGGACTACTTCAATGTCGTGGAGATGCTCCTGCAGGCCGGCATCCCGCCCCTGGCCGCCGAGCGCAGCGCGGACGCCACGCCTGATGGCCCCGCGTGGCCGCTCATCATCGCCGGCGGGCCGGGCGTCACCATGAACCCGGAACCGATGGCGCCCTTCTTCGACGCCATCGTCATCGGTGAAGGCGAAGAGGTTATTCCCCAACTCACGGCCATCTTCCGCAGCCAGATCCACGACAATCGCCTTGACCTCTTGACCATCCTGGACAACATGCCCGGCGTTTACGTGCCGCTGTTGGTGCCGGAAGTCAGAGAGCAGAGAGCAGAGAGCAGAGACCGGAGACCAGAGACCGGAGACCAGAGACCGGAGACCAGAGGCCGGAGATCAAACCCCGCCCACGATCTCCGATCTCCAATCTCCGATCTCCGATCTCCAATCCCACGCACGATCCAGCGCCTCTGGGTGCGCGACCTGCAAGCCTACCGGACGGCATCTTCGATTTATACCCCGGATACCGAATTTGCCAATCTGCACCTGATGGAAATTGCGCGCGGCTGCGGCCGCGGCTGCCGGTTCTGCCTGGCCGGTTATGTCTACCGCCCGGCGCGTGAGCAGCCGCTCTCCCGCGTGCTGGACTGGGCGAAACAAGGCTTACAGCACGGCGACCGCATTGGGCTGGTCAGCGCGGCCGTGTCCGATCACACCGAAATTGATGAGATGGCCGTGGCCCTACGCCGGCTGGGCGCGCGCATCTCGGTTTCCTCCATGCGCACCGACCCCATCAGCGTGCCGTTGGTGCGCGCCATGGTCGAGAGCGGCACGCAGACCTTGACCATTGCGCCCGAAGCCGGCAGCCAGCGCCTGCGCAACATCATCAACAAAACGCAGGGCGTGGATGATCTAATGGCAGCCGTGGAACTGGCCGAGGCGCTCAAGTTCCCGCAGCTCAAGCTCTACTTCATGATCGGGCACCCCACGGAGACCGATGACGACATCGAATCCCTGGTGCAATTCACGCTCGATGCGCGCAAGCGCTTCAAGCGCCGCCTGGCGATCAACGCCACGCCGTTCGTGCCCAAGGCGCACACGCCGTTCCAGTGGATGGCAATGGCGGACGAGAGCACGCTCAAGCGGCGCCAGGCGATGATTGACAAGCGCCTGCGTCCCCACCAGGTGGCCGTGCGCGCGGAGAGTCCACAGTGGGCGCAGGTGCAGGCCGTGCTGGCCCGTGGGGACCGCCGCCTGGCGCCGGTCTTCCTGACCCTGGCCGAACAAGGCGGCGTGACCATTCGCAGCTTCCACGCGGCCCTGGCCGACGCGGGCCTGGACGCATCTCAGTTCATCGGCGAGTTTGCACATGATCTACCGCTCCCCTGGCGCATTGTCGAAAGCGGCGTCAGCGACAACTTCTTTGATTATGAATGGCGCCTGACGCAAAAGGGCGAGACCGGCAGCCACTGCCCGCCCGACTCGGCTGGCTGTTTGACCTGCCAGGCGTGCGATGAGTCGTGGGCCTTCCGCTTCACCGACGGCAAGCCCGCGAAACGGAACGGCACTCACACGTCCGAGGGCGTGCTGAAGACCCCCATTGCGCTGCTGAGTTAGCCGGCAGGTAAGCGAGAGAGCGATCACGGTGCCGATCACGAGCTTCCACGACATCCCTGTGTTTCAATTTTCCAGTCTGGCCGGCCGGCCAGGACTGGTCCACGCCATTTCGACGCGCCACGGCGGCGTCAGTCCGCCGCCGTGGGACTCCCTCAACCTGAGCCACACGCGGGGCGATGACACGGCGCGGGTCAACGAAAACCACCGCCGGCTGTGCGCGGCCCTGGATGTGCCAGCCGACGCGCTGACCAACGCCTACCAGGTGCATGGCGCGCAGGTGATGCTGATTGGCCCGGCGCAGCGCGGCCAGCGTCAAATGAACACCGACGCCCTGATCACGGCCGCGCCTGACACGCCTCTGCTCTTGCGTTTTGCCGACTGCACGCCCATCATACTCTACGACCCGGCGCATCACGCGCTCGGCCTGGTCCATGCTGGCTGGCGGGGGACCGTGGCCGGCATCGCCGCGGCGGCGGTGCACGCCATGCAGGTGAGTTTTGGCAGCCGCCCTGCCGAATTGCTGGCCGCCGTTGGGCCAGCCATTGGCCCTTGCTGCTACGAGGTGGGCGATGAGGTCGTGGAGGCCGTGCGCCAGGCGTTTAGCAACCCCGAAGCCCTTTTGCCGCCAGGCCGGCGCACCAGGCGCCACTTCGACCTGTGGGCCGCCAATGGACAGCAGCTGCAGGAAGCCGGCGTGCGCCAGATCGAGACAGCCGAGCTGTGCACGGCCTGCCACCATGATTGGTTCTTTTCGCACCGGGCCGCAGCCGGGCGCTGCGGCCACTTCGGCGCGCTGGTCATGCTGCGGCCGCTGTGATCCAGATGGGCGCAGCGGTAGACGCAAGGAGTGTCATGAACAGGGAACAGTTAGCGGAAAACCTGGCGCTGGTGCAGGCGCGTATGGCAGCGGCCGCGCAGCGCGCCGGGCGTGATCCGTCTGAAGTCACGCTGGTGGCCGTGAGCAAGACCCATCCGGCGGAAGCGATCCAGATGGCCTATGATCTGGGTGTGCGCGATTTCGGCGAAAGCCGCGTGGAAGAAGCGCTGCCGAAGATGGCGGCCGTCCACGCCTGGCTGGCGCAGCGGCTCGACGCGCAGCCGATCACCTGGCATTTGATCGGTCATCTGCAAAGTCGCAAGGTCGCCGCGGCTGTTGGCCCGTTCCACCTGATTCACTCCGTGGATCGAGTGAAACTGGCGCGTAAACTGGCGCAGTTGGGTGAGGCGCGTGCGCAAGCGCAGGCCATCTTGCTCGAAATCAATCTTTCCGGCGAGGCCAGTAAGTTTGGCTTCCGCCCTGAAGAGGTCGGCCCACTGGTGGACGAAATCGCCGCGCGACCCCTGCTGATTGTCCGGGGCTTGATGACCATTGCGCCGATCGTCGAAGACCCCGGCCAGGCGCGACCGATTTTTCAACGCCTGCGCAGCATGGCCGCGGCGCTGGCGCAGCGCCATCCTCAGCTTAACTGGAGCCAGCTCTCGATGGGCATGACCGATGACTTCGAGGCGGCCATCGAAGAGGGCGCGACCCTGGTGCGCATTGGCCGCGCGATCTTCGGCGAGCGCAAGGCATAAGCGCGATTAACCTGAAAACAGGCCGCAGATGAACACGGATCGCCGCGGGTTGCCTGTTTTCATCCACGGCTGTGTCACAGGGCATGAGTATCTAGCCCGACGCGCGTAAATGAAAAATGCTGACGTGAGAATAGGCCGCGGATGAACACGGATCGCCACCGATTGCCGGTCTTCATCCACAGTTGTGCGCAGCGACTGAGCAACGAACCTAACACGAGAAAACAAAAATGCTACACGAAACCACGATTTCTTTTATCGGCTCTGGCATCATGGCCGAAGCCATGATCAAGGGAGTGCTCGACCGCCAACTGACGAGCAGCGACCGCATCCTGGCGGCCGGCCCCCGCGCCGACCGCGGCTATGCCTTGACCGAACGCTACGGGATTCATAGCACCACCAGCAACCTGGAAGCGGCCCGCGCCAGCGAGATTGTGGTCCTGAGCGTCAAGCCGCAGGTGCTGCCGAAGGTGCTGCGCGAATTGAACGGCCACATCGAGCCGGGCGCGCTGGTTTTATCCATTGCCGCAGGCACCCGTATTCGCGCCATCAGCCGGGGAATAGGAGGGCACCAGGCGATCGTGCGCGCCATGCCCAATACCCCGGCGCAGCTGGGCAAAGGCATTACCGTTTGGACCAGCACGCCGCAGGTCAGCGAGGTGCAGCGCCAGCAGGCAGACCAGGTGCTCGGCGCGCTCGGTGAAACGATCTGGATGGAAGACGAGGCCTACCTGGACATGGCAACTGCGCTCAGCGGCACCGGGCCGGCCTACGTTTTTCTCTTCATCGAGGCATTGATTGATGCTGGAGTCCACCTGGGCTTCTCACGCCGCGTGGCGGAGCAGTTGGTGCTGCAGACCATGGACGGCTCGCTGGCCGTGGCGCGCACCAGCGCCCGTCATCCGGCCACGCTGCGCAACATGGTGACATCGCCCGGCGGCACGACGGCCGAGGCGCTGTACCAGTTGGAGAAGGGCGGCCTGCGCACGATTATCTCGAAGGCGGTCTACAGCGCCTATCAAAAATCCAAGTTGCTTGGGGAGATGAGTGAGAAATGATTTTCCTACGTCAGTTCATCACCTTGCTGTTCGGCGCGTTGCAGTTTGCCATTCTGATCCGGGTCCTGCTGAGCTGGTTCCCGAACCTGGATCGCTCCAACCCGCTGGTGCAACTGCTTACGTCGGTCACCGATCCGATTCTGGAGCCGGCCCGCCGCCTGATTCCCCCCTTCGGCGGCCTCGACATTTCACCGATCCTGGTCCTGTTCGCGCTGCAGCTGCTCGAATCGGTGCTGCTGCGCGCCTTGCCTTGACCCAAACAAACTGGAATCGAATGGATGACCTGAAGACGTTGGCTCCCCGGCCAGGACTGGCTCACACAAAGACACAAAGCCACGAAGAAGCTTTTGGCATCTTGGTGGCTTTGTGTGAGGACTAATCTGAAAATTGGCCGCGGATGAACACGGATCGCCACGGATTGCCTGTTTTCATCCACGGTTGTGCCCAGCGCATGGGGGAACTGGCTCGCTGGGCATGACTGGCGCACACAAAGACAAAGCCACAAAGAAGCTCTTGGCATCTTCGTGGCTTTGTGTGAACTTACGACTGGCTTAACCTGAACGCCTCACACCCTCCGCGCTTTGTGCTTTGCACTTTGCGCTCGGCACTGCGTTCAGCGTTCAGCTTTCCTCATTCATCATTCCCTCAAGGCGCCTGGTAGACCAGCTTCATTTGCGGGCGCACGAAGGTCACACTGTAGTCGGACGACGTGAACTCCAGCTCGGAGTTGGTGCTGCCGCCGCCCATGATGACGATGCCGTGGTTCATGTCGGGGTGCATCACCCACATCTGCGCCTCGTCGGTCACATCGAACCAGACCCAACGGCCAGAACCGCCGAAGGAAACACGGTCGGCCAACATGCTGGCATGATCGCTCGGCCCCATGGCGCCAGGCATCTCCCAGGCCATGCCGGCATCCGCCTGCATCCAGGTGGCGGCCATCTCTGACCAGGGCTTGAGCACTTGGTAGGCCATCAGGTCCACCGGATTGCCGCTGCCGTAGGTGACCCACACCCCGATTCGCGCCTGCGAGATATGCGCGGCGCTGTTGACGCCAGAGAGGTCGAATTGCACCAGGGCGTTCTTGATGCCGGGCTGGCGTACATAGAAGTTCGCGCTGGCGCCATACGGCGTCATCGGCATCCAGGCATTGAGGAACGTGTCGCTGGCGCCGCTGTAGCCGTTCACGCCATCCTGCAGAGTCACCTCGAAGTCACGTAACTCCGGCACGCTGACGCTGGCGGATGCCGATGCGACCTCGGCGTTCATCTGGTAGGAATGGAGCATGAAGGTCACGCCGGCGCCTGCCGCGCCCAGTTCCACCTTGGCTTGGAAGCCAAAGTGCACTTCCGAGCCGGCCATCTGGTTGCCAATCCACGCGACGCCAACCACCACGCCGCTGCTGCTGGCCGCGCGCAAGGCCTTCTCGCCGCCAGCCTGGTACAGCCGCCGCGCCTCGCCCATCGGCACGGTGACCGGGATGGCGCCGCCAAAGACGCTGCCATCCACATACGACACCAGGCTGCGGTCAATCGGCACGATGTGCAGAATGCCCATGGTATCGCCGCCGTAGTTCATGGCGTGTGCGTGCACTGTCACGGTCTGCCCTACCATGGCCGTGTCGGGATCCACCATGACCGAATCTTCGATGGCAATGCGCACGACGCGGCCCATGCCTGGGATAACGCCATATTCAGCCACGTAGAGCGCGCCGTCGGGGCCGTAAGCCAGGCCCGTGGGCAGGAAGAGATCTTGCGTGATTAGTGTGCGCGTGCCATTAGGCGCCACGCGGTAGAGCGCACCCGTGGGGTCTCCCGAAAGCAGGCTGTTATGGGCCATTTCAAGGACATACAGACTGCCGTCCGGACCGAAGACCGTGCCCAGGATGTTGGTGAAGCCGCTGGCGTAGGTCTCAGGCGCGCCGCCCATCGGCACGCGATAGACATTGGCGCCGCCTACCGGGAAGGGGAAACCGGTCAGCTGACCGACGGCATACGAACCATCAGACATCATTTGCACGGTGGTTGGCACGGCCTGCATCGGGATCATCGTGCCGGAGCCGGGCGGAAACTCGACCATGCGATCCGGGAAGACAGCGGTCGTCGAGATGACGCCGTTCATGTCAATCTTTAGCAGGTCATTACCGCCCGCGTCGGCCACGGCAAAGCCGTCGGCTGTTGCCAGCACGGAGTAGGGATTGCTGTCAAGCAATCCACCGTCCGGGTTCGCGATGCCTTCATAGCCAGCAACGTCAACCATGTTCTGCCAGGTGCCATCGGCATGAATCTGCACTAGTTGGCCGAAGTTCATGCCGTCTGCGCCCAAGAAGCCCTGGGGGTCGCGCAGCGCGGGATCAGCGCCCAAACCAATAATGGCGTACAAATTGCCTTGTGCATCGAACGCAACGTCCTGCGCCCCGACCCCCTCGCCGTCGGGCGTGGAGAGAGAAACCAGCCCAGGGCTAAACACCGACTGCTGGCCGTTCAGCACACGCGTGATCTGGCCGGTGTATCCCCAACAGACCTGCGATCCGTCCGGGAAGGTGAAGCACGTTGGCCCACCGACGCCAGCCTCGGCGATGTAGAGACCGCCATCCGGGCCAAACGCCATGCCGCGTGGGTTGTTCAGTCCCTGCGCGACCACCTGAAAAGAGGTGGGGCGCAGCGACGGAGCGCTGTTGGGAACATAATTTCCCCACAAGGTGGGTTTGAACACCGGTTTTGACGCGGGCGCACTGGCGCCAACCGCCGGCGCCATTGCAACCAGCAGCAGCATGATGACCAGGGCAAATGAAACGATACGAGCGTTACGCTTGTTCATACGTGAATCTCCTGTTGAAATAGTGATCGGATCGTCCTGAGCAGGGATACGCGCAATGTCCGCGCTCGAAGCACCTCCTTCCGGCAGGTAAGCAACAATCGCTGGGATTACCAGTGTGTGGGACGTCAATTGTGCAGCCAGGTTTGATTTGACGGCGTCCGGGGGTCAAGGGAACATGAGGCGATCATGTAATCGCAAACGTTGACGCCTTACCAGCGTTCCTGCGGTTATTATAACCGCCCGCCCCAGGTTTGTCAACCAAAAAACCGAAAAAGATGTCAACCCGTTAGAATGGACAACGGTTGACCGGCCAAAGAATCTGTTGTATACTCCGCCCATGGGTGAAAAGGCTTGGATACAAGCGTGCGTACCATGAGAAGAAATAGTCATACGGACATCACAGACAAAAACCTGGACCGATTGGCCCATTTGTTGATTGATGAAATGGGGGCGCCATCTTTGTCCGATCGAATACCGGATGGCGCTCACCTTTTCCACGGGGCCTACGATGACCTTTCCCTGACGAACGCTAATCTCGACCTCGCCAGCAAAACACTGTTGGGGATGATCCTCGGCTACGTGGAACCAGCAGCTCTGTGCATGGTATTCGAGCGGGCGTCAGGAGAGAAATCGGTCATCAACCTGTCGGATGAGGCATACAAAGCGCGCGCCCAAGCGTTTGTCGAGTTGTTCCGTAAACAGAGCCAGCGCAGCGCGGTAGAGCAACTCAGTGAATTGTTGCTCACTGCCTGATTTCCATTCTTGACTCCAGCGCGCCTGGCGCGCAAACCAACAAGAAGCCGGGCTTCCTACGCCATCCGCTAGAGATGGCGCACGAAACCCGGCTTCGTCGTGCTGTCGGCGCTACTTGAATGGACTATGCACTATGCACTTTGTACTCTGCGCTTTGTACTTTGTACTCTGCGCTTCCCATTCCGCCTTCAGCATTCCTTATTCAGCGATCCCTTACGGCGCCTTGTAGACGATCTTCATCTGCGGGCGCACGAAGGTCACAATGTAGTCGGACGACGTGAACTCCAGCTCAGAGTTGGTGTTGCCGCCGCCCACCAGGGCAATGCCCTGATTGCTGTTCGCGTTCATCACCCACATCTGCGCCAGATCTTGCACGTTGAACCAGACCCAGCGGCCCGAGCCGCCGAAGCTAACGCGATCGGCGAACGTCGCCGCGCGGTCACTCGGCCCCATCGCGCCAGGCATCTCCCACGGCATGCCCGCATCAGCCTCATTCCACGTCGCGGCCATCTCTGACCACGGCTTGTAGACCTGATAGGCTTCCAGCGTCACCGGGTTGCCGCTGCCGTAGGTGACGTAGAGACCAATCTGCGCCTGTTCCACCTGGGCGGTGTTGGGCAAGGCTGACAGATCGAACTTGACCAGCGATGTCTTGACGCCAGGCTGGCGCACGTAGAAGTTAGTCGCGCCGCCATACGGCATGGTCGGCATCCAGGCATTGAGGAAGGTGTCGCTCGTGCCGCTGTAGCCGTTCAGGCCGTCCTGCAGCGTGACCTCGTAGGAGTTGAGGGCCGGCACGCTGAAGCTGGCAGACGCGCTGGCGATCATCTCGCCCATCTTGTACACGTTGTCCACGAACGACCAGTTACCGCCGGCCGCGCCCATCTCTGCCTTCACCTGGAAGCCAAAATGCACTTCCTCGCCGGTCATCATGTCGCCGACGTAGGCAATGGCCACGACGCCGCTGTCAGGGCGGTAGGCGTCCTTGAGCGCTGCCGCGCCGCCACTCTTGTACATCTGAGCCGCCACACCAGCCGGTACGCTGATGGGGAAGGCGCCGCCGTAGACGCTGCCGTCTACGTAGGAGACCAGGCTGCGGTCAATGCCCACCACATGCAGCAGGCCGCTCTCCGCGCCGCCGTTGTTCATGTTGTGCACATCAACGGTGGCGGTTTGACCAACCGCAAAGGTGTCCGGAGTGACCGTGATGTTGGCCACGATCTCAGTCGGCGCGTTCCAGATCTTGACGTGACCATAAGAGCCATCGGCCGCCTGGTCCATCACCTGGAAGTGCAGTCCGTACTGCGTATGGTTGTCGCCAGGATTTCCAGAGCCCAGCTCACGACCGGAAACGGTGGCGCCCCACAGGTCGGTGAAGTCGCCGTCCAGGTTGACGCCGTCCGCAGCCAGGCCGCGAACACGCGTCGTGTAGTCGCCGCTGGCTGGGATGACCACGCTGGAAGCGTTGGCGATCGTATAGATGAAGCCGTTATCGGGCCAGGCAAAGCCAGGCACGTAACCCATGCTGTCATGGAACGCCGGCTTGGCCGGCCGGTTGCCCAAGGGGAGCACCGGGTTGGCGATGTTGGCGAAATCGTGCAGGTTCCAGACAGCCGTCGGCGCCAGACCAAAGGCCGCGTCCATAGACTGGCGACGGCCGTTCATTTGCGGCTGGCGGGCGTTGGCCGCTGGGTTCCAGAAGCCGCCGCTCCACAACACCGGGTCGGGATTGGCGTCCACCACGAGCATGCTGCCCTTGGGGCCGTAGGCCGGCGAATTGGCCGCACGGCCGCCGGCAAGGACATTGTTGTTGGGGTAGTCGTCATTGCGATACCAGACCACCATGCCGGGCACGTTGGCCGGGACGCGATCCACGATCCAGCCGTCGCCGGGGTGCGTCAGCGTCAAGTAGCCATAGGCCAGACCGTCGTCTGCGCCGAAGCCGCCCATGTTGCGCCATTCGAGCATGTAGTAGTGCTCAATGTTGACGTCAATCGGCACGATTTCCCAGCCGTCCAGGGTCCAGTCGCTCGAGTCTTCCAGGTCGTTGGCGTAGATCACGATGCCGTTATTCGCGGCCATCAGATTGTCAATCCACCAACCCTCCCACTGCACGCCGCCGTCGGAGATTTGGCGGAAGCGCGTCATGACATTGCTCAAGCCGACGTAAGCGGACAGGTCGTAGCGCAAGACGCCTTCGTAGTGGTCGTTGAGACCGCCCACCGGGTCCGTCACCGCGACGCCATCCATGTCTTGCAGCGAGGCCCATGTGCTGCCGCCGTCGGTGGAGACCTGGAAGTAACCGTAATCGTAGTCCGCTTCGAGGTCAATGTAGGTCGTGAAGCTGACGGTCAGGCTGCCGGAGAGGCCGCTCAGATCCCAGCTGCGGTACACCGATTCGTCGCGGTTGTCGCCCAACACATTGTGCCAGCCCTTGCCTTCGCCGGCCTTGTTGGGGATATTGACCACGGTCGAAGGCAGGTTGACGCGTACGGTGTCCTCGGTGCCCGCAGGCGTGCCCGCGGCCTGGCCCAGCATCACATCCATCGGCTGCGGCATGTTGTAGTCCACAACCAGCGGATTGGTCCAACCGAAGAAGGTGCGCGCCCAGGGATTGAAGCTGGCCGGATCGGCCCCGCCCAGTTCGCCCGTCCATGAGCCGGCCGACATGACATCCCAAAACGCGGTCGAATTTTCGGTCGCGCCCGAAGTGTCATAGTAGTCAGGCAGGCCAATGTCATGACCGTATTCGTGCACGATGACGCCGATGTCGGCATCTTCGGGTACGATGGTGTAGTTGAAGACGCGAATGTCGTCGGAGCGATCATCGGGTGTGTCCATGCCCGCGACCAGGTGGCCCAGGGTCGAACCGTCGCCGTAGGTATCCTCGTAGACATCCCAACTGTGCGCCCAGATCGAGAACTCGCCTTGCGCACCGCCGCCAGCTTCGTTGCCGATGCCGGCATGGGCGATCATGAAGTGGTCCACAATACCGTCATGGTCGGTGTCCCACTGGCGCCAGTCGAAGCCAGGATAGGCCGCGTTGATGGCATCGGCCGTGTCAGCCGCAACGCGGAACACAGGGCCGTTGCGGCTCATGTTGGAGCCGCTGGTGCAGGGATCATCCGCGCCATATTCGCCCTCAGACACCGGGAGCTGCACCCAGCCGTAGAAATCGCCGGTCAGGTGGTAAAGCCCCTCGGACTGCTTGAGGTACCAGTTGGTGGCCGTGTGGCCGGTCAGGTCTACACCTGCGCCGTTGTTCAGGTCAGGGCGCACGACGCCGACGCCGGCCGTCGGCCCTTCGCCGAAGAACAGGTTCTGGTAGAAGCTGGTGGTGAAATCTGGCACCCACATGCTGTTGTTGTCGCCCGTCGGCGCGGGGTCAGGGATCTGGTTGTGCAGCGGGCCATCAATCGTCGTGGTCGTGCCATCGGGCACGCACTGGCCGTCAACCACGTGGTAATTGTCGAAAGTCTGCGAGCCGGTAAACTCGACAATCGCCATCAGGAGCTTGGCTTCACCGGTTTCGCCGAAACCGGCAGCCATGGGGCTTTTGCCCATCGCCTTGGCCTGGTTCCAGGCGGCCAGTCGCTTGGCGTACGCGATCGGGTTGGGGCCGCTCATGCCCTTCTGGCGATTAAGGGCTTCTTTGTAGGCTTCCACGGCGGCTTTGGCATCCGCGGCCGACGAGTTGAGCGTCAACGCGCCATCCGCGCGCAGCATGTTCTCGATGACAAAATCATCGGCCGGCGGCATGGGGTTGGGCTGTGAACGGATGAACTTCTGCCAGGGAATGGAGGGCGGCGCTGCGGCGGCGCCGGTCTTTCCTTCGGGCGCCGAGGCCAGGGCCGACATGGGCGCCAGGGCGACGATGAGCATGGTTACGACGAGAAACCATGTAAACCACGTTGTTCGATGCTGATTCGTAGTCATCTGAGTTCCTTCTTTGGAGATTGGTTCGCCAGGGATGTCGCGTGCTGAAGCGAGACCCCCTGCAAGGTCGCAACGGGGGAGGAGCAACAGAGATTGGTGGAGCGCGATCACCTCCTTTGCTTGGCGCCTGGCGCGCCTGGCCCAGATCAGCCAACATCACCATGTGCGTGGCGGCGCGCCAAAACTGGCTAGGTATTTCTCGTCGGGAATCGTGACGGCATGAGTTGGGCAAATAGCGTGTGCTCAAATTCGATTATACGCGTCATAGGAAGGTTTGTCAATCGCGTTTGTCGCCATGATGCGTCAAGCGGTTTGGCGTCTCAACAGAGGTATGTTACAATTTAGGCAGTTACGATCTTGAACATGCGTCGTATGTGGCGACGCCGGAGTGACAAAGATGCGTAAGCAATGGCTCTCCCAACTCGCACGCGACGACGGGCAGAGCTTCGCCGAATTCGCGTTGATCCTGATTCTCATCGCCATCGTTGTTCTAGCCATCCTCCTGATCATGGGCGACGATATGCGTGTGTGGATCATTACAGCCTGGCAGAGTATTTTCCCATCGCAGTAAGCGCCGCCGCCTGTCGGCGATGATCTCGCGACACAGCCTGGCTTATGTCAAACAATCAACAACACGCCCCGCATCGGATCCTCGCGCAGCCTGACACGCAAGCGAGCAGTCAATCGCTCCGGCGCATGCTGACGCGGCTGCAGCGGACCTTCCTGGACCTGCTCTTTCCACCGCGCTGCGTCCACTGCGGCCAGAGCGGCCAGCCGGGCGGACGCCTGTGCCTGACATGCAGAGGGTTGGTCACCCGCCTGGGTCCTCCCTGGTGCCAGCGCTGCGGACAACCTGGCGTCCAGGGCGCCGCCTGCCCTTCGTGCAAGAACCAATCCACAGCCCTGACCGGCATCCGGTCGGCGCTCTTGTTCGCAGGGCCGGTGCGGCCGGCCATCCATGCGCTGAAGTACAAACACGCGCGCGACCTGGCCGCGCCGTTGGCAGAGCTGATGCTGCCGAGTTGGCGCCACCTACCCCAACCTGTGGACGTCCTTGCGCCGGTGCCGCTGCATCCCGCGCGTGAACGCGAACGCGGTTACAACCAGTCACAACTGCTGGCTGATGTCATTGGCCCGGCGCTCGGCATTGCGGTGGACGGTCGCTTGCTCGAGCGCACGCGCCAGACCGCGCCGCAGGTCACGCTGAACGCGCAGGCGCGCCGCCAAAACGTGGCGGAGGCGTTTACCGTTGGCCGTGAGCGCGCCCCGCATGTGCTTGGGCGTCACGTGGTGCTCGTAGATGATGTGTGCACCACCGGGTCAACCCTGGGCGCATGCGCCGAAGCCCTGGCCGCGGCCGGCGCACAGCAGGTGTGGGCCTTCACCCTGGCACGCGCGCGCTGGGCGCCCACGACTCCCGCGCCCGCATACCTCGACGATCAACCCCAGCCTTGAGAAATGGTCCCAAGGCTGATTTCACAACCTAGAAAGGTGTCAGACGATGGAACTGCATATCACTGGCAAGAATGTTGAAGTGACCGACTGGCTCAAGCAGTACGTTGAGAAGAAGATTGGGCGCCTGGACCGCTACCTCCCGGGCATCCAGGAAACGCGCGTGGAGTTGGTCACGCAGAATTCCAGGCGCGCCGGCGATCGTCAGGTGGCCCAGTTGACGCTGCGCACCAATGGCTCTATCCTGCGCGCAGAAGAGAAGAGCGATGACATGTTCGCGTCCATTGATGCCGTGGTGGACAAGATGAATCGCCAGATCAAGCGTTTCAAGGACAAGCGCCAACGCGGCCGTGGTCGTGACATTGATCGCGCGGAGCAGATGGAGACTGCGGCCATCGAGATGGAAGCGGTGGCTGCGGAAGAAGAAACTGTGTCCGGCAAAATTGTGCGCACCAAGCGCTTCCCCATCAGCCCGATGAGCGACGAAGAGGCCATCGAGCAGATGGAACTGCTCGGACATGACTTCTATGTGTTCTACAACGTGGATGATAATCGCGTCAACGTGGTCTACCGCCGCGCGGATGGCGACTACGGACTGCTGCAACCAGAGCTGGCTTGAGCCGTGAAACGGATTCTCTTTGTCTGCACCGGCAACGTGTGCCGCTCGCCGATGGCAGCCGGCCTCATGCGCCAACGCCTGCACGACGCGGGTCTCGACGCGCAGGTCAGCGTCTCCTCGGCGGGCATCTATGCCCTGGACGGAAAACCGGCCAGCGCCAATGCGCAGATCACGCTGGGGCAGCGCGGCATTGACATCAGCGACCACGTCGGCCACACGCTGGAAGTGGCAGACCTGAAAGCAGCCGACATCGTGCTGGTGATGGAGGAAGCGCACCGGCGCTCGATTTTCTACACGGCTCCGCAGTACCTGGGCAAGGTGTTCTTACTCAGCGAGATGAGCGGCAAACACGACGATGTGCACGATCCGTACGGTGAAGCGCTGGTCGAATACGAACGCTGCGCCAATAACCTGGAGCAGCTGCTTACGCAAGGCGAGCCGCAGATTCTGCGCCGGCTGGGGATTGCGGAATAGAGATCGGAGATTTGAGATTAGAGACCGGAGATCAAGTGTCACACCTCGTGACCGGTCTCCGGTCTCCGGTCTCCGGTCCCCGGTCTCCGGTCTCCGGTCTCCGGTCTTCAATCTCCCCTCTCTTCCCTCCGCCACAACTGCGCCAGGTCCACGTAGCTGCGGTAGGTGTACCACGCCATAAGGGTGCTCAGCTTCAGTCCGTGCCAGCCGTCGCGCCAGCCTGCCAGGGTGATGTAGCGACGACGGAATTCTCGCAGCGGCTGCAAAAGGTAGTTGTGCGGCCGCGGGCGTACGCCTCGTTCCTTCAAGATTTTGGCCTCATACGCGGCATAGGTGGTCTGCTTGCGATGAAACTGCGCCCAGGAATCGTAGTTGTAGTGCAGCAGATGATGGCGCAGGTGTCCTTCGGCGCCATCCAGCAAGACCACTTCGTGCACAGGCCGTGACAAGTCATAGCGCGCACTGCCTCGTTTGAGCAGGCGTAGTTGGTAATCAGGGTACCAGCCGGCATGTCCCATGCGCTTGCCCACGATATAATTGAAGCGCGGCGCCCACCACCCCACCTCGCTGCGCGGCGCCACCTCACGCAGCTCGGCAGCCAATTCGGGTGTGATACGTTCATCGGCATCCAGGAAGAAGATCCAATCAGCCGCCGTGACCTCGAGCGCGTGGTTGCGCTGCCGCGCCCAGCCTTCGAACGGGCGCTGAATCACCTCCGCGCCGGCGGCTTGCGCCAGATCTGGGGTGCCATCGTCGCTAAAGGAGTCTGAGACGACCACACGGTCGGCCCAGGCTGCGCTGGCGATGCAGTCGGTAATATGACGGGCTTCGTTCTTGGTCAAAATGACCACAGCGAGCGTGGGTGGCATCGGTTAGTGTGTTCTCCCCATGTGCACAGAAAGCAGTTGCCAATCAAGACCCGGCGCGGGCAAGGGCCGTCACTTGCCGGTACGCGGTCAGCCGCAGTTCCAATTCCGCGGCCGTCAACGCGCCCTGCCCCGCCTGACGACGCGCGCG
Source organism: Candidatus Amarolinea aalborgensis (assembly GCF_900491745.1). Lineage (NCBI taxonomy): Bacteria > Bacillati > Chloroflexota > Caldilineae > Caldilineales > Candidatus Amarolineaceae > Candidatus Amarolinea > Candidatus Amarolinea aalborgensis. The sequence goes on along the minus strand of NZ_UETR01000002.1, from coordinate 426,476 downwards.
GCGCATCTCCGCCGCCATGCCGATCTGGATCAAGCCGCGCGCCAGCCAATGCCGCAGAGGGCCGTAACGGCGCGCGTAGAGGCGCAGGCGGCTGCGCCAGAGAGCCACGATCATTTCACCGCGGAATTGGCGTGTGCTCTGTCCTTCGAAATGGGTGACGCGCGCCGCGGGCACGCACCACAACGGCCAGCCGGCATCGCGCAGACGCCAGCACCAGTCAATTTCCTCGCAGTACATGAAATAGCCCTCGTCCAGCAGGCCGACGGCCTGGATCGCCGCGCCGCGCAGCATCAGCGCCGCGCCCAGCGCCGCGTCAATCGGAAAGGGCCGGCCGGCTGTGTACCAGGCGCGGGGATAACGACCATTCAGGCGTGACGCCAGCACGCGACCGTGGACAGGAAAGAAATCAAAGAAGAGCTGCCACAGGCCTGGGAAACGAAAAGCGCCGTGCTGAAAACGGCCATCGCCATAGGCCAGCTGGGCGCCGCACCCGCCGGCCTGTGGATGGCTCGCCAGAAATTGCACCATCGCGGCCAGCGCCCTTGGCTCCACCGCCGTGTCAGGATTGAGCAGGAGCACGAAATCAGGCAGAGGCGCGCTGGCCGGCGTCGCCGCCGCGGCGTCGAAGCCCATCTGGCGCAGGGCGGCGTTGTTGCCGCGCGCAAAGCCCAGGTTCTCCGCCTGGCGCAGCAGATGCACCCAGGGAAAGGCCGCGGCCACCATATCCGCGCTGCCGTCGGCCGAGGCGTTGTCCACCACCCACACGTCCCAGGCCAGATCTGGGGGCTGCTGACTGGCGGCAATCGCCGCGAGACAGCCGGCCAGCAGCTCGCGCACATTCCAACTGACGATGACAATCGCCAGGCGCAGCATGGACGGCTCGTCGCTCATGGCGAGGCGATCCCTGAGCGTCGCCCGTGAGGCAGGCGCAAGGCCCCATCCCGACGAATGGGCATCACGGCTGGCCCACCTCAACGCTGATGCGATCCACGTAGTTGTTGGCCACGGCCACGAACTCGTGAATCAGCCCGCCCCACCAGAAATTCGTCGCGGATGGCGGCGCCTGGTCGAACTGAATGCAGCCGTTGACCTGGCCGCGCTGGCCGGGCATCAAGTAATACTGCTCCGTGCCGTCAATCACGCGCCGTTCCAGGTCTTGCGGCCGGCCAATCGCCCAACGGAAGGGAAAGTCCACCCCGGTGGTGTCGTAATTGACGCCGAAGCGCCAGACGCCGGCCTGCTGGTACCACGACTTGTCGTTGTTTTCAACGGCCAGCGTGTTGTAGTTCTGGCTGAACTTGTAGGTCTGTCCCGGCCAGGGGCCGGCCGTACGAATGGGCACCGTGCCCTCATTGGACACCGTGGCCGTGAAGCACAGCGTGCCGCCAAGCGGTACGCCCACCACGCGGTTGATCTCGCCCTGCCAGTCAATTTCGCCCTGCAGAATGTCGGCGCGCGGCTTGCCACCTTCCTTGATGGTGAGCGTCGAGGAGACGACCACATGGTTGCCCGCCAGATCACGCGCCTCGCCCACGATCGTGTAGGCGCCGTCGGGCGGCGGTTCCGCGCCTTTGTCCACGCCGCCTTCGTAGCGGTATTCGTGATACCCCCTATCACCCGGCTTGATCACGCGTTCGCTTTCAGAGAGATAATACTTCACGTCTGGCTGCGCCGGATTCACCAGGTAGACATTGACGCTATCGGTTTTCTTGGTCAGGTAGTAGGAAATCGAAACCCAGTCGTCGCGTAGGCCGTCCTGGTTCGGACGAAACTCCTGCGGCACGACGCTGAAGTTGTTGAGCAGAGGAAGCTGCGTATCGCCGCCTTGCAGGGTGATGGCGCCGGTGATCTGCTGCATGCGGCCGTTGGCTTCGGTCGCGGTGATGGCCCAGGTGTAAGCGCCATCCGGCAGCACCCAACTGTCCACGAGCTGGCGGCCGGCGGCCGTGTCGAGCACGCGCGGCTGGTTGACCGTACCGCCCCACAACACTTCGTATTTGCCGGGCGAACGCGGCCGTCGGTCACGAAAGTGATAGACCTGGCCGGCCGCGTCGGTGAAGGTGATCGAGAGGTCAGCATTGCGGCCCAGGGTGTAGCGGATGCGGGTGACATCATCTTTGCCATCGGCGTTGGGCGAGATGAGCGCAGGGTCCACGCTGACGTTGGCAAGGAGGGGACGCAACAAGGAAACACAACCCGTGCTGAGCACAGCCAGGCTGACCAGGCACAGCACGAGCAACCATCGCGTACGTTTTTTGATCCAGTGCATGAAGGTCACGAAAAACGGTCAGAATCATGGCCGCGCCGGGCGGCAGCCGTGGCGCAGCCATAGCGCAAGTCTACCACAGCGCGCCGCTTTCGCCAATTGAAGTCAGGGCGCCCTTCTGCGGCTCCAAAGTCTCAAGGCACGGTCGGGACCACAGCGCGCCGCTTTCGCCAATTGAAGTCAGGGCGCCCTTCTGCGGCTCCAGAGTCTCAAGGCACGGTCGGGACCACAGCGCGTCGCTTTCGCCAATTGAAGTCAGTCACCCCTGCGCAGGGGTGCAACGATGCATAAAAACAAGCAATCTGTGGCGATCCGTGTTCATCCGCGGCTCATGTTGAAGTCAGGGCAAAGAAATGTGCGCCAGTTCAACCACATCCTGGCCGCTGGGCTGCACACGCAGGCGCGGCAGGCCAGAACGGTCAGGGTCATAAAGGCCGGCGATGAGGCGATATTCACCCGGCGGCAAGTCGCCTGCCAGATCAAGATCGTAGGTCGCAACGACGACCTCGCCGGGCAGCCACGCGCGGGTCGGACGGTCGCCTGGCGGCCGGTTCGCCTGACTGCGCAGACGGCCGTTGGCATCGAGCAGCTGGACGAAGCTGCCCAGGTCGGCCGCTGGGGAGGCAAGCGCCTGCCAGGCCAGCGTTACACGCCAGGGCTGGCCCGGCCGCGCCGGCTGCGGCGGCAGGTTGGCGCCGAGCAAGCGCAGGACGCCGTCAAATTCTGCGCCAACGGCGATATCGAGCGCGGGCGCATCGAAGCGCCGCGTGCTGGTGAGCGCGGTCAGCGGCAGGATGGCGGCGTCCCCGGCTGGCGCATCGTCTGATCCGCTCAGGGTCAAGCGCAGCGCCCAGGCGCCGGCCGTGGCCGTGATGGGGAGCGACGGCGCAGCCAACGTCAGCACCTGCGCCTGCGGCGGCCACGCCGTGGGCGCCCAGCCGCGCGCCAACGCCAGGGTTGGCCCCGGTATGATCGCGCCGTCCGCGGCCTGCCAGGCCAACTGCAAGCGGTAATCCACGGCCGGCTGCGCCGCTCCCACCCGCCACCAGAGCCCCAGCGCCAGGCGCGCACCTGGCTCCGCGGCCGCCGGCGCCAGCCAGGCGCGGTCAAGAGACAATTCAGGCGCCAGGTGCAACGCCGCGGACAGGGTCACAGCGTCAGCCGGCGCCAACGGCCCGGATGGCCCCTGCGTCACCAGCGCGGGCGCCTGCAGGCCGGTCAGGCGCACGCTGCTGCCCTGCGAACGGCCGGCCGCGTCGAACGCCTCCAGCGCGGTCGTTTGCCCCTCCGCGTAGACGCGCAGCCGCAGGTCATACGCGCCAGGCGGCGCGCCCAGCCACAGCGGCAGCGGCACGACGGCGAACACCGGCGCGCCGGGCTGCCAGCGCATCGTGGGAAAATCGTACACCGCCAGGCGGCGGTCGGCGACGCGGCCCCATACCTGGCCCTGGTCGTCCACGATTTCGGCGGCCAGCTTGAGATCCGCGGCCAGCGGCTGCACCGCCTGCCATTCCAGGCGGAGCGTGGAAGTCGGCGCGCCGGCCGCCGCGGGTTGGCTCCAACCCAGCAGCCTCACCTGGCCGCCGAAGGTCAGGTCGCTGGCAACCGTCAACGGCGGCGCCGCGCTGAAGGTCGCGCCCGGCGGCAGGGCAAAATGGCGCAGACCGACCTGCGCAAAGCGCGCGGTCAACGGCGTCTCCGCGCCCACGCGCGCGAGTTGATCGGCCACAAAACCGACCGGATCCACCACGTTGTCCTGCCAGGTGACCAACCAGGCCCCCGTGCGTCCAGCGATCTGCGCCTGCAAGGCGGTCGCTACGTTGTAGCCCAGCACCTGGTTGACATCCAGCACATCGAAGGACGGCAGGCGCAGCGGCGGCCGCGACGGCGCGTAGTAATCCCAAACCGGAAAAGCATGACCGCTCACGAGAATCACGGCTTCACTACCCTGACTATGCGAATCCACATAGCGGGCCACGCCGCGCCAGTCGGCTTTGGCGAAGGCAGGATCGGTGAACCAGTTGTTGACGGCCTGCGCAGAAAGCAGCAGCGCTAATGCGAGCAGCAGCCCCGCCAGCGGCCGGCCGCGCCCGTTGCGCCACGTCCACAGGCTGCTCAGTCCGCCGCCCAGCAGCAGGTAGAAGGCGGGCGTCACCAGCATGAGATAGCGGGGGTTGAACTTGGGCGTACGCCAGGCGAGGAGCAGAATCAGGAGTGTGGGCAGCAGCAGGTAGAGCAACAGAAAAAGCGCGGGCAGGCCTGCGCGGCGACGGTTCCCAGGGCGGCCGAGGATTAAGCCCAGGCCGATCAGCGCCGCAGCGACGATGAGACCCCAGGCGGGCAGCCAGGCGACAGCCGCCGGTTCCAGCATCATCTCCGGCGCGCCGAGGGTGACGTTGATCGCCAGATGGCGCAGGGCCTCGCCGATTTTCAGCGGGCCTTGCCAGTAGCTGGCATCCACCCGGTAGCGGTTGAGCAGAAACGGCAGCCAGGGCGTGTACAGCAGCAGAGTCGCCATGCCCGCCAGCCCCGCCTCGACCAGCCGCGGGCGCAAGTCCGCGCGGCGTCGAAGCCAAACGCCCAGCAGGTAGAAGAGGCCCAGCGCCAGCAGGAGGAAGAGGGCAAAGTAGTGGGTGTAGAGCGCTGCGGCCGCGGTCAGCACGGCGGCCAGCCATAACCAGCGCCGCGGCCGGGGCGCGGATGTGGTCAGCACGCGCAGCAGGAGATAGGCGAACAGGGCGCCCAGGGCGGTCAGCAGGGTGTAATTGCGCGCCTCCTGTGCGTAATAAACCCACAACGGCGCGCACGCCGCCAGCAGCAGGAGCGGCAGCGCGGAGGGGGCGACCGGCCCTGCGGCCAGGCGCCAGAGGCGCCGGTGCAGCGCCAGCAGCAGCGGCAGAGTCAACAGACCCGCGGCCGCGGATGGAAAGCGCAGCGCCCATTCGCTGGCGCCGATCAGTCGCGTCCAGCCGGCAACCAGGACGTAGTAGAGCGGCGGCTGGATGTCATCAGCCGTCCAGCGCGCCAGGTCAGCCAGGCTGCGTTGGCTGATGGCCGCGGTGACGCCTTCATCGTACCAGAGGCTGGGCGCGGAGAGCCGATAGAGGCGCAGAGCCAGGGCCAGCAGAAGCAAGAGCAGCATCGGCCACAGGCGGCGAGCGGGATGGGCATAGCGCGTTGACATGATGTGGAGATTGTACCGCAGCGCGGGTTGCCTTCCAAACCGGCTGCAGCTCAGAAACCGGAATTGGCCTCGTACGCAGCCAGTTGTTCCCGCAGGCGCTGGATTCTGCGCTCCAGGCCGCCCGGCTCCTCCAACGGCTCGCCGCGCGCCGCGGCCAGGGTCAGCGTCAGCGAGCGGATCAATTCCTGCCCCACGAGCACGACAAAGTCCGTCAGATCGCCGGCATCGGCCTTCTCCAGCGCCAACAGATAGTCGCCGCGGGCTTCAAGCGGAATGATCACCGGCACGAAGCCGTGCTGCATGAGGATAAGGTTGGTCAGCAGCCGGGCCATGCGGCCGTTGCCATCGTCGAAGGGATGGATGGCGACAAAGCGAAAATGGAACGTGGCGGCTAACACCAACGGGTGCAGCTCGCCCGTCTCAGCCTCCCGCCGATACCAGGCCATGAGCTCGCCCATGAGCGCGGGCGTTTCTTGCGGGGTGGCATAAAAATGCGTCTCGCCCGTGGTCGTACGCACGTGGTTGGGGGCCGTTTTGTATTGCCCCAGAGCGATGCGGCGCCGCGTGGGCCGGCCAGCGAGAGTGATGGCGTCCACATCGTAGGCCTCCACCAGCAAGATGCGGTGCAACTCTCGAATCACCGCCTCAGTCAGCACCGCACCGCCACGCACCATTTCCTCCAGGAAGCGAATGGCTTCCTGGTGGCCTTTGATGTCCAGGTAGTCTCGAAACGGCTTGCCCTGGGCGGTGATGCCGTAGAGCAGAAATGCCCGCGTCTCGCCTAGCGTCAGCGTGTTGCCCTCGATGGCGTTGGAGTGATAGTTCCATTCCAGGTTCAGCTTCTGCACCAGGCGCGCCTCTTGATCCGGGTCGAACGGCCGCAAGGCATTGATCTGATCTCGCAAAGAATCGGCATGCGCCAGGAGTTCGTTCAACACCACTAGATAGCCTCCGTGGAATGAATGTCGTCAGTACACGACTGCTGACGTCATCGAAGAAAATCGCCGCCTTGTGAAACCAGTACCTCTGTTGCAGTGTACCACAGGTCCGCGGTGCGTCAAGCTCGCTGCAACGTGAGCAGCAGTTCGCATTCTGCACACTTGACCACAGAAAACGCATAGAACCCAAGGAAAGGCAGGTTAGTCGCAAAACCAGCGGCGTCTTTGCGCTCTTTGTGCTCTATGTGGCAAAAAATCGGTCGGACATGGGCGTAATAGGTTGCCAAACGGTGCACGCGCTTAAGCCAAAATCACGCGCGCATCTACCGCGATGACGCCTCGCCCCGCGGGCATGACCAGCAGGGGGTTGATGTCGAGTTCGCTGATTTGTGGATGATCCACGGCCATCTGGCCGACGCGCACCAGGGCCTCCACGAGCGCGGCGCGATCGGCCGGCGGTTGACCGCGCACGCCATTGAGCAGGCGCGCGCTCCGCACCTCCGCAATCATCTCCTCTGCATCCGGCCGTGTGAGGGGCGCCAGGCGGAAGCTGACGTCGGCCAGCACCTCGACCAGGATACCGCCCAGACCAAACATGACCAGCGGGCCGAAGGTGGGATCACGCTGCACGCCGATGATGACCTCCTGTCCGCCGCGCAGCATCTGCTGGATCAGGACGCCGCGCAACCGCGCGTGCGGCTGTGCGGCGCGCGCACGGGCCATGATCGCCTCGAAGCCGGTGCGGGCCGCGTCCGCGTCGCGCACGTCCAGGAGAACGCCGCCCACGTCGGTCTTGTGCAGCAAGTCAGGGCTGATCAGCTTGAGCGCGACTGGAAAACCGATCGCCGCGGCCATCTCAGCGGCCTCCGCGGCCGTGACAGCCAGGCGAGTGGCCGGGGTGCGCAGACCGTATGCAGCCAGCAGCGCTTCGCTGGCATGCGCGTCCAGCGCCTGCTCCCCGGCCGCCAGGGCCGCATGCAGCGCCGTCTGGCGGGCTGCAGCCTCCGCCGGCGTAGCGTCGGGCATCACCTGGGGCGCAATCCGCCGGATTGCAGTCTCCGCGGCCGTGGCTGCGCGTAATCCACCGGATTGCGTTGCAAATGCACGAGCTTGCCAGCGGCTGCGCTGCCACAGCACGCCCGCCGCGGCGACGGCCTCGTCGGGGAAAACATAGGCTGGGATGCGCGCGGCGTGCGCGGCCTGGTTGGCTGCATCCAGGCTGGCCGCACCCATCAGGCAGGCGAGTACGGGCTTGGCCGGACACGCCGCGGCGGCCGCGGCCATCGCCTCAACCACGCCGACCGAATCCACCAGGGCCTGCGGCACCAGGATGACCAGCACGCCATCGGAGGCCGGATCCGCAAGCACGACCTCCAGGGCGCGGCCATAATCCACGGCATGAGCGCCGCCCAGCATATCCACGGGGCCGGTCACCGCGGCATCGGGGGCCAGACACTGGCGCAAGGCATCCTGCGTGGCCGGGCTGCTGTGCGCCAGGCGCAGCCCCGCGGCCTCCAGCTCGTCCGCGGCGAGCGCGGCCGGGCCGCCCGCGTTGGTGAGAATGGCGAACCGGTTGCCAGCCGGCAGCGGTTGGTAGGTCAAGGCGAGCGCGCCGTGAAAGAGCGCCTGGATGGTGGATGCCTCGATGACGCCGGTCTGCACGCAGGCGGCGTGGAAGGCCGCGTGTGCGCCGGCCAACGCGCCCGTATGCGAGGCGGTGGCGGCCTGCCCGCTGGCCGTGCGCCCGGCTTTGAGGGCCAATACGGGCTTGACGGCCGCTGCCGCCGCCAGCGCCTGCACGAAGGCCGGCCCGCCCTTGACATCTTCCAGGTAGAGGGCGATGACCCGGCTGCTGTCGTCCGCGGCCAGGAAGGCCAGCCACTCGGTTTCGGTGACGTCGGCCTGGTTGCCGATGCTAAGCAGACGGCTGAAGCCGACGCCGCGACGAAGCGCCCAATCAATGACCCCGCCGCACAGCGCGCCCGACTGGGAGAGAAAGGCAATGTGTCCGGATGGCGGCATGTCCTTGACAAAGGTGGTGTTGAGCGGCGTGTGCGTATCCATCACGCCGATGCCGTTGGGGCCGAGCAGGCGCATGCCGTAGCGCCGCGCTAACGCCACGACTTCTTCCTCACGCGCCGCGCCGTGCGCGCCAATCTCGCGGAAGCCGCCGGAGATCAGGATGATCGCTTTGACGCCGCGCTCGCCGCAGGCTTCGACCGCGGCGAGCACGGCCGCCGCCGGCACGATGAGGACCGCCAGGTCAAGCGGGTCGGGCGCGGCGGCCAGGCTGGGGTAGCAGCGCAGACCCAGGATCTCATCGGCCTGCGGATTGATCGGGTAAACGGGGCCGGGGAAACGATGCGCGCCTGTCGCCAGGTTGCGGATCACCGCGTAGCTGAGCTTGGCCGGGTTGCGGCTGGCGCCCACCACCGCCACCCCACGGGGGCGAAAGAAGGGCAGGAGGTCTTGGACGGACGAAGAGAATGACGGCACGATGGACTCCTTTGACCATCAATGATCTCGCAAGGGCGCGTGAGGTCGTCTCCATACGACAAGTTGTTTTAGGCAATAGTCAAACAGGGCGCTTGCCCTAAGGACTTGATGATGAGATCATCTATGTCCTAGCCGCTCTCCGAATGCGGATGCCTCTCGGCGTTACGACGGTCACAGTGCCCGACAGTACATTCAAGTCGTAGGCGAGCAATAGCTGGTCTAGCAGGTCAAGTAGTGGCCGTATACCATCCTCATCCGGACGCAGCAACAGAACTCCCATGTGATCACCGGGTGTATAGCGTCGCACATCAGCGAATCCCTTATCAGCCGTTACCAAAAACCGCTGCTCGATCTGAACGGCGTCCCACAAGGCTGGATCCTTCCAGCCGCCCATGCCCTGACCGCTGACGCTGACAGTATCGTGTCCTCGATTGCGCAGTTCACGGGTGACCGCCGCCGGCAAATCCTCATCAACCTTGATGCGCATTGCAGTCCCTACGCAAATGCAGGCAGTGGAATCAGCACGTCCTGATGGGTCAATTCTGCGGCATATGCCAGGGCCGCCTGAATATCTTCATGGACGAGCTGTGGAAAGGCATCTTGTATCTCCGCCGGGGTCATGCCGTCAGCCAAGCTCCCGACAATGACTGCCACGGGAATGCGCGTACCTTTAATGCAGGGATCGCCATGATGTACCTCCGGCGAGATGGCAATTCTGGCTTGCCAGGGAATACGAGCCATCGTCACTGCTCCTTTCGGCATGTTCAACGAGGTAATGAGGACATTATACCGGAGGAAGCGATGTTAAGGAAAATCCCAATTCTCACAGGGAAATCATCGAAACCATATGGTGAGAGTATGGCGTTATGGAAAATCTTAGCCCCTCGCAGGGCCGCGACGAGGAGACGCGCGCAGAGGCGCGCCGCGTCTGTGCGCGACTGCGGACTGATGTCCACGAATCCCTGCGAGGGTTGTGCCATTATCGGGCGCCAACCTTGCGAAGGCTTGCCGGGTAAGGGGCTGGCGCCAGAGAGGCCGATGTCGGCTTGCTCGACGAGCTCTCCAGACGCCAGCCTTCGCAAGGGGCTGGGCATGCCCCTCGCAGGGCTGCGACGAGGAGACGCGCGCAGAGGCGCGCCGCGTCGCTGCACGACTGCGGACTGATGTCCACGAATCCCTGCGAGGGTTGTGCCATTATCGGGCGCCAACCTTGCGAAGGCTCGCCAGGCAAGGAGCTGGCGCCGGAGAGGCCGATGTCGGCTTGCCCGATGATCTCTCCAGACGCCAGCCTTCGCAAGGGGCTGCGCATGCCCCTCGCAGGGCTGCGACGAGGAGACGCGCGCAGAGGCGCGCTGCGTCGCTGCACGACTGCGGACTGATGTCCACGAATCCCTGCGAGGGTTGTGCTATTATCGGGCGCCAACCTTGCGAAGGCTCGCCAGGCAAGGGGCTGGCGCCGGAGAGGCCGATGTCGGCTTGCCCGACGAGCTCTCCAGACGCCAGCCTTCGCAAGGGGCTGGGCGGGTTACTCGCGCGCGAGGGTTGGACTGCGCCAGACCGAAAAGCCGCCAAAGGTGACATCGGTGCGCCGGGCCGCGTCGTGATGGAAGCGGAGCGGCATGGCCGACATCGCCAGGTCGTTGACTGGCAGCAGGCGCAGGGTCGCCACGGTGAAGGCGCCGCTGGGGAAATTGCCTAGCGCGCCAAGCGCCAGGTTGACCGCGCCGGCCTTGTGGTCAACGCTCGACTGAATCGTCAACGGCAAGGCGGCGCCGGGCGTCAGCTCCGCCACCCGCCACTGCGTGGGGTCGAAGTCGAGATAGACGGCGACGCCATCCACCGGTTGAGCGCCGGCCTGGGCGACCACGGCCACGGTCAGGCTGCCGTCAGCAGCCGGAGCTGCGGCCGGCTCCAGGGCAAGATTCACGCTGCGCGCAGGCGGCTTGACGACCGGCGCGGCAGCGGACTTCGTCTGCCCAGCGGCCCCAAAGTTGGTGGCGAGCAGCGAGAAGTCGAGCAGGGTGATGCATGCGTCGCCGTTGAAATCGGCGCGGGCATCGTAGCCGATGAACCCAACGCACTTGCCAAAGGTGTTGACCAGGATCGAGAAGTCCACCAACGTCACGTAGTTGTCGTTATTGGCGTCGCCTTCCAGCAGCGTTCCCACGGCGGCCGGCGGATTGGCCCCAGCGGCCAGGGTCAGGGTCTGCCGGTTTTGCAGCGTGTGGCTGTGCTTGACCCGCATGTCATAGGCGCCTGGCAGAATGCCCGTCAGCGTGAAGATGCCGCTGGCATCGGTGGTCGGCGCAAAGCTGTAGGCGGGCGCGCCCTGGCCAGGAATGGTCAGTGTGACGGTCAGCGGCACGATCCAACGTGGATCGGGCGGCGTCGGCCGGCCTTGCAGCGCCACGGAAGCCTGCAAAGAGGCCTGCTGCGGGGTGCTGGCGGTCACTTCGGGGCAGGCGGCGCTCGCCCCGGGCGCGTTGCGCGCGCAAACCTGGTAGTAGTAGGTGCTGCCCGTGGGCACGGTCTGATTGAAGCTGAACTGCCCGGATGCTGCGCCGAAGCGGAAGCTGGCGTCCGACGGCTTGACAGAGCCTTGCAGGGTGGCCGGGCCTGGGGTGAAGCCAGGCGTGAGGCTGCGATGCACGTCATACACGGTCGCCAGCTCGCGGCCGCCGGTCGTGTCGGTCATCACGGTGGACCAGGTCAACGTGACGCTGTTACTGGCGCGCACAGCCGCCAGGCCAGGCGCGGCGACCGGCGTTTGCACCTTGGTCCCTTCCAGCAGTACAACGCCCCAGTTGCTGGGTACGGTCACGGTAACCGCGCCGCCGCTGACGACCGTCGTCGCGCCGCTGAGGGCATCCACCAGGCTGGCGCCGTTGGTCAGGTTGTAGGGCGCGGCGTTGAGGCCGGTGAAGGTGGCGGGGTGCGACGCGTTGTCACGGTTGAGCGCGATCAGCGCGGTTTGGCTGCCGTTCGTACGCGCAAAGCCGTACAGCTTGTTGGCATCGTTGATGATGAGGCCGTGCTGCACGTCGCCATCCTGCAGCGCGGGATAGCTCCAGCGGATGCTCGCCATCTGACGCGAGAAACCGGCCAGGTCGGCCGCCTGGGCATTGCTGTCATAGCTGTACGAAGTACCGCTGGCGTCGGGCCAGGGGAACGGCGCGCGGTTGTACGGATCGTCCTCGTACTTGCCGCTGGCGAAGACGCCATCGTGGCTGAGGCCGATCTCATCGCCGTAGTAAAGCGTGGGCGCGCCGGGGTAGGTGAAGGCAAAGAGCCACCATTCCTTCATGCGCTGCACCGCGGCCGTGTCGCTGTCGTTGTTGCTCTTCTTGAGCAAGAAGCGCACGCGGTTGGTGTCGTGCGAGCCGGGCAGGTTCATCATGGCTTTGAAGGCCATCGGCGGGTAGTCTTCCTGGATCGAGCGCAGGCGCGCATTGAACTGCGACGGCGTGACGGCGCTGATCGCGCCGCTGGAGCTGCCCGCATTGCTGTCGTTGTCCTCGAACGTCGTACCGCCCGTGCAGCCGTTGCCTGAGCAGCCGGTGAACAGCCAGCTCAGCATGGCCGAGCGGAAGCGATAGTTCATGACGCTGTCCCACTCGCTGCCTAACAGCCAGGCCGAGGCATCGCCCCACTCCTCGCCCAGAGTGACGGTTTGAGGATTGACATTGCGCACGGCCGTGCGGAAGCCTTCCCAGTAATCGTTGGTCGGCGCGCACGTCAGACCGCAGTCCACATCGCCGCCCACGTCGAAGCGCCAGCCGCTGGCGCCCTGGTTGGTCCAGTAGGGGCCCACCGAGTTGAGCCCGTTGCTCCAGATCAAGGCGCGCACCGGCGCCGAGTTGGCCTGCAGCTTGGGCAACGAGCCATAGCCATACCAGGCCTCGTAGGTGTTAGCGCCGCCGTAACCAGGGGGCCGACAGGTCACGCGATCGGCCGCGTCGCAGACGTTTGGATCGCCCGTGCGGCCCGGCTCACAGGCCGGCGTGCCGATGTCGGGAATGTAGAACCAACTGGCGTAGGGGCTACCGGCAGACTCGCACGCGCCGCTGTCGGCGTAACGGGTGTAGTAGTCGAAATAGGGGCTGTCCGACGACGTGTGGTTGAAGACGCCGTCCAGGATGAGCTTGAGGCCATGCGCGTTGGCGGCCGCGGCCAGGGCTTGGAAATCCGCCAGGGTCCCGAAATCGGGGTCAATCTGCAGGTAATCGGCGGTGTCGTACTTGTGATTGGACGGCGACTTGAAGATCGGGTTGAGGTACAGGACGCTGACGCCCAGGTTGTCGAAATAACCGGCGTTGATCTTCTGCGTGATGCCGGCCAGATCGCCGCCGTAGAAGTTGTCGCTGTAGTGTTGGCTGCAGGTCGGCGAGACCACATTGCGCGGGTCGCACATGGTCGAATTCCAGGCTGCGCTGTTGGAGCGCACGATCGCGGAGTTGGCCCCGTAGAAGAAGCGCCCCGCGGTCGGATCGTTCGCGGGGTTGCCGTCGCGGAAACGATCAGGAAAGATCTGGTAGACTACACCCTTCTGCATCCAGGCTGGCACATTGAACGCCGGGCTATAGACGGTGATCTGAAAGCTCTTCTGGTCATTGTAGTTGTCGCTCATGGCGCCGTAGCCGCCGCCATAGAACTTGGGATCATCGTCTGTGTAGAAGTCCTGGTCCGCGGGGCTGCAGGCGCCAAAACCGTTGTCATTGATCTCAAAAAAGTAATAGAGGATGGTCGGATCAGCGCCCGCGGGGATGTCGGCCACCCACCAATCGTAGACGACCGGATCGGTGTCGAACGCGCCATCCCAGGCCATGTTCACATAGGTTTCCGTGTTGGCGCGGTCGTTCCAGACACGCACACGCGCGCTGGTGATGTCGCTCTGGGCCACGCGCAGGCGCAGCTTGACTGTTGTGTTCGGGGTGGTGGGGCCAACGATCGAACGATAGTTGCTGTCAAACGTATCGTGCAGCACCTCGTTCCATAAGATGTTGCAGTCGGCCGCGCCCTGCGGCGTGGTCGCAACGTGGCCGGGCTGAGGCAGCCAGGCGCTCAACAAGAGAGCCAAGAGACACAGGCTTAACCAACCCAATGATCGCCGCATCATAACCTCCATGGATCATTCTAGACGAAGCACTATTCTCGTATTCGCGGTAAAAAGAATTCATGGTTCCTGACCCAGGTGGGCTGAAACCAGATTCCTGCCACGAATTTCACGAATGATACGAATGCACAAAAACCAATTCGTGAAATTCGTGGCAGAAGGCCTCATGCCGGCCTATCAGGGGGGTGTACAGCTCTGCGCCTGGTTCCAGTGCGCGGCGAGCAGCATGATGTCACGCACATCAATATCACCGTCGGCGTCCAGGTCATAGCGGAAGGCGTAGTTGGGCGTGCCTGGGTTGCCGTCGGGGTCCGGATTGGCAGCCGTGAGCAGCCAGCGCAGCGCGATCTGCGTCATGTCATCTACGTCTACAGAACCGCTGCCGTTGAAGTCGTAGCAGTTGTTAGCCACGATAATCTGGCCGTCCACCGCGCCGGCCAGCACCGAGCCGACGCCGAACGTCGCGTCGGTGCGCCGGGGCAGGGTCATGTTGAACAGGAGCGGCATGCCTTGACTGGTCGCCACGGCGCTCATGCGCACTTTGACCACATCGAAGGTGCCGCTGGGGAAGTTGCTGAACGCGCCGGCCGCGAAATCTACCGTGCCCAGCGCGTTGCTGAACTGGCTTTGGATCGGGACGGGCAGCGTCGCGCCGGCCGTCAGCGCCTGCACCTGCACGATGGCCGGGTTGAAGTTGAGATAGGCGGCCGCGCCGTTGATGGGCTGCGCGCCCGTCTGTATGCGCACCGTGACCGTGAAGACATCCCCGACCATCACAATGCTGGTCTGCGGCGCGTCGAACATCACGACTCCCGTCGGCGTCGCCGTGGGCGTCGCGGTCGGCCCGGTGGTCGGCGTCGCCGTCGGCGTCGCGGTCGGCGCATTGGTAGGAGTGACCGTGGGCGTTGCGGTCGGCCCGGTGGTCGGCGTCGCCGTCGGCGTGCGCGTGGGGGTAGGAGATGGGCCGCCAGTCGTCGTCGGCGTGGGGGTGGGCGTGCTCGCCAGGCTGACGTGCAGGATGCGCCCCCAGCGCGCGGGGACCGACAAGCTGAGATTGCCGCCGCTGACGGTGAACGTACCGCCGTTGAGCAGATCGGTCAGCACCGTGCCGTTGGGGAGGTGCGCCGACACAGGAATTACGCTGCTCGCGACATTGTTGGCGCTATTGTTCAGCACCACCACGATTTTCTCGGCGGTGTTCCAGCGAATGTAACTGTAGACGTAGTTGGTTGAGTCAATCAAGAGCGTCGTGATGTCGCCGCCGCGCAACGAGGCGTGTTGATTACGGATGCCGATCAGATTCTTGAAGTGCTGGTACATGACCGTGTCAGGGCTGCCGCCGCGATCGCTCCAGGGATACGTGCGGCGGTTGTCGGGATCGCCGCTGCCGGGCAGCGACACCTCGTCGCCATAGTAGACGGACGGCGCGCCGGGCAACGTCATCTGCATGATGATCGCCAACTTGAGGCGGTTAGTGTCCTGGTTCAGTTGACTCAGGAGCCGCGGCGAATCGTGGCTGCTGATCAGATTCATCATGCCATACCAGGGCGACGGCGGCAGGTTGTTGCGGAAGGCCTGCCATGATGCATCGAAGCTGGCTGGCGAGCCGCCATTGGCATAGTCGCGCACCCAGTCGCGGAAGCAGTAGTTCATCGCCGAGTCGAGTTCCCCGGAGTTGACGAAGTCCTGGTACGGATAGCAGCCGCCGGTCACCTCGCCGAGCATCAGGACCTCGCTGCTGCCATAGACGTTCTTGACGTACGGTCGCATGTCGCGCCACCAGTCATGCGTGATGTCCTGCGCCACATCGAAACGCCAGCCCGCGATGCCCTTCTCCAGCCAGTAGCGCGTGACCGACTTGCCGCCGGGGCTTTGCGGGCTGCCGTCGCGATAGAAGAAGGCGCGCACCTCCGCGCTGCCATCCACCAGTTCGGGGATCGTTTCGTACCCGTACCAGCCCTTCCATTTCCAGTTGTCGGTGCAGCCCGAACCGTTACCGCCAGCCGTGAACCAGGAACGATAAGGGCTTGGCCCTTCACACGCGCCGATGTCGCTCGGCCAGCGGTTGAGCCCGTAGCCATCCATGTATTTGCTGTCCGCGCCGGTGTGGTTGAAGACGCCGTCCAGGATGACGCGCAAGCCATGCGCCGTCGCGGCCGTCATGAACTGATCGAACTTGGCGTTGTCGCCAAAGCGCGGGTTGATGTTGTAATAGTCGTTGGTGTCGTAACCATGATTGGACGAAGCGTTGAAGACCGGGTTCAGGTAGAGGGTGTTGACGCCCAGGTCGTTGAAGTAGCCTTCGTTGATCTTGTTGATGATGCCTTGCAGGTCGCCGCCGAAGAAGTCAATGCCATAACCCGGCGTGCGCGGCAGATCAGTCCACGTCGTGTGCATTTCGGTGATGCAGGCCGGGGCGCCTGGCCCTGGATAGCCGTTGCAGGTCGTTGGCCCATACACCGCGTTGCCGCTGAAGTCGTTCGTCGCGTCGCCGTTGCGGAAACGGTCGGGGAAGATCTGATAGATGACCGCATCCTTCAGCCAACTTGGCACCGGATAGTCCACCGGCGGGGCCGGAATCGTGGGCAAGCTCCACGACGGGTCTACCGGATTGGGGCCGGCGACCCACACGCCAGGTCCGGTGTTGCCGCTGGCGGTGTGGTAATGTCCAACCAACGCGGCGTCTCTAACGCGGAACTGATACCACTGATCAATGTTGTAGCCGGGGCCGGGCACGTTGTACTCCCAGATGTCATACGGCCCGCTTGGATCGGTGGCGACCACGGTCGCCGTGTAGATGAAGCTGGGGTTGACGCCCGCGCCGGTCGTCCACACCAGCACATTGACCGTCTGCACATCGCTGTGGCAGGTGCGCAAGCGCACGGCCGCGCTGCCGTTGGGCAAAATGCCGCCCACTGGATCGCGCCACGCGACTTCGAGGTTGTTGTGATAGAGGGCGGACGTCACAATCGCGCCATCGCCCACTACGGCCGCTGCGCAAGTCGCGCCAGCCGTCGGCGTCGCTGTCGGCGTTCGCGTCGGCGTGGCTGTTGGCGCACTGGTAGGTGTGTTGGTGGGGGTGGCTGTTGGCCCACTCGTGGGTGTGTTGGTAGGCGTCGGCGTCGGCCCGCTCGTTGGCGTGTTGGTTACGGTCGGTGTATTGGTGCTGGTCGGCGTGTTGGTGGGCGTGGCGTTGCTCTGGATGGCGCAGGACGCCAGATTGACCAGGGTGGTCGGGTCATCCCATCCGGTGGATTGGTCGTCGCTGGGCGTTGTGTCGTACGCGCCCTTCGTGATTCCGGACTGGGTGGCAAAGAATTCAAGGCGCACGGTCTGCCCGATGTTCACGCCCAGGTCGGCCAGGGCGAGACGCAGCTCCACGCCGTTGCTGTTGCTGTAGGCCACATTCGCGCCGGTTTGACCGCTGCCGGTGATGCCGCCCCAGTTGACGCTGGCGCCGGTATTCCAGTTGCTGCCATTCCAGGTGCGGAGCTCAGTCCAACCATTGTTATTATCAGGCGGGTTATTGGCCATGCCTGGAATGTTGCCGCGCACAGCAAAATCGGGCTTGGTGCTGTGGTTGAACGTGATGGCATTGCCCCATGGGTCGCTTGTCCCCCCGGCGGCCGTGTTCGTGTCAATCAACAAGCCAACCTGACCACTTGAACCTGCCTGCGTGTACGACGGCAGGCTGGCGTAGACGTAGAGGTAGCTGTTGTCGTTCGCACAATAGAGCGTCGTCAGGTCGGTCCAGCTGGTGCCGGACCAACTGCCAGGACCTGGGTTGGCAAGGTCCCCGCTGGGGTCGGTCGCGATCGCAGCGCCGTAGCCTGCATCGCGCAGACCGTCGAGTGTGATGACGGCGTAATCAGCGCTGCTGCGCTGCGCCAGGCCAAAGGCCAGCCCGGCAGCTATGCACGTCAAGAGCACAACCGTCATCAGCCGATAGAATACGTTTGTTTGCTTCATTACTTACCTTTCCTCCATCCGTTGGAACAATGATTTGACGCGTGCCAATGGCCGGCATTGGCTACTGATTCTGGGCCACCATGTGGTTGAGTTGAGACGGACTGCCAAGCACTGCGATCACATCGCCGGCGCTCAAACGGCGATCTCCGGACGGATGCATGTCAGGCACATCCTGGTGACGCAAGAAGACAATGCTGACATCGTCTCGATCCTCGATCTCGGCAATGGTGCAGCCGACCAACGCCGAGTGCGCGGCCAGGTTGAAACGGGCCAGGGAAAGCGCCTGACCTTCGACCGTCAAGGGGTAAGTGATGTCCACGCCGGCCGCGGCTGCGGCAAAGGCCGGCGCGGCCATGCCCGTGGCGCTGAAGGCTTTGAACCCAAACTGCTTGTGCAGCGCCTCGGCGAAGTCGTCATCGAAGATGCGCAGCACGACCTGGATCGTGGGGTTGAGGCTGCGCGCCTTGACCGCCATCTGCAAATTGAGGCTGTCCTGCTGCGTGCAGAGCATGATCGCGCGCGCCCTGGACACGCCGGCCGCCATCAGCGTCGCCTCGCGCGCGCCGTCGTCATGAATCACGGGGATGTTCATGGCGCGCACCTCCGCGACCAGGGTTTCGCTTGGGTTCATCTCAACCGCAACGACATCCTGGTGCATGCTATGTAGATGCTGGGCCACCCGGTAGCCCAGGTGTCCCAGGCCGACAAGCACGACATGCTGGCTAAACGTCGAGGCGACGGCCATCTCCCACTCCTTGCCGCGCGCGCGGCGATTGAAGATCATCACGCCGAAATCGGTCAGGCCGCGCGCCAAGGTGCCAATCCCGATAAGGGGCATGATGAAGTAGAAAATCTGCAAGTACCACTGATTCGGAAAGTCGCCGGCTGACTGTAGAAACGCCTGCGCCAGCACCGTGTAGATCGCCTCCGGCAGCGACTCGATGGGCGCGTGGGCTTGCTGCGCCAGCACAAAATAGAGTGCGCCTCCGCCGCCGATGGCAACCACGAAAATGAGCAGCGGCAGCCGAAATTCCCGCAGCAAGATCATCGTATCGCGCCAGGAGGCGCGCAACTCACGCCAGGGCTGCTGCATCGTCAACTGCATTCCGTCCACACCAACCGTTCAAAGCCCAACGCCGCCACCGCATAGGCGCGCAAACGCAGACGGTTATCATACCTGGCTTGCAGCGCGACGCGGTAGTCAAGCAGCCTGGCTGTCGCTTCCGCCAGACGCGCCGCCACCGCGGGCAGGGCACGCACCTCGGCTTCGGACAAGCCACGCGCTTGCTCAGCCGTCACACCGCCTTCAGCAAGCGCCACGTACTTGAACTCGAACAAGACATCCGGCAGTTGATACTGGCGCATTTCGGGCCGCACGATCATGCTGAGATCAGCATAGGCGCGCGCCAACGCCGGCTCGGAGTCCATGATATACGCAATGTCGTTGAACAGTAGCGTCAGAAACGCGGTCTTGATCGTTAGTTCGTTGGCCCAGCGGTAGTCGCGGTTGTCAAAAACCCGGAAGTAGCGCTGCTCCACGAAGGTACACACCGGTTCCAGGTCTCCGCTTTGCAGGAACTGATCGGCTGCCTGGCGTCCCGCATCTTGGGCGCGCTTGTCGGGCAGCAGCAGATCCTGGATGCGCTCGACATACAGTTTACGCGCCACCAGGTTAGGGATGCGCAAGATCAACTTGCCAAAGGGCGTGCGCCCGCCGAAGGTCAGCACGCCAAAATAGTATAGAAACGACGCCATGAACGGCGCATCCTTGACCGCCAGCAGCATCTCTTCAACCCCGAAGCGGTCGGCCAACACCGACAACGCCAGCGGGGGCTCGTCGTTCACTGCATCCAACAGCACCTGACCGCCGCCGGGCAGGCTGGCGATGTAGGCCAGCTTGCCGCGATCCATCGCCAGGTTGCTGTCCAACATCTGGCTGGGATAACGACATGCCTGCTGGAACTCCTGCATGAAGTAAAGCGCCAACGTGGGGTTATAGACCGGCGGCGCGGGGTCCTGGCAGAAGCGATAGCCGTTGTAGAAGATGCGCATCATCTCCAACGCTTCTGCGGTCTTGCTGGCGGGGAAGTGACAGGCCGCCGAGACCTGGTTCAAAGCGGCCGCGATCTCGGTCTCCGTGAAACCACACAGGTCGTTCAGCACGGGCTGCAGATAGATGGCGCGCGCCGAGTTGTAACCGCTGGTCAGGTCGCTCAGCACAATCGGCGACACGCCCGTGATGAAGACGCGGTCCAGGCCAAAGCCGCTGGCTGCGGCCTTGATCGCTTTGAACAGCGTTTTCAACGCCCCTTCCCCGCGCAGCAGCGCATCGTAGCGCTGCTTGCCGGTAGGCTGCCCACTCATCGCCAGTTCGTTGGCGAAATTGTCGTATTCATCAATCAGCAGGTAGAGCGCATAAGGGGTTCGCTGCACCGCCGTCAGCGCGGACTGGAATGAGACCAGCGCATCGGTGGGGTGGATCTCGATAGGAAGCGGCAGCAAGTGTTGGTAACGAACAGCAAAGTCCTGGATACGGCCATTGATGTGGCGGTGCAACGCTTGCGCAATCTCATCCGCGTCGCCATAGGCCGCCACGGCCGAGAAGTCCCAGCGCATCACGAAATACTGGTTATGACGCGAGGTTGGGTTCTGCCCTACGGCCAGGTGGCCGAACAGCCGCTCAAACTCGCTGGCGCGCGCCACATCGTAGTAATTCGCCAGCGTCGAAAGCCACAGGCTCTTGCCGAAACGCCGCGGTCGCAGAAACAGCAGCTGCTCACCCATCTCTTCAATCGCCGGAATCCGGTCGGTGCGATCCACGTAGAAGTAGTCTTCCGTGATCAACTTGTGAAAGTCGCTCATGCCGTACGGGAATTTCATGCCTCACCTCCTGCCCCTGCCATTGTACCATAAGGCAGGCCGGATGCGGAATGTTCGACCTACTATGAGATGCGTCCTCGCCGTTTGTCTTGGCGCGGTTTTCGTGCTATCCTGCGCTGGATTGAGAATCGCACCAGGAGCGCGCCATGTCTACCAGCTCTGCTGCGGCTACCCCCCGGCCGCGACGCGTCAGCCTCTTCGTCACCTGCCTGATTGACCACCTGTCTCCGCAAACGGCGGCCGCGGTGGTCACGGTGCTGGAACGCCAGGGCATTACGGTTGACGTACCGGCCGGGCAAACGTGCTGCGGCCAGCCGGCTTTCAACGGCGGGTTCTGGGACGAGGCGCGACAGATGGCCCGACATACGATTCGCGTGTTGGAAGAGACGAACGATTCCGTGGTGGTTCCCTCCGGGTCCTGCGCGGACATGATCGTTCACCACTATCCCGAACTTCTGCGCGACGAACCGGCCTGGCTGGCGCGCAGTCAGCGCCTGGCGCAGCGGGTGGTGGAGTTCAGCCAATTCCTGGTGGATGTGCTGGGCGTGACCGACGTGGGCGCGGTGGCCGATGGCGCGCTGACGTACCATGCCTCGTGCCATTTACTGCGCGGGCTGGGAATTGGTCAACAGCCGGTCGCACTGCTGGCCCACGTGCGCGGCGCGCAGATCACGCCTCTGCCCGACGCAGATCAATGCTGCGGTTTCGGCGGGCTCTTCAGCGTCAAGTTCCCATCCATTTCCGAAGACATGCTCGCCAACAAGCTGCGCCGCCTGGCCGAAACAGGCGCCGATTGCGTCGTGGGCTGCGATCTCTCCTGCCTGCTGCACATCAGCGCGGGCCTTCACCGCCGCGGCCAAAGCATGCGCGCTGTCCACCTGGCCGACATACTGGCTCGCACCGACGCAGCGCCACACGATGAAGCGTGATTGACCAATGCACACCGCGCCCATCTCATTCCACGATCGCATCGAAAGCGGGCTGCACAACGAGGTGATGCGCGGCGCGTTGGGAACGGCCACGAGCCGTTTTGCGGCCAACCGCCTGGCGGCACTCGCCACCTTGCCCGACGCGGACGCCGTGCGCGACCGGGCGGCCGCCATGCGCCGCCATACCCTCGCCAGGCTTGACCAGTACCTGGTCGAACTGGCGGCCAGCGTGGAGCGGGCCGGCGGTGTGGTGCATTGGGCGGCTGACGCGGCCGCGGCGCAGCGCATCGTCGCCGGCATCGCGCAGGCCAACCACGCGCGCACCATCGTCAAAGCCAAGTCCATGGTGACAGAGGAGATTCACCTCAACGCGGCGCTAGAAGCGGTCGGCCTGCGCGTGATCGAAACCGACCTCGGCGAGTACATCGCGCAGCTCAGCCAGGAAGCGCCGTCGCACATCATTGCCCCCGTGCTGCACAAGACGCGCCAGGAAATCGGCCGCCTGTTCCAGCAGAAACTCGGCGTGGAGTACGTGGACGATCCGACCGTGCTGGCTGGCATCGCGCGCCGCGTGTTGCGCCAGATCTTTCTGGAAGCGGACATGGGCATCAGCGGAGTTAATTTTGCCGTAGCCAGCACTGGCACGCTGGCCCTGGTCACGAACGAGGGCAACGGCCGCATGGTCACGTCGCTGCCGCGGATTCACGTCGCGGTCATGGGCATCGAGCGTGTCGTGCCCACACCGGACGACCTGGCCCTGATCCTGCAGCTGCTCGCGCGCAGCGCCACCGGCCAGAAGCTGTCAGTCTACACCTCGCTGCTCAGCGGGCCGCGCCGCGCCGCCGACCCCGACGGCCCGCAGCAGCTGCACCTGGTGCTGGTGGACAATGGCCGCAGCGGCATCCTGCAGAGCGACCTGGCCGAAATCCTGACCTGCATCCGCTGCGGCGCGTGTCTGAACATCTGCCCCGTCTACCGCAGCATCGGCGGCCACGCCTACGGCTCAACCTACCCTGGCCCAGTCGGCAGCGTGCTGTCGCCGTTACTGAGCGGCTTGGGTGAATTCGGCGAGCTGGCGCACGCTTCGTCGCTGTGCGGCGCCTGCCGTGAGGTGTGCCCGGTGCGAATTGACCTGCCCGGGCTGCTGCTCAAACTGCGCCATGACACCGTGCAGGCGGGCCAGGCGCCGGCCTGGCTGCGGTTCGGGATGAAGGTCTACGCACTCGGCGTCACGCACCCGTGGCTTTACCGGCTGGGCGGCAGGCTGGCGGCGATCGTCACCCACATGCTGGCGCACGATGGCTGGATACGCCGCCTGCCGGGTCCGCTGGTTGCCTGGAGCGGGCAGCGTGATTTTCCGGTCTTTGCGCCTCGCACCTTCCAGGACACATGGGCGCAGCGCCGCAAAGCTAGAAACGACGATTTTTCATGAAACCGGATGCCAATCGAGATGAAATCCTGCGCCGCGTGCGCACGGCCGTCGCCAATCCCGCCCTTGCCGCCGATCGGAAGCGGCCGCCGGGCGCCGTAGACCCGGGCTTGCCGGGTCACGGCCTGTTGGCCCGCTGGCAAGAGGAATTTGCCGCGCTGGGCGGTCATGCGTACGGCCCCCTGACGCCGGCCGCCGCGGTCAGTCAGACCGTCGCGCTGCTCGCCGCGCGCGGCGTGACGGCCGTGGCGGCCTGGGAGGATGATGCTCTGCCCGCGCCCAATTTCCGTCAGGCACTGGCCGCGGCCGGCATCGAGGTCATCCACACGCGGCCGCAGACGCAGGCCGATGCGGCTGCCCGCGCCCAGCTTGCGCAAGCTCCTGTCGGCATCACGGCCGCGCTCGCCGGCCTGGCCGACACCGGCAGCTTGGTCGTAGCCAGCGGGCCAGGACAGGCGCGCGCGGCGTCGCTCGTGCCGCCGATCTACCTGGCCTTCCTGCGCACGAACGATATGTATCCAAACTTGCCAGCCTGGATGGCCCGGCAGGGCGCAGAGCTGCTGCCGCAGACCGCGAACCTGACGATCATCACCGGCCCCAGTCGCACGGCCGACATCGAACTGACCCTGGTCGTCGGCGTCCACGGCCCCGGCGAGATCCATGTCATCCTGATTGATCCTGAGGCGCGCTAGGAAACCATCATGTCTTCATCCGATCCGAAATCTGCGATTCAAGCGCCGATCCTGGCACGGGCGCAAACCAACCCGTTGTCCCTGGTCATTCTCGTCGCGGCCATCGCGCTCGTCACCTGGCTGTCACCGGCCGACCGTGTGCTGGGCAATCTGGTCAAACTGGTTTACCTGCACGGCGCGATCATCCAGATTGCGCTGCTGGCGCTGGTCGCAGCCGGCCTTTTGGGACTGGCCTTCCTGGTCTGGCCGCGGCCGGCGTTCGTCGCCTGGTCGCAGGCCGTCGAGCGCGCCGCCTTCATCCTCTGGATTCTGTACGTCGTCACCAGCGCCGTTTCGATGGCGCGCGCGTGGGGCGGCATTGCCTGGTTCGAACCGCGCTGGGTGTTTGGTCTGCAAATGCTGGTCATCATTCCGGCGATGCAACTGGCTGGGCTGCTGCTGCAAGACCGCCGCCTGGCAGCGGGGCTGAATCTGGCTGTGGCGCTGATCATGCTCTTCTTGCGCTGGCGGGCCAACCTGGTGCTGCACCCGCTCGATCCGATTGGCGCCTCGTCCAGCCTTGCGATCAAGGTCGCTTACTACCTGCTGGTTCTGCTGGTATTCTTGACCGCCGTGCAGCTGGCGCGCTGGCTGCTGCAGCCGTCAGATCAACCAGCCTGAACGATAAGTTAACAAGAAGCCCTGGCCTACGCGCGGCGATCAGGTGCGCGTAGGCCAGGGCTTATTCTTTGCTTCAATCTGGTCCGGAACTGATTCAATCTGTATCGAGTTCTACCTGGCGAGAGCCACCGCCTCCAGCGCGGCGATCAGCGTCTGCCGCTCAGTCGAGGTCAAGTGCGCGTTACCGTGGATCAGCAAATAGGATGCGGGCGGCATTTCACTGTTTCTGACCGCATCTACCATATCGTCGGTGCCTTCCTCGACGCGACCCTCCTCATTCCGCACGGCGCCCTTCCAATCTGAGAAGTTGAACGCCTGCCGGCCTTCATCCACGTGACGCGTGACCATCCAGGAAATTGGCGCGATGGAGGAGTACCAGGGCCAGACCGTTTCATTGCTGTGGCAATCGTAGCAGGCGCGCTGGGCAACTTGCTTGGCGGCCGGACTGGCCCAGTTGAATTCCTTGACCACCGGCGGATTGGTGTGATTGTGTCCGTAGGGGACCAATTGGATCAGCAGGGCCAGCAGGATCAACCCGCCGAGGCCAATACCAAACCATTTCCGAATCGCTTTCATGGGAACAACAACCTCGCTTGCTCTAGTAGGATTTGGGCGCGATCGGCAGACCGCGCCCAACGACGTTCAGTGTCCCATGATACGGCGACCCGCGCAGGCTGTCTATGATTCTGAACAGGTCTCTTAACGGCCGAGGAGCGCTATCAGGCGATCGAGGTCTCCGTGCGCTTCCAGGCCGGCGTGGCGTCCCTGGCCTTCGAAGAGGGTGACGCCAGCCAGGGTGCTGAGGCGTACGTCCACGGTGGCGCGCAGGGTTTCGTTGACGCGTTTGCCCATGTCTTCACGCGTCGGCCCCAACAGCAGGCCGCCCTCAGCCCGCGCAGCCTGCATTTCTAGCCGATGCTGGCGATTGCGCACGGTCCAGATCACATGATCGTCGGTCACCTGCAGCTTTTCGATACGCGCCCCACTGTAGGTCGCAAAGCGCATCAACTGCCCCTGGCGCCAAAGGCCGATGATGAAGCCGGGAAAGGCGCGGCCGATCCAGGGAATAATCGCCACCGAGGCGGTTAGACAGACCCCCGGCTCTGAGAAATGGTTGGTCTGAAACCAGACCCAGGCTGCGGGGAAGGCCTGCCCCCAATCCTTCTCGATGTAACCGCGGCCGCGGCTAAAATCACGCGCAACGCCATTCACCTCCAGCGCGCCGTGGATGGCGTGATCGAAGCCGAGAACGCCGTGGTAGCACTCCATCGCCGGCGCCCACGCGTACCAGCCCATGATGCCCGGCGAGAGCACGCTGACCGGCCAGGGTCGAACGCCCTCGAAGCGCAATTCCCCCCGAATTTGTCCGGCCGGCCGTTGAATGTCCAGCTTGATGCCGTGGGCCGTGAAAGTGTTGGGGCCGATGCGAACTTCGAAATCGTCTGCGGCTGCCCAGAAATCGGACAGCGGGAAGGCGTGGTAGTCTGCCTGACCAGTCAACCCGTTGAGCACCTGCACGAAAGCGTGCGCCTCGCCGCCCAACTGCACCCCTGGGATGATTGCGTAGCGCGCCGACTCGTCTGCGCTGACCAGTTTATAGTACCAGCCTTCGAAGAAAGGCGGACGCTTGTCGTGGCCGTGATAGACGGCAGGGTGGAGGGTTGAATGGATAAACTGTCTGATGTTCATGCTATTCTCTTCGATCTGCGCTGCTTCGCTTCAGGCCGGGCTGCGACCCTGCCTTTAACGGGTTGATTGTCATGGCATTGGACTGCGGGCCACGCCGCGCCAGGCCAGGAGCGCAAACAAGCCCACCGCCAGGCCGCCCACCGCGGCCGGCCCAGGCAGATGCCAGAAGAAGGCTAGTCCCATCGCTTCCAGCGCCCAGGTGATGGTGTAGACCAGCAGCAGCGGCCGCACCGGTACCCCGGCAGGGCGCACCAGCCGCGTGATGGCGCCCGACACCAACAGCCAGCCCAGAAAGTTGGTCCAGGGAATACCAAAATAACCGCTGGGCGCCGCCCACACCCAGAAACCCCAGCTCACCATGTGCGGGTCGAGAAGGAGATCCCAGGCTGTAAAAGCCAACGCCGACGCCAGCGCGAAGCGCAGCGGCCGGGCGCTGCCCACAATCGCCTGCGCTGCCGCCCACGCCGGGGGCAGCAGCATCAGCCAGGCCAGGGGAACCAACAGCTGCACCTGCGCGAGCTGCGGCTGCAGCGCCGCCGTGTAGCGGTAGGCGCCGAAGGGGAAACCGGTCGCTGCGCCGAGCGCCTCAGCCGCCCACGCCAGCGCCGCCACGACGACCGCCACGCGCAGCACGCGGCCCCAACCCCACGCGTCCACCAAAATGGCAATGACCGCGCTGAGCTGCAGCAGCACGCTGATGGTAACGCCGCGCGGGAGCGCTTCCGCGCCCAGGCTGCGCTGCGTCAGCGGCAGCACGACCAGGATCAGCAGCCAGGCCGCGCCAAACAGCAGGGCGGTCTGATGACGCGGGAGCCACAAGAGACCGACGCGAGCATAGGTGCGCAGAAAGCCAAACGCCTGGTATGTTGATCCAGCGGAGGCTGCGGCGTTTTCCATCGCCCTGCGATCATCAGACTGCTGCACAAGACCCTCGTTTCAGCCGCACTCGTAGCAATCCACCACGCCTAACCCGGACAAGCCAGAGCCAGATGCTGCAACGCAAAGACGCCACGGCGCCAAGCCGCACGGAAAGTGCGTTGCGGCTTCCAGTCTTTGCGGCTTCGCGTTAGAATTTCTTGCTCTCTGCGCCAGAATTTCACGGACAAGAACCTAACGCGGCAGCCGTAGGCGTGACAGGTCGTGCAGCAGGGTGGCGGCGGCATTGAGGCCGGCCGCGCCCATGATGCCGCCGCCGGGATGGGTGCTGGCGCCGGTCAGATACAGGCCGGGCAGTGGGCCGCGATAGTGGCCGAAATTGAGCGCGGGCCGCATGAAGAACATCTGGTCAATGGACATCTCCAGGTGCATGACGTTGCCGCGCAGCAAACCCAGCGTGCGCTCCAGGTAGAGCGGCGTCTCGACCAATTGACCGATGACCGCGTCGGTCACGTTGGGCGCGTACTGCGCCAGGGTCGCCAGCATCTGATCGGCCACGGCCTGGCCCACGTCGTCCCACGAAGCGCCGGACGCAAGTTCGTACGGGTAATACTGGCCCCAGAGAAACAGGGTGTGCTGACCAGGCGGCGCCAGCGTGGGGTCTACGGCGGAGAAGGTCATGGCGATCAAGCCTGGCGCGTCTGAAGGCCGGCCGCCGAGATAATCGCCATAAGCCCGATCCAGGTAATCCATGCTGGGACAGATGAACTGCAAGGCGCGGTGCTGCAGGCCGGGCGCGCCATCCGCCGCGGTCGGCAACGCCGTGTAGTTCGGCAATTCACGCATCGCGTAGCGCACCATCATGCCGAAGCCGTTGCCGATGCGCGCCTGGCTGAGGCGCGTGCGCGCATGCGGCGGCAGCATGACGCCGTCCAACAGCTTGAGTGTGGTGTGGATGTGCGCGCCGGAAACGACCGCGCGCGCAGTGAAACGTTCGCCGGCTGCGGTCTCCGCGCCCACGGCGCGGCCGCGTTCGACCAGGATGCGCGCAACCGGCGCGTCGGTGAAAATCTGGCCGCCGTGCGCCTCGATCATGCGCGCCAGGGCCTGGGTCAGCATGCCGGAGCCGCCGCGCGGGCGCTTGACGCCGCTGACGTGGTACATGGGATGCCACAGGGCAAAGGGCGCGGAAAACGGCTCCGTCGGCGGCGGGCCTGACTGCGCGGCCATCCAGGCAATCAGCGCGGGCACGTGCGGGCCGCTGAACGACTGACGCAGCACTTGCCCATAGCCGCGCACGATGTCCAGCAGGCGCTCGGTCGCCTGGCTGCGCATCCCCTTGTTGAAGGCCATATAGCGCATCAGATTGAGCGGCGTCGGTGCATGAATGAAAGCCTCAACCATGCCCTGCGCCACCGGCTCCCAGGTCTTGACAAAGCGCCGATACGCCTCGGCATCGGCGGGCGACACTGCGGCGATGCTTTGGCAAGTCCGGTCGAGGTCCTTCCAGATCGTGATGTGCTTTCCGTCAGGGAAGGGCGACCAGAAGAGCGGATCAACGTCCAGGTATTCCAGGCCATAGCGCGCAAGCTCCAAGTCGGCGATGATGGGCGTGTGGTGAATCAGGATATGCGCGGAGCCGCCCAGGTCGAAGTGAAAGCCAGGCACGATCTCTTCCGTCACGACCGCGCCGCCGACCTTGTGCCGCCGTTCCAGGATGCCGACCTTGTAGCCCGCCTTCGCCAGGTAGCCGGCGCAGACGAGGGCATTATGCCCCGCGCCGATAAAAAGAACATCGAATTGACTCATCGTACTACGCCCTTTCACGATGCGTTGTTTTCATCAAAGCGGCGATCCACTGCACAATGGATGCATGCGTCGCCCGTGCAGTAGGTCACGCCTCCGGCGTGACGGCGTCGTTTACCACAAAACATGCTTTGGCGCCACAACGAGGCAAGTCGGGGGATCGCGTGACAGGCGGCGCGATCCGATCCATTTGCCGGACCGTCAACGGTCGCGGGGAGTCTCTGTTTCAGCGCGCAATCCCCTGCACGAACGGCGCGACCGCCTGCATGAAATCCTGCGGGCATTCCTCCTGCGGCACATGGCCGCAGTTGGGAAGAACAGCCAGCTGCGCGCCGGGGATTTCCCCTGCCAGGCGGATGCTCTGCTCCGTCGGCACCCACGTGTCGAACTCGCCGGTCACGACGAGCACCGGCAGCTTGAGGCGTTTGACATCGTCGCCCAAGGTGGTGGACATGCGGCTGGCCGCCAGGTATTCGTAGAAAGCCCGATCCCAGTTTTCGATCTTGAGCGGGCGCTGGTACAGGGCCAGCATCTCCGGCGTGACCTTCGACGGGTCATGGTAAGCCGAAGGCAGCAAATTGCTGATCCCACTCGCCTGTGAACGCGCCAGGAGCGGCCCGAGGTGTCGCATCTGCGGCGAGTTGAGCAGCGGCTGCACGATGGCAGGCGTGCCCCCGCCCGCGTAGATGGCCGGGTCCACTAAGACCAACGCCGAGACTCGATCCGGGTAGCGCAGGGCCGTCTGCGCGCTGATCGTGCCGCCGGCCGAGTTGCCGATCAGAATGGCCTTTTGGATGCCCAGCCGATCCATCAGCCCAATCACCAGATCCACCTGCGCGTCGGGGTCGTACGGATTGACGCCTGTCCATGTCAACGGCCGTTCGGTCAACCCAAAGGCGGGGCGGTCGAACGCGATGACTGCGCTGAGCGCAGAGAGACCCGGACGCACGGCGCGCCAGCTCTCCGTGTGCGAGCCAAAGCCGTGCAGGAGAATCATCGCCGGCTCGGCCTGGCCGCTGCGCTTGACGTGCAGGCGCAGGCCATTCACCTCGATGAACTCACTGTCCGGATCGGCCAACTGCTCCGGTGGAACCAATCCTGGCAGCGGCGGTACGGGAATCAACAGCGGAACGGTCAGGATCAAGACCAACAGGATGCCGATGACGATCAGCGCCGAACGAGCGATGCGTTTCATCGGCCTACTTTGCAACCTCGCTCAACAAGCTCACGGTCGCGGCCACGATTTGCGCCTGCTGCGCCTCGCGTGGAATGGTTGCCTCATTGTCGCCTGATTGCTTGCCGTACCAGCCGAACTGCGCGTGATTGCCGCCTTCGATGGCGACAAAACGGGTGTTCGCAGGCAGCAGCGGCCGCGAGGCGTCAATCTTGCCGCCGGTTGCCAGGCCATCGCGCGTGCCGTAGATGGAGACCACGGGCAAGGCGCGGTCGGCCAGGCTGTTGTTGGCGGCCGGGTAGGCTGCCCAGAGCGCCAGACCCGCCACCTGATCTGGGTGTTGATACGCGTACTGCGCGGCCATCGCGCCGCCCAGCGAATGGCCGCCAATGGCCCAGTGCGTGATGGACGGGAAAGCCTGCATGACCTCGCTGGCGCGACCCGCGTCGAAGAAAGCGAGTTTGAGCGGCATGGGCACGATTACCACCAGGTAGCCGGCCTCGGCAATCTGACGTGCGGCCGGCGCGTACGCACGGGCATCTACCAGCCCGCCGGGGTATAAAATCAAACCGGTAGTCGGGTTGGCCGCGGCCGGTTGAAACACCAGCCAATTCTTGCCGGCCAACGTCGTGCTGGCCTGCATTTCGGCCACAGCCTCAGGCATCGGCGCGGCGGCAAACAGCGTCGTCCAGGCCAGGAATCCGCCCACGAGCAGAATCAGCAGCAGAAGGGGAATTAGCCAAAGTAAGCGTTTTGTTTTCATGGTCTCTCACAGCGAATGGCCGGGGAGCGCGCGTAGGCGCTCCCCGCACGATGGCTAGTGGCTTGTCACCGGCACGGCAACAGGAACGGCGCGTGACGGCAGCGGCGGGTCCGGGTTAACGACGAAGCGCCGCCAGGTAAAGGAAACGACCCAGACCATGATCAGCGCGCCAAAGGCGCCTGGCGCCCAGGTCCCGGCCTGCTGCAGCAATACGCCGCCGACGGTTGGCGCCAGCACGCGCGTGACGCTCTCCACCGATGCGGCCAGGCCCAGGGTGCCGCCGATCTCCTCGGGATAAACGGCCTTGGTCAGCGCGCTGCTGAGCACCGTGTTGAGGATGCCGCCAGAGACCGCGGTGGGGATCAGAACCAGCAGCAGCACTGGCACGTTGGGCGTCAAGGCCCAGGCGAGCAGCGAAACGGCCATGATGCTGACGCTGCCCATGATCAGATTGCGGTCGCTGAAACGGCCGGTCAGCCGGCCGACGCCAAAGCCCTGTACGATTACCGAAAGCACGCCGACGTAGGTCAGGATGAAACTGGTGCTGCGTACATCCAGGTTCAAGCGATACTGCGCGTAGAGGGCAAAGACCGATTGGAAGATGGCAAAGGCCAGGCCGAAGAAGAAACGCACGTGCAGCAGGGGGCCGACACGCGGTCGCCGCATCGCCGTCATCAGCGACGCCAGCGAGAAGGCGGTGCGCGGGCGCGCGGTCAGCGCGGCGCGCTTCTCAGCGGTCAGCGACTCAGGCAAGAAGAAGAAGACCGCCACCAGGTTGATGAGGGCCAGTGCTGCGGCCACAAAAGAAGGCACGGCATAGCCGTAGGTGCTCAACAGGCCGCCGGCGGCCGGTCCCAGGATGAAGCCCAGACCGAACGCAGCGCCGATCATGCCCAGGCCCTTGGCGCGGTTCTTCTCGTCGGTCACATCGGTGATGTAAGCCTGCGCCACGGTGATGTTGCCGCCGGTCAGACCATCCAGCATGCGGCTGATGAACAGAATCAAGAGCGAGCCGCCAACGCCGAGCAAAATAAAACCGACAAACGTGCCAAAAATGCTGATCAAGAGCACGGGGCGGCGGCCGAACCGGTCGGAAAAACGTCCCAGGAGCGGCGCGCCAATCATCTGCGCCGCGGCGTAGGAAGCCACGAGCAGTCCCACGATAGTGGGCGTGGCGCCGAACGTCTCCGCGTAGTAGGGAAGTAAGGGCAGTATCAAGCTGAAACCGAGCATATCCACGAGGACAACAAGAAAAATGGTTGTCAAACGACTCTTTTGCATCACCAATCCACCTCTTAAATAAATCATGCAGCGCAGCGTGGCTACGGGAGGTAAGACGGAAGGAGACAGGAGAGAGTCACCGGCGGATGATGCTGGCTCTGTCGGTCCGGTCTCCTGGCCGGACCACGTTGGTTGAAGGCAGCGAACTCTGCGCCGGACGGCGTCGTCACGCCGGAGCCGTGACCTACTCGATGTGTAGGTCCGGCCTCCTGGCCGGACGACGTTGGCTTCGTAGGTTCGGCCTCCTGGCCGGGCCGGACGACGTTGGTTGAGGGAAGCAGGCTCTGCGGCCGACAGCGTCGTCACGCCGGAGGCGTGACCTACGACTTGGGCGTGTCACCCCTTGGGCGTGTCACGCGGCGGAGGTCGTCGTCACGCCGGAGCCGTGACCTACGGCTTGGGCGTGTCACGCGGCGGAGAGCGTCGTCACGCCGGAGCCGTGACCTGCGGGATGTGTAGGTCCGGCCTCCGGGCCGGACGACGTTGGTTGAGGGAAGCGAACTCTGCGACGGAGAGCGTCGTCACGCCGGAGGCGTGACCTACTCGATGTGTAGGTCCGGCCTCCGGGCCGGACGACGTTGGTTGAGGGAAGCAGGCTCTGCGGCCGACAGCGTCGTCACGCCGGAGGCGTGACCTACGACTTGGGCGTGTCACCCCTTGGGCGTGTCACGCGGCGGAGGTCGTCGTCACGCCGGAGCCGTGACCTACGGCTTGGGCGTGTCACGCGGCAGACAGCGTCGTCACGTCGGAGGCGTGACCTACTCGATGTGTAGGTCCGGCCTCCTGGCCGGACGACGTTGGTTGAGGGAAGCGAACTCTGCGACAGACAGCGTCGTCACGTCGGAGGCGTGACCCACGCTGTGGGCGTGTCACGCGGCGGAGGGCGTCGTCACGCCGGAGGCGTGACCTGCGGCTTGGGCGTGTCACGCGGCGGAGAGCGTCGTCACGCCGGAGGCGTGACCTACTGGATGTGTAGGTCCGGCCTCATGGCCGGACGACGTTGGTTGAGGGAAGCAGGCTCTGCGGCAGACAGCGTCGTCACGCCGGAGCCGTGACCTACTCGATATGTAGGTCCGGCCTCCTGGCCGGACGACGTTGGTTGAGGGAAGCGAACTCTGCGGCAGACAGCGTCGTCACGCCGGAGGCGTGACCTACTCGATGTGTAGGTCCGGCCTCCGGGCCGGACGACGTTGGTTGAGGGAAGCAGGCTCTGCGGCCGACAGCGTCGTCACGCCGGAGGCGTGACCTACGGTGTGGGCATGTCACGCGGCGGAGAGCGTCGTCACGCCGGAGTCGTGACCACCGACGCGGCGGCTTTTTCTGCGCGCCGCGCGATCTCGCGGATCATGCCAGAGAAAATTAAGCCGTGCAGCGGATAGAGGGCATACCAGTAGAGCAGGCCAAAGAGGCCCTTCGAGGCAAAGAAGGCGGTCTGCACCAGGCGCGTACGGCCGTCGGGCTGCGGCTGCGTCTCGAACTGCAGCCAGGCCGGGAACTTTCATCTCGGCGCGCAGGCGCAGCAGGCGCGGCGCCTCCACCGCCTCGACGCGCCAGAAATCGAGGGCGTCGCCCACACGCAGGTCATCGGGATGGCGCCGGCCGCGCCGCAACCCCACGCCGCCGATCAGGCGATCGGCCAGGCCGCGCAGTTCCCAGGCCCAAGTGGCATAGAACCAACCGCGCTCGCCGCCGATGCCGCTGAAGGTGCGAAAAACGGCTGCCGGCGGCGCATCCACGATCTGCTGGCGCTGCTCGATGAAGATGCCTTCCTGCTCGGTGAAGGTCGCCGGCGCGCCATCGTTTTGACTGCTGACCAACGCGTCTTTCCACGAAGTCTGCACCTGCCCGGCGTCCAACTTGGCGAGGGCAAAGCGCAGGGCGGTCGCGTAGTCCAGCGGCTGGATGGAGGGAAAGAGGCGACGGGGGCTGTCGTCATGCACGATCACCTCATTGCGCAGTCCCTGAATCAAAGGGCGAGCAATCGCCGCGGGCACGGGCGTCACCCAATGCACCCAGTACGAGGAAAGGCGCGGGGTCAGCACGGGGACGGGGAGCAGCCAACGGCGGAGGCCGCGCGCGCGGGCATAGCCGGTCATCATTTCGCCGTAGGTCAGCACATCTGCGCCGCCAATTTCCAGGATGCGATTGGCGCTCTCCGGCACACTGAGCGCAGAAACCAGGTAGCTGAGCACATCGCGCACCGCAATCGGCTGCACGCGTGTGTAGACCCAGCGCGGGCAAATCATAATTGGCACGCGCTCGGTCAGGTAGCGGATCATCTCGAAGGAGAGGCTGCCCGAACCGACGATGACGGCCGCGCGAAACTCGGTCACGGTTGTAGTGGCCGGGGATTGATCGGGCGACGCGCAGGCCGCGCGTAGGGCGTCGCCGGTGGCCTGGCGTGAGCGCAGATGCGGCGAGAGGTCAGCCGCGGAATCGCCCAGGCCGCCTAGATAGATGAGGCGCGGCACGCCGGCGGCTTTGGCCGCCAGGGCAAAGTTACGCGCCGCAGTGATGTCCCGCTGATGGAAATCGGCGCTGTCGCTCATGCTGTGCACCAGGTAGTACGCGGCGCTGATCCCCGTCATGGCCGCGGGCAAGGTGTGCGCCTGCAGCACATCGCCCTGCACCACCTCCACCTGCGCCAGCCACGGCCGGCCCTGCAAGCGCGCAGGGTCGCGCACCAACACGCGCACCTGGTGCCCGGCTTCGAGGAGGAGAGGAATCAGGCGGCCGCCGACATAGCCGGTGGCGCCGGTGACCAACAGATGCTGCGTTGTCATGCGAAAAGCTCCATCAACGATTGTTTGCTGCGCTCGATCTGCAGCCATGCGGCCAGCAGTCCGGCCAGGGGCGAGTCGGCGTCCGATTCGTGCAGTTCGGCATAGCTGGCGCTCAATTGGCCAAAGGCCTCGGGCGTCAGGGCAAAAAGCCACGCACCGGGGTCGCTTTCCTCGGCCTCGGCCGCCGGTTCCGAAACAGCTGGCGTCATCTCATCGGCTTCTGACGGGTGGCTATTGTCCATGTCTTCACCTCTCCCTGACCCGGGGCGCATCTCAAGCCGCCCCATCGTCTCCCCTTCAGACGAACGGCGCTGGCGAACGTCACCGGGGGTTGAAATCGCGGCCGCAGCAGAGCGATTGAAATCGCGCCTGATGGGCGTGCCGCCGGGCGCCCACCTGGGTGGGCGCAATGCCGGTCGGCGCTAGGCCGACCTGGCGGCGGCACGCCCTTGCGGCCCGAATTCATTCGGCGGCTTTTCGCCCGGTTTGCCCCAATCACCAGTCTGCATTACCATGTACGCCGTTGGCTTCGAACCGATCGGACCTGGAGGATTATGTCAAACAGCTCATCCCAGGCGCGGGGCTACGCGCTGGTGCTGACGGCCGCGGCGCTGTGGGGCACGCTCGGCCTGTTCTACAAGGTGCTGATTGACCGCTTTGGCCTGTCCCCGCTCACGGTGGCGTCGTACCGCAGCATGCTGGCCGGCCTGCTCCTGCTGATCGTGCTGGCGCTGCGCCAACCGCGGCTGCTGGCGGTCAACCGGCACGACCTGCCGCTGCTCACGGCCTACGGGGTGTTCGGCGTGGCCGGTTTCTTTGTCGCCTACGCGTACGCCATTGACCTGGTGGGCGTGGCGGTGGCCGCGGTGCTGCTCTACACCGCGCCGGCCTGGGTGGGGCTGATTGCCTGGCGCTGGCTGGGCGAGACCATGCACCGGCGCCTGCTCATCGCCCTCGCGCTGACGCTGATCGGCTCGGTGCTGGTGACCGGCCTGTACGATGTGAGCCACCTGCGGCTGAACGGCCTGGGGGTTTTGGCCGGACTGGGCGCCGGCCTCGGCTACGGACTCTGGAGCGTCTTCAACAAGGTGGCGGTGGCCCGCTACTCAGCCTG
The DNA here is from genome assembly GCF_900491745.1 of Candidatus Amarolinea aalborgensis. NCBI lineage: Bacteria > Bacillati > Chloroflexota > Caldilineae > Caldilineales > Candidatus Amarolineaceae > Candidatus Amarolinea > Candidatus Amarolinea aalborgensis. The sequence goes on along the minus strand of NZ_UETR01000002.1, from coordinate 390,434 downwards.
GACTGTGCAAACGTACGCGCTGCTGATCGGCGCGGCCTGTTTTCTGCTCTTGGCGCCGGCCAGCCAACTCGCCAGCCCGCTCGCGCTGCCGCCAAGCTGGCCCTGGCTGCTGGCCATGGCCGTCATTCCCACGCTGGGCGGCGCGCTGACCTATTCGCTCGGCGTGCGTTGGGTGCCGGTCAGCGTCGCCAGCGTCGTCGCCACCCTGGAGCCGGTCATCGCCGGCGTCCTGGCCTATCTGCTGCTGGGCGAACGGCTCACCCTGCTGCAAATCCTGGGCGGGGTCGCGATCATCAGCGCGGTGCTGCTCCTGCGGCCGAGGGAGAAAAGGAATGCTGAATGATGAATTCGGAATGACGCTCTCTTGTCCAACGGGCGTTTTTGATCGCCAGACAGCACCAGCGGAGACGTTCACAGAATCTGGTCGAAGAGCTCCTGCAGCCAGGGGTCCAAAACATTTCTTACCTGAGAATACTCAGGAACATCATCCATCAAGGGAGCAAGGTCGGTCTCCCAGGTTGGTTCCACAGCCGTCAGATGACCTGTGATAGCCACCAGATCGAGAGCAAGCCCCACCGTCTGCAGCTTGCGGGGCACCAGTGGGGCTGTTTGGGAAGCCGTTGCCAAATGGTGTGTGGCGATGATCCACAAATCGTACACATCGCGCGGCGCATGGCGCATGGAGAGCGCTCGCAGCTTTTCAGCAGCGATCTCCGTCACCTGCATGACACGAACAGGAAAGGGAACGCCGTAAGGGGATGCGGCCATCAACTCAGACGGCAGCAGAAGCACCGGCTCGCGAAAGCTAAAATCGAGCTTGATGGAGTTGACATAGCGCAGCGGCCCAAAGTAGCGCAGCCGGCTTACGGTCAAAGCATCATGAAATACCCTGTGCTCTGCAATCACCGCCCCAATATCGGCAACTTCGATGGCAGGCCGCAACTCTTCGACGGTCACCGGCCGGATGGCCGTGAAGTCCAAATCGAGGGACAGCCGCGTGCCAACGTAAAACTTGTGCAAAGCCGTGCCGCCCTTCAGCACCAGCACCTGGCGCAGTTCTTCGTGGGCGCTGAGCGATCGCAGCACCAGGTCAAGCACATATTCTTTCTCGAGCAAACCCAGGTTGAGCTTGCGCCGCGCGGCCATGCGCCGCAGCTCGTCGCGGCTAACCATCATGTGTCCATCCACGAGACGAGATGAGAGGTCGGCACATTCAATCGCAGCCACCAGGCACGGTCATACGGTCCCGCGGCTGGCAGACGGGGATCGAGGCGGACAAAACCGGCCGAGAGATCGCGGCGCCAAGCCGCTATGGCATCCGACCACCCCGCGTTGGGAAATCGCGCAGCCAGATCGAACTGCTCGGCCAGATAGCCCAAGCGTTTGAGGATCGCCTGGTTGCCCAGGCGACCGGCGTACGCGGTCAACTGCGCGGGTTGCGCATCGAGTCGCTGGGCATAACCATAGAGGCCCTTGGCGGCCTCGACCATGCCGCCACACAGATCGGGGCGATCCAGGCAATCAAGGACGGTGCGCGCCGGGTCGGTCATGACGACGGGCTGATCATCCACTAGCACCGTGACCACGCCGAAGAAGCGTTCTGCGGCGATCGTTACGAAATGGCAGTGGAAACCAAGCTCCTCGACCGACACGTCCCGCCGCCGCGCCGGACTGATGACCATCACCGTCTGGGGCACCTGCTCTGTAAAACCGTCGTAATGCAGCGCCGACCAGTAGCCGATGGCGTAGGGTTCGACCAGGCGGCTCGCCAACACGAACTCATGCGCCGTGTATAGGCCCTCCATGCCGGCCGACAGGGGCAGGATCAGATACTTGCCGCGCTCCAGCCGCAGCAGCCAGCGTTTGCGGGTCAAATGCGAGAGAAGCCGCGGCAGGTTAGCAACCTTTCCATCGCCCGCGGCTTGAGCATCCTCAACCGTAAATACCGCCTTGCCCGCTGCGCTCAGCGTGTTGAGCAAGCGCGTTTCCTGCGCGCCGAGTGTGCGTACATTCTGTGTGCTCATAATGTCATTATCCACGCATCATTGTAACACAGAACTAAATCAGAAGCAAACACGACAAGTTGCTATCTGCGTGCGCAGCCAGCGCTGATCTGCGTCCGAGTTCCCTGCACCCCCCTCACAATTTCGTCCCGCAGTACTGCTCCGCAGGTCAAATTTGGTTTATGTCAAAACGACGCAGAGATCCAGAGACGCCAGAGACTCAGAGGCCGGGGGACGCCACCCGAAAACCAATGCTGCCATTGCGATTGTCGGGACCGAGCCGGTACCGGTCGGCGGAGCGTACATGTCCCGCTCCATTGTTCCAACTCCCGCCCCGCAGAACACGAACTTCTGTACTACTCTGATCCTCTCGCCCATCATCGCTTCTGTAAGGATAATTCCCATATTTACTGCTCACCCATTCCCAGACGTTCCCCGCCAGGTCCAACACTCCGTAAGGACTCACCCCATTCGCATAACTTCCCACCGGCGCCGTAGTCCCATACCCGTCATTCACGTTTGCATCTTTCCACGAATACTCACATTGCTGATCGCAAAAATTCACGCGCATGCCGTCCCACGTATTCCCCCACGGATAGAGCCACACGTTCCCAGAGCTTGTCGAAGAGCCTCGCGCCGCCTTTTCCCATTCCGCTTCTGTCGGCAAACGACCCCCGACCCAGTGGGCATACGCACTCGCCTCGTACCAACTCACGCACACAATCGGCTGCTCTGCCTGGTTAAAGTGACTATTCCCCCAGCAGTTTGACTGCGTTACTTTATTCGATTCCTTCCACGCCCACCCTGCTTCGGTCCAGTATTCCTGCTTGCTGTAAACGCCGGCATCCACGAACTTCCGGTACTGCGCATTCGTCACTTCCGTGCGGTCTATCCAGAATCCATCCAACGTAACTTTGTGCTGCGGCTTCTCGTCGCTTTCTGCCTGACTGTCGCTATCGGTTGATCCCATCGTGAACTCACCCGCCGGCACCCAGACCATTACCGCCCTGTCAATGTCCCGCACCCGCGTGGCGCCCGCCGCGGGCGCCGGCGTATCGGTTGGCTCAGGTGTGTTCGTCGGCGTTGACGACGCAGTCAGCGTCTCCGTCGCCGGGCCAGTGACTACGGTCGGCGTGGGCTTGCTGCGCGCATCCAAGGCCCCGATTCCCCACAGCAGCAGCACCACGGCCACCACTCCGATCCCAATCAACGCCCAGGCCGGTAAACCACGCTCACGCGGCGTCGGCGACAGAGTCGGAGTCGGAGTCACCGGCTGTTGCGGTTCTTCGGCCTGTTCAGGCTTGGCTTTATCAGATGCTTGAATCGCTGGTTTCGAACCATCTTTCAACTCGGCAATTTCCTGGCGCTTGTCCTCCAACTCAATCTTCAAGTGCGCTGGTATGGTCAATGAGGTGAATCCGGCCGCTTGTTGCTCCAAGATTTCAGGAGCACGTTTGGCCGTTTCTAGGGCGTGTGGTTGACTCTGTATGGAATCGCTGCTAACTTCAGGCTGGGTAGTTACTGCCGCACGCACTTGACGCTCGCGTTCTGCGGCCTCTTGTTGGCGTTTCAACGCTGCCTGTTGCGCCGCATAGGCCGCTCGCTCTTGTTGCTCACGCTCGGCCGCCTCTTGTTGCCGTTTCAACTCCGGCTGTCGCGCTTCATGCGCAACCAGCTCTGTTATGTCAAATAAGGCGCCGTCCGACGCGCGCATCGTCAGCACCGGCGTGCCCCATTCCACCGTGTTCGGCACCTGGGTGCTGACCGCCTTGCGCCCCTCGCTGACCGCCGCGTCCACCGGATACCCATCGGCCACAGCCTCGTAGAAGGCGCGGGCAAACTCCACTGCCGCGTGGTCGGTAATCTCGTGCTGCATGGCGAGCACGGCCGGAATCCCGCGCCGCACCAGGATCGCGGCCGCGCTGGCGAAGATGTCCCGCTCGCTCCCCCGTGCGCCTTCGCACGCGTTCAGAACCACCAGGCGCAGCGCCCGGTGATCGCCCAGCAGCCGCGCCAGGGGCGTGGCAAAGAGAGGCTGCGCCCGGCCCGCGTTATCGGTCAAGACCACCAATCCCTCGTCGCTCGGCCGATCGAAGCCGCCGTGGCCCACAAAATGAACGATGTGCCAGGGCCCGCCGCGCAGCGCACGCTGCAGGTCACGCGCCGTAGATCCGGAAAGCCAGGTCAACTCGACCTGGCCGCCAGTCCGCAAGCGCGCCAGCGCCAGCGCCACCCGTTCCTTCTCCTTCGTGACATCCAACCGTTCCATGTCGGTCGGGTCAGCGATCAGGCCCAAAATACGCAGAGGCGGCGACACCCGCAGCGGCTGCATCGCCTGCGGCAGCTCCGGATAGCGAACAACGGGTGTACTGCTCGACAAGCACAAATAGTCGCCCATGCGCACATCGAACAGATACTCCCAGGGCAGCACAGCCAGTTCAGGCGGCCGAATGTGCAGCTTGAGGCGCAGGCCCTGGCCCGCGTGATCAGCCTGCAGCCGGCTGACGTCATAACGGCTGCGCACTTCGCCGTTGAACAACGCCTCGAACAGCGCGCGGCCGAAGTCTTGCACAGCCTGCTGATGTGAGTCGAGAATCGAACGACGCCCGCCTCCGGATCTCAGCAGAGCCGTTTGCAGTTTCAGAAGATTGTTTTCCAGCATCAGTTCATCAAACGGAAACTGCATCACCGTGCGCGCCTCGCCGGCCGGCGAGTGCAATACGCTCACCGGGTAGGCGCGGCCCGCACCGGGGCCAATCTCAAGATCGAAGTCGAGATAACGGGTTGGATTATCAGGCATGGCAGTGGACTCCCTGAAGGACGATTCTATGCAGCAGCGCGATGTGTCAACGAATCTGCGATGGTTGGCCTGTCGAAGCTCAGGGAGGCGTGGCAGCCGGAGATTGGCGCCTGGTCTTGCGCGGAGCAATGGCAACGCTCTGCCCCACAACCTGGCCGAGCGCAACGTTCACGTATTGGTTCAGGCTGACTCCTTCTTGCTGGGCGCGCTGCACAAGGTCGCGATGGAGAGAGCGGGGCATACGCACGACAAACTTGCCGCTAAATTCCTCCTCACGCTGTGGTTCGGGAATGGTGATGTTCTGTTCGAGTGCCACGGTCAGCCAGCCATGCATGGCCTCCTGGATCATCGCCATCGCTTCGTCCACGGTGTCGCCCTGACTCATGCACCCCGGCAGTTCTTTGACGCGCACGAACCATCCGTCTTCTGCGTCGTGCTTGAGTTCAATCGTGTAGGGGAGGCTCAGGTAGTAGGCAACTGTCTTTTCCATATGACTCTCTTTCAGTTGGTTGCTCCTATTGCTCTTCAAACAGATCATCAAGGAGCTTCACGACTTCTTTGACGGCATCCCGATGTACGTGGGGTGTACGAAAAACAACCGAAATGACTCGGTCGTAGCCGGCGAAGTAGTGATGGCTGCCAGTAATGCGCACCAATTGAAAACCATGCTGTGTCAATAGCGTTTCCAACTCCTCGAAACGTACGTTTTTCGGGTTGTTGCGTAGTTTTTCAAGAAGCTTCTTGCGTTGGCTCATGACTTAATCCTGTACAAATGATACTATCTATGGTACTGCTTGTCAAGTGCGACAGTCCGCTAGAGTGAGTCTCCGCATGGTAGCTAAATGGAACGTGATGGCTGATCTGAGTTAAGTTGTTCAACAAGCGTCTGAGCCCAATAGAATCCGTGAAAATCTGCGTTGATCTGCGGCAGAAATGACCACCGAACCCAACGGGTGACACTTTTTCGCATAGTGTAAATCGCCAATTCAAATTGGCAGGGGCTGCGCCCCCTGCACCCCCCCTCACAGCTTTGTCTCGCCGTGCTGTTTCCTGGCCCACACCAAGCGAGATGTCAAAAAACTCAGAGTTCCAGAGACGCCAGAGACTCAGAGGCCGGGGGACGCCACCCGAAAACCGATGATGAGGTTGCGGTTGCCGGGGTCGTCCCTGCTCCGGCTGGCGGAGCGCACATTCCTCGCTTCAACGTCCCAACTCCCGCCCCGCAGGACACGAGAAACATCTGTTCTGCTCTGATCCTCTCGCCCATCCCCAGGGTTGTATGGATATGCGAAATCTAACCCGCCTCCGACGTTTCCCCATGCGCTGCTCGTCCATTCCCATACATTCCCTGCCATGTCCAACACCCCGTACGGACTGGCTCCCTTGGGGTACTGCCCTACCGGCGTCGTGTCCTTCACGTTCATGCCGAAGTTGCCGCGACTCGCATCCGGCGCCTCGTTCCCCCACGGGTAGATCCGCGCATTTGTCCCTCGCGCCGCCTTCTCCCACTCCGCTTCGGTCGGCAGCCGCACCGTTCGTCCTGTCACCTGGCTGGCCCACTGCCCAAACGCCACCGCATCATGCCACGAAACCAACATCACCGGATAATTCGCTTTCTCTTTCACATCGCTCCCTGGTCCTCGCGGCTGCTGCCACGAAGCCCCTTTCACATCTTCCCATGTTGATCCGGTGAATACATAACCGCTCCCTTCCTGCTCAGCGGTCGTCTTGTAGCTCGTCGCCGCCACAAACGCCGCAAACTGCCCATTCGTCACCTCAGTCTTGCCAATCCAGTACTCCACCAGATTCAGTCGGTGTTGTGGCAACTCATCATCCTGCGCGTCCGGGTCCACCGCCTTGTCGCTGCCCATCAGGAACTCGCCCGCCGTCACCCGCACCAACTCCAACGTCACCCCTGGCGCTAACTCCAGACGCATTGCTCCATCGGGCGTGCCCGTTGACGTGGGCGGCACGGTCGGCGTACGCGTGGGCGTATCCGTGTCCTTCGGTGGCAACGGAGTCGCCGTCAGCGGTATCACGGTCGCTTTCGGATTGACCGTCCCCCCAGTTGTCGGCGTCTTAGTCGGTTTACCGGCCACGACTGTCGGCGTTACGGTCGGCCCGCCGCGGTCCACGGCCGCCACCCCCAGGATCAGCAGCACCACGACCGCTGCACCCAATCCGATCAGCGTCCAGCCCGGCAAACCACGGCCCTGCCTGGCCGGCGATGACGCGGGTCGGGGCGCGGGCGAGGGCCGCGGAATGGCCTGCGTGGGGGGAACCACCGGCGGCTGAGACGCAGGCTTGGCCGCGCCCAGGCCCGCCTCCAGCTCCTGGCGCAGCGCGGCCACGGTCGCCGGCCGGTCGGTTGGCTGCATCTCCAGGCCGTGCAGCAGCGCCCGGTCCAGCGCCGGGCTGAGGGCGTGATTCAGGGCGCGCGGCGGGGTCAGGCTGACCGTCCTCACCGCACGCTTGATGCTCTCCGGCGGCGCTTCCCCGGTCAGCATGGCGTACAGGGTGGCGGTCAGCGCGTAGACATCGGTGCGCTGATCGGTGTGCGCGCTGCCATACTGCTCCAGCGGCGCATAGCCGGCGGTCACGCCCAAGGCGCCGCTGGCGGTGCTCTGGTAGGTTGAGCCAACCTTGCTCAGGCCGAAGTCCACCAGGAAGGCGTGCCCCTCCGGCGTGATCTTGATATTCTGCGGTTTGATGTCGCGATGGATGATGGGCGGGTTCTGGCTGTGCAGATAGGTCAAGGCGTCGCACACCTGTCCTAGCCAACTCGTCACGTCGGCCGGCGCTTGGCGGCCGCGGGCGGCCAGCAGCTCGGCCAGGTTGGCGCCTTCGATGAAGGTCATCACCAGGTACTGCGCGCCGTCGGCCGTGATGAAGTGGTCGGTCACGGCGGGCAAGTTGCTGTGGTGCAGCCGCGCCAGCGTCAGCGCCTCGCGCTCGAACTGCGCGCGGGCGTCGAGCGTCGCCAGGCTGTTTTCCTTCAGCGCCACCGCCATGCGCAGGCGTTGATCGAACGCCTTGTAGACCGCGCCCATCCCGCCCTGGCCGAGCAGGGCTTCGACGCGATAACGGTTTTCCAGAATCGTGCCAGGTTGCAGAGGCATCGGGTACGCTATTTGAGGATGGTGAGGCTCACAAGCCGCCGCTCATCATTATAGGCGATGGCGCAAGAATGAACAAGCCGCCCAGAAGGCACCCACCAAACCACGCAATAACCTCGTTCGTAGGTCATCGCCTCCGGCGTGACAACCAATCGTATCGCCAAACAACGAACTTGATCGGCCACGTCTTGCGCGTGACCAACGCCCGTCACGCCGGAGGCGTGAACCTACGATGACGCGGATGCCCTGTCGAACCGCGTCGCGCGCACGACCAACGACGGTCACGCCGGAGGCATGAACCTACGGCGGCGCGGATGCCCTGCCGAACCGCGTCGCGCGGGCGACCAACGACCGTCACGCTGGAGGCGTGAACCTACGGTGACGCGGATGTTCTGTCGAACCGCGTCGCGCGTACGATCAACGACCGTCACGCCGGAGGCGTGAACCTACCGCGGCACATACACCCTATCGTAGGTCATCGCCTCCGGCGTGACAACCAAATGTGTTACCACACAACAAACTTGTTCCGTCTTCGTTTCACCCGGTCAGCAGCGGCCAGGGTACGGCCACGATCTTTTCGTCCAGGCGCCGGATGGCCTGGCCGCCGTGCACCAGAATGCCGCCGACAGCCTGGGGATGCTCTGCCAGGAACTTGACCAATCCCGCGGCGTGCCGATAACCAGGGGAATCGGTCATCTTGACCTCGATGCCCACCACGCGCCGGCCGTGCTCAAGCACGAAGTCTACCTCGTCGCCCGTCTGCGTGCGCCAGAAGTGCAGCCGGCCGCGGGGTGTCAACAACCCGCTGCTGACGCGCAGATGCTGATAGATCAGCGTCTCGAAAAAGGCGCCCACTTCGCGCGCACCGGCCAGGTCCGCGGCGGTGTAGTAGCCGGCCAGGAAGACGGCCAGCCCGACATCGGCCCAGAAGGCACGCGGCGACTTTAAGAGGCGCGTGGTGTGACTTCCCAGGTAGGCCGGTACACGCTCGAACAGGTGCGTGGCTTCCAGTAGATTCATGTAGCGATGGACCGTTGACTGCGAGAGACCCGCATCGCGCGCCACGTCCGATTGATTGAGCAATTGCCCTGTGCGCAATGCCAACAGCGCCATAACACGACGGAAATCAACCAACGATTCGACCTGCGACATCTGCCGCAGATCGCGCTCCAGATAGGTGGCGACATAGCCATCCCACCATCTCACGCAGTCTTCCGGCGTCCTGAGCGCCAGCAAGGCAGGCATGAAGCCCTGTTGGAGCAGAGGAAGAGGATCAGCCGGCGCTGCAGGCAGCAACTCATCCTGCGGCCAGCGGCCCGCCAGGACATCAGTCAGAAGCGACGGGGGCAGTTGTCCATGCCGTTCACCCAGCGTCAGCGGATCGAGCACGAGGTAAACGGCGCGACCGGCCAGGCTCTCGCTCACCTTACCCATCAAGAGTAGATTGGCCGACCCGGACAAGACGAAGCGGTAACGTCCGGGGTGCTCATCTACCGCCCGCTTGATGGCGGGCAGCAACTCGGGTGCTTTCTGCACCTCGTCCAGGATGACTTCGCTGACCCCGGCCCACAGGCTGGCAGGGTTCTCTTGTACCTGGCGCAACGTGTCGAAGTCATCCATGGTGTGATAGCGCCAACCGCTAAACGGCTCCGCGCGTCGCAGAAGCGTGCTTTTGCCCACTTGGCGCGCGCCGGTCAACACCACGATCGGAAATGCCTCGCATGCCGAGCGCAGCTGAGGCGTCAGCCAACGATCATAGTAAACCAGAGGATCAGCAGTGACTGAATGAAAGTTATTCATGATGTGAATGATAAATCAAACGATGTGGGATGTCAAACCGCGCACTTTGTACTCCGCGCTCTGCACTTTGTACTTTGTACTTTGTACTCTGCCCTCTGCGCTACAAGCCCGCTGCGTAGCGAATCCCGTTGGCAAACAGCGCCAGGCCGAACTGACCCACGGCGCCGCGTGCGGCGGCCGGATGTTGCCACGGGCTGAGGTGGTCTTCAGGATGCGGCATGAGGCCGAGAATCGCGCCGGTGCGGTCGCACACGCCGGCGATGTCAGCCAGCGAGCCGTTGGGGTTGAGGGGATACGCGCCGGCCGCGGGCGCGCCCGCGGCATCCACGTAGGTCAGCGCAATCTGCCCGGCCGCGCGCAAACGCGGCAGATCGGCGGCTGCAGCTAGCTCGAAACGCCCTTCGCCGTGCGCGATCGGGCAGTAGATCAGCTCGTCCAGTCCCTGTGTGAAGACACAGACGCTGTCAGGCTGCGGCCGCAGGTGCACCCAGCGGCATTCGAAATAGCCGGCCGCATTGCGGGTCAACGTGGCGGTCTGCGCCAGGTGCGACGGCAATTCGGTCGCGTCGGCCGCAGGCGCATCCGCAGGCAGCGGTCCCGGCAGAAAACCGGTCTTGACCAGCGCCTGGAAGCCGTTGCAGATGCCGAGGATGGGCCGCCTGGCCGCGTGGAAATGCGCCAGCGCGTCGCCCAGGCGGTAGCGTAGTTCCAACGCCCACAGCTTGCCCGCGCCCAGGTCATCACCGTAGGAAAACCCGCCGGGCAGCACCAGCATCTGGAAATCGCCCAGGCGGCCGGGCGCCGCGCTCAACTCGTTGATATGCACAATCTGCGCCTGTCCGCCAGCCCGCTCACACGCCAAGGCGGCTTCCCGGTCGCGGTTCGTCCCCGGCGCGTGCAGGATCAAGACACGAGGCTTTGTGGTCATAGCCAATTCCTTCTTCCATGTGGAGATCAGAAATTGGAGATTAGAGATCAGAGATCAGGGATTACGAATGTTCTCGCTTTCACCCGATCTTCGGTCTCCGATCTCCGATCTCCGGTCTCCGATCTCCGGTCTCCGGTCTCCGATCTCCGATCTCCGGTCTCCGGCCTCACGGGCACTGCAGGCGCGTCATTCGCTGCGGCGCGGCCACGGCCACCAGGCGCACCGGCGGGCCGCCGTGGCTGTCAAGCCAGTAGAGGCCGCCCTCGTCCGTCGTATAGACCAGGCCGCGGCTGTCGCTCGTCCAACAGAGGTCCAGCACCGTGTGCTCGGCCGGCGTCAGCGTCACCCAGGTGTCCGAGGCCAACGGCCGCCCCCACACAAAGCGCCGACCATCCGCGGTGTGCAGCAGCGCGGCCACGTTGGCGCCATCCGGCGCGTACGCCAGCCGCGTGCCGTCTGCCAGCAAGGCGCCGGCCGCAGCCAATTGGCCCGTGGGATCGCCCCCATCCTTCACGGCTGACACCACGTTGACCTCCACCTCGCGCGGGTCAACCGGCCAACCGGTCCAGGTGAAAGCGATGGTGCTGCTGTCTGGCAACCAGGTGAGCCACCGCACGCCAAACGCGTGGTCGGGCGCGGGCCGCTGCCGATCTTCGAAGTACTCCGTGCGGTTGAGCACTTCCGCGGCGTTGACATCGCTGACGAACAAGTCCTGGCGCTGAAAACTGCCGTTAGGATGATCGAGGCCGCGCTGCGCAAAGGCCAGATGTTTGCTATCAGGCGCCCAGGCCACCAGCCCCAGCCAATCTCCGGCCGCCACCTGATCGGGATCAGCCTCACTTCCCACATCGAACGCGTAGAGGTTGGCGCTGGTCTCTGTGCGCGTGATATACGCCAGGTGCTGGCTGTCCGGCGCCCATTGCAGCTCGGCCAGCCCGGCCAGCCCACTGATTCCGTCCGCCAGGGAAGGCTCCGCCAGGTTGATGATGTCCAGGTCATCGGTGAACACCAGGCCCAGGCTCAGCCCATCCGGCGCCAGGGCCAGGCGCGCCAGCGGCAAAGTGGGCGACACCAACAAGGGCGCGGGAAGTCCCGCCAGAGTGGTCGTGTAGACCTGGCCGTCCTGGTCAGCATAAGCGCAGCGTTGGGCGCTGGGGCCGTTGGCGGTGCAATCCCACACGGTGCTCAACAGCCGATCGGTCACCGTCAGCAGGCCGCGGCTGGAAAGCTGCCACAGCAGGGTGTCGCCGGTCTGCGCCTGCGTGCTGAAGACAATGGCGCCGGTTGTGCTCGTCGGCGGCAGCGCCGCGGCTTTCACCAGCGAGAGATAGCCAGGCGGCGTGGGCGTCGGCGTTGGCACGGGCGTTGGGGTGTGCCTGGGCGTTGGCGTCAGGGTGGGCGTCGGCGTGGCAAAAATGGGCAGCGCCTGGCAGGCCGCAAGCAGCGCGACCAGCAAGACCAGGGTCAGCGTCAGGGCCAAAGCGGCGGCAAAAGTGCGCACTATTCGTTGTCCTCCGGTTTCCAGGCTCGCAGCAGCGCGGCCAGATCGAGCGCAGCCACGGTTTGCGCGTCACGCCGCCAAACCAGGCGCGGCCCCGCGGTCACCTCGCCGATGCACGCGACCGGCGCATGACCAGCCAGCGCGGCGGTGAAGGCGTCGGCTGTGGCCGGCGTCACCTCGACGACAAACCGTCCCAACGACTCCGCAAAGAGAAGCCTGTCATCGGCCAGATCGGGCAGGTCGGTCTCCTGACTGATTGGCACGCGGGCCAGGTCTACGTCAGCGCCGCGGCGGCCGGCCAGGGCCATTTCGGCCACGGCCACAGCCAGCCCGCCTTCGGAGCAGTCATGACAGGCGCGCACCAGACCGGCGCGGATGGCGGCGTGCAGACCGCGCAGCCGCGCGCGCGGATCGGGCACCGGCGCGGGCACCACGCCTGCCAGCGGGCGCGCCTCGCCCTGGTCAGCGGCCAAGAGTTGGTAGTAGAGGCTGCCGCCCAGTTCGTCCGCGGTTGCGCCGACGAGATAGAGCAGGTTGCCCGGCTCCTTGAAGTCCATGGTGACGGTGCGCGACACATCGGGCGTCAGGCCCAGCGCGGAGATGAGCAGCGTGCCGGGGATGGCGTGCTTCTGACCATCCGCGCCCAGATATTCGTTGTTCAGGCTGTCCTTGCCGGAGATGAACGGCGCGCCGTAGGCCAGGACCGCATCGTAACAGCCCTGTGCGCAGCGCACCAGGCCGCCCAGGCGGTCAGGCAGCGAGGGATTGCCCCAGCAGAAGTTGTCCAGGATCGCGGTCTGGTCTGGATCGGCGCCAACGGCCGCCAGGTTGCGCAGCGCCTCGTCCACTGCAGCCCAGGCCATGCGGTAAGGATCGAGCAGCCCGTAGGCCGGGTTGATGCCGTTGGCGAGCGCCACGCCGGGCATGGGCGGCGGCGGGTTGTCGCGACCGAGCAGGGTGTCGAGCGGCAGCAGGACCGCCGCATCGCCGGGGCCATCCTGGTGGGCGCCGACCAGCGGCTTGACGACCGTGCCGCCCTGCACCTCGTGGTCGTAACGGCGGATGACTGCTTCCTTGCTGGCGACGGTTGGATGGCGCAGCAGGCGCAGAATCCAGTCCGCCAGGTCAGGAGGCGTCGCGGCTTTGACCGGCGCGGCTGTTTCCGGCGGCGTCCAGACGGCCTGCAGATGGCGCAGCGGAATGCCGTGGTGCAGGAAATGCCCATCCAGGCGCGCCACCGGACGTCCTTCGTAACGCACCGTCAACTGGCCGTCGCCCGTGAAACGACCCAGCGCCGTGGCTTCGACGCCGTAGAGACGGCACAGGTCTTGCAGGCGCGGCCAATGGATCTCCGGCGCGGCGATCACCATGCGCTCCTGGGCCTCGCTCAGCCAGATCTCCCACGGCCGCAGGCCGCTGTACTTGAGCGGCACGTGCGCCAGTTCCACGTCCGCACCCAGCTCAGCCGCCATCTCACCAACCGCAGAGGATAACCCGCCAGCGCCGCAGTCGGTGATCGCATGGTAGAGACGCTCATCGCGCGCGACCAGGAGCATATCGAGCACCTGCTTCTCATGGATTGGGTGGCCGATCTGCACGGCCGCGCCCGCGACATGACCGGTCTCGTGCGACATTTCCATCGAGGAGAAGGTTGCGCCGCGCAGACCATCGCGACCGGTGCGGCCGCCGAGCACGACGACCAGGTCGTCAGGCCGGGCCTCACGCAGTTCGCTGTGCACGCCGGTCGGCAGGATGCCCAGGCAGCCGCAGAAGACCAGCGGGTTGGCGGTGTAGGCCGGATCGTAGAGAATGGCGCCGTTGACCGTGGGGATGCCCATCTTGTTGCCGTAGTCTTCGATGCCGTGGACGACGCCCGCGGCGATGCGCCGCGGATGCAGCACACCGACGGGGAGCGCGTCTGCGGGCAAGTCGGGCATGCCAAAGCAGAGCACATCGGTGTTGGCAATCGGCCGCGCGGAGACGCCCATGACGTCCCGAATCACGCCGCCGACGCCCGTGTTCGCGCCGCCGAACGGCTCCAGCGCGGACGGATGGTTGTGCGTCTCCACCTTGAAGGCCAGGTCGAAGTCTTCCGTAAAGCGCACAATGCCGGCGTTGTCCACAAAGGCCGACACCACCCAGGGTTGGGCCAGTTCATCGGTGGCCGCTTTGATATAGGTTTTCAGCAGGCCGTGGATGCGCTGCGGGGCCGCGTCGGGCTGGCTGGCGTCGTGAAAGTCAATCGTGGCCTTGAAGGTCTTATGCACGCAGTGCTCGGACCAGGTCTGCGCCAGCATCTCCAGCTCGACATCGGTCGGCTCGCGCTGTCCCTGGCGGTAGTAAGCTTGAATCGCCTGCATTTCGGCCAGATCAAGCGCCAGGCGCCGCGTGCGACTGATCTCCAGCAGGGCTGGCGCATCTGCCTCGCGCAGGGGGATGATCTCCACGGTGGCATCTGCGCTGGCGCTGGCAAAAATCGGCGTGAGCGGCTGATTGATCGTGTAATGCTGGATCGTGCCGTTGGCCAGCAGTTCTTGGGCGATGCGCTGCACCTCCACGGGCGCCAATGTCCCTTCCAGGATAACCTGTTGGCCGGTGGCTGCATGCCGCAGGCCGCTGATTCCCAGCAGTTGCGCCGCGTCCAACAGGCTGTCGGCCACGCTGTCGGTCACGCCAGGGTGCAGCGCCACTTCGATGATCTGCTGGCCGACTTCGGCGAGCCTTCGGCGTGAGCGCTCAGTCGAACGCTCAGTCGAGCCGACTTCGGCGAGCTCAGTCGAGCCGGCTGGCGGCTCGTCCGCGGCGACCGACGCCAGGCGCACCTCCTGGTTCGACAAGCTCACCAACTCGGTCACCGGGTCGTGCAGCACCCAGTGGGCCAGGCGCTGAAGCGCGGCCGCGTCCAGGTCGCCATGCAAGAAATAGAGGTCGCAGACGCGCACGGCGGTCACACCGCGGATGCCCAGGCCGGCGATGGCGTGGGCTAACGCTTGCGTGCGCGTGGCCGCGAAGGGCGGACGGGTGGCGACTTCGAGTCGAAAGGTAGAGCGAACGGAAGTTGACATGATGTTTAAGGCTCTCAAAACGGTAATAAGCCCTCGAACAGCGGATCGTTGAACGGCGTTGCGACCTGGCGTTCGGCCGGTAGGATGATATCGGGGGCCTTGTCTTCCGGGCGTCCTTCGCCTTCGATCTGGCGGTTGGCGTCCATCCACCCATCGTCGAGCGGGCCAGCAGCGACAAGCGGCTCGTCCAGGATGGTCACCAGGGCGCGCCGCGGGCCGGGCAGCGCCAGCGGTTCGAGCAGGCGCACGCGCCCCTGTTCGTCAATCACGGCTTCGAAGGTTTGCAGCATGGTAAAGTCCCCCTGGCGGGCGACGCCGATCCAACTGGTTCGACAAGCTCACCAATCGGCTCAGCGCGGCTGCGCTTGATAGTTGGGCGCTTCTTTGGTGATCATGATAGTGTGCGGGTGGCTCTCGATGTAACCGGCGTTGGTGATGCGCACGAAGCGCGCCTTGGCGCGCAGTTCCGCCAACGAGGCCGCGCCGACATAGCCCAGGCCGCTGCGCAGGCCGCCGACCAATTGGGACAGGTAATCGGCCAGCCGGCCCTTGTACGGCACCTGGCCCTCGATGCCTTCGGGCACCAGTTTGCCGCCGATGTCGGGCGACGCGTCGCTGCCGCGCTGACCCGACTGATAGCGATCGGCGCCGCGGCCCTTGAGTGCGCCAACCGAGCCCATACCGCGGTACTCCTTGAAGCGGCGGCCCTCCCAGGTAATCAATTCGCCAGGCGACTCCTCCAGCCCGGCCAGCAGACCGCCGAGCATGACCGCGGTCGCGCCGACCGCCAGGGCCTTGACCATGTCGCCGCTGTAGCGAATGCCGCCGTCGGCAATCACCGGGATGCCGCGCGCGGCTGCGGCCGCGGCGCATTCGCTGATCGCACTGATCTGGGGCACGCCTGCGCCGGCCACCACGCGCGTCGTGCAGATCGAACCCGCGCCGACGCCGACCTTGATGACGTCCGCGCCGGCTTCGATCAAGGCCAGCGTGCCTTCGGCCGTGACCACATTACCGGCCAGTACGACCATCTCAGGCCAGCGCTGCTTGACCGCGGCCACGGTTTCCAATACGCCGCGCGAATGTCCGTGCGCGGTGTCAATCGCCAGGGCATCCGCACCCGCAGCCGCCAGGCGCTCAGCCCGCTGCAGCGCTGCGTCTCCGACCCCGATGGCGCCGGCGACGAGCAGACGCCCCTGCGCGTCGGTAGCTGCCTGCGGGAAATCCTCGCGTTTGAGAATGTCCTTGTAGGTGATCAGCCCCTTGAGGCGGAACTGCTCATCCACCAGCGGCAGCTTCTCGATGCGATGGCGGTGCAGGATGACCTTGGCTTCTTCGAGGGTGGTGCCAATGGGCGCGGTAATCAGGTTTTCGCTGGTCATGTAGTCGCTGATCGGCCGCGCAAAGTCGGTGGCAAAGCGAATGTCGCGGTTGCTGAGAACGCCCAGCAGCCGACCGCCTTCCTGGCTCTCGACAATCGGCACGCCGCTGATATGGTAGTGCGACATGAGAGCTGCAGCCGCGGCCAAAGGCCGGTCAGGCGTCAGCGTAATGGGATTGACGATCATGCCCGATTCTGAGCGCTTGACCCGATCCACCTCCTCGGCCTGCTGCTCCGGCGTCAGGTTGCGGTGAATGACGCCCAGGCCGCCCTGGCGCGCCAGGGCAATGGCCAAAGGCGCTTCGGTGACGGTATCCATGGCCGCGGACACCACCGGCACGCGCAGGCGCAGCCGGGGATGCAGGACGACAGAGACATCTACCTCGGCGGGCAGCACCTCTGAGTAACCAGGCACGAGCAGGATATCATCGAAGGTCAATGCTTCCACGATGCCCGGCTGATCATGCAGTGCAAAGCGCGCCGGAATCAACGCCGGCGCGCTCAGACCCTGATCGTCAGTCGTGCGCGCGACGTGCATCTTACCATTGTCACTCATAACCCCACCTCTACTTTCTTTTCAATGCCCAAAGCGCCGCTGCAGCTCATCTTCAATCGTTGCCCAGGACAGGCCGCGTGCGGACAGGAAAACCAGGGTGTGATAGACCACATCGGCCAGTTCGTAGACCACGCGCTCCGTCGTCTCGCCCTTAGCCGCCACGATCACCTCAACCATCTCTTCGCCCATCTTCTTGAGCATCTCATTTTCGCCTTTGGCGAACAACTGCGCGGTATATGAACCAGCCGGCGGCTGCGCCTTGCGCGCCTCGATCACCGCAGTCAGGTCTTCGATTACGTGTCCCATGTCGTCACCTCGAATGGATTGCAGACCAAAGGCCGGAGACCGGAGACCGGAGACCGGTTGAAAGCGAGAACGCTGGCAATCCCAGATCTCCAATCTCCAATCTCCAATCTCTGATCTCGAATCTCTACTCAAGTCGTCGAAAGAAGCAGCTGCGCGCGCCCGTGTGACAGGCCGGGCCGGCTGGCTCCACGCGGTAGAGCAGCGTGTCGGCGTCGCAGTCCACCAAAATCTCACGCACGTGCATCGTATGGCCCGACGTCGCGCCCTTGTGCCACAGTTCCTGACGGCTGCGGCTCCAAAACCAGGCCTGGCCCGTCTCCACAGTCAAGCGCACCGCGTCGGCGTTGGCATACGCAACCATCAACACCTCCGCGGTCGTTGCGTCCTGCACCACCACTGCGAGCAGCGGGGTGCGCGCCTGTACCAGGAGCGCGGTCAGGGTCAGGAGATCTGTGCGCGGCCCTTCACCCAACGCTTCCATGTCAGCGCACCGCCACGCCGCGGTCGGCCAGGTAGGCTTTGACCTGACCGATGCTCAGCGTTTTGTAGTGGAAGAGCGAGGCGGCCAGGGCCGCTTCCGCCCCGCCGCGAGTCAGCGCGTCGAAGAAATGCGCCAGGCTGCCTGCGCCGCCGGAGGCGATGACCGGAATGGACACGGCGGCCGTCACGGCTTGCAGCATGGGGATGTCAAAGCCGGCCTGCGTGCCGTCGGCGTCCATCGAGGTGAGCAGGATTTCGCCGGCGCCACGCGCTTCGACCTCCCTGGCCCACGTTACCAGGTCGAGGCCCGTGGGTATGCGGCCGCCGTTGACCACCACTTCCCAGCGCGCCTCGCCGGTCACGCGGCGGGCGTCCATCGCGACGACGACGCACTGACTGCCAAAGCGCCGCGCGCCTTCTGTAATCAGCGCAGGCTGGCGCACCGCGGCCGAGTTGATGGCGGTTTTGTCCGCGCCGGCCAGCAGCATGGCGCGCATGTCGTCCACGCTGCGCAGACCGCCGCCCACGGTCAGGGGAATGAAGACCGTGTCGGCCACGGCGCGCACGACCTGGCGGGTGATGGCGCGGCCTTCATGCGTGGCGGTAATATCCAGGAAGACCAGTTCATCCGCGCCTTCGGCGTCGTACGCCTGCGCCTGCGCCACCGGGTCGCCGGCGTCACGTAGATTGAGGAAATTGATGCCCTTGACGACGCGGCCGTCTTTGACATCGAGGCAGGGAATGATGCGTTTGGCTAACATGGGGCAAGGCTCCCATTGGGCTGATGGCTCGAACCGCGGGCAAGGGCCAGGGCATCCGGCAGGGCCAGGAGGCCGCTGTAGAGGGCCTGGCCGGCGATGACGCCGGTCACGCCAGCATCCCTGACGACCAGCAAGCGCCGAATGTCGTCCAGGTCACGCACACCGCCGCTGGCAATGACCTGCAGACGGCTGGCGCGGGCGAGCGCGGCTGTCGCTTCCACGTTGACGCCGCTCAACATGCCGTCGCGGCCGATGTCGGTGTAGACGATTTGGGCCACGCCGGCGGCCTGCATCGTCTGCGCCAGCGTCAGCGCGGGCACGGCGCTGGTCTGCAGCCAGCCGTGCGTGGCGACGAAGCCGTCGCGCGCATCAATGCCAATGACGACGCGCGGCGCGCCGAAGCGCCGCAGGGCCTCGCGTACCAGGGCCGGATTCTGCACGGCCGCGGTGCCCAGAACCACACGCGCCGCGCCCAGCGCCAGGGCGAGTTCGATGTCGGCCAGGGTGCGCAGGCCGCCGCCAAACTGAACCGGCGTCGGGAGCGCCTGGCAGATCTCGGCCAGGCGCTGCCAGTTGAGCGGCAGGGCGGCGGCCGCGTCTGGCGACGTCGCGTCGGCTTGCAGCGCGCCGTCCAGGTTGACCACGTGCAGCCACGCGGCGCCCTGGTCAACCCAATGCCGGGCCATCGCCGCAGGGTCTTCGCTGAAGACGGTTTCGGCGGCCGGATCGCCCTGGCGCAGGCGCACGCAGCGGCCGCGGCGCAGGTCAATCGCCGGAAACACGACGAAGTCGGGCGCGGGAAAGGATGAGGAGGCCGCGTTCATGCGGCTGCCTGCTGACGCCCAGCCTGCACCAGATCCACGAAATTGCGCAGAATGCGCAGCCCGGTGGCCTGGCTCTTCTCCGGGTGGAATTGAACGCCCCACACCTCGCCCTGTCCAAAGCGGCCGCCGCAGATGGAGGCAAAATCAATGCCGTAGTCGGTCGTGGCGATGATGATCCCCGGATCGGCCGGCGCGCAATAGTAGGAATGAACGAAGTACGCGTAGCTGCCGCTGGGCACGCCGGCCAGGAGGGGATGCGTGGATGCGTGATGAATTTGGTTCCAGCCGATCTGCGGCACCTTGAGCCGGTGAGTCTGGCCGTTCTGCGGCGCGGTCATGCCGTCGGCAAAACGGGAGACCCTGCCTGCAAAAATGCCCAGTCCGCGGTGGCGGCCCATCTCCTCGCTCTCGTCGAAGAGCAGCTGCAGGCCAACGCAGATGCCGAGCAGGGGTGTGCCTGCGTGCACCGCAGCCAGCAGCGGTTCTTCAAAGCCGGCGCGGCGGAAATTGGCCGCGGCGTCGCCAAAAGCCCCAACGCCGGGCAACACGATGCCGCCCCACCGATGCTGTGCGTTGGTGAGTTCCGTGGCGTGCTGAATAACCTGCAGCGGGGCGTTGATGTGCTCCAGCGCTTTGGACACGCTGCGCAGGTTGCCCACGCCGTAATCAATCAGAGCGATCATCGTGACGGTCCTTCACATTGTTCGACAAGCTCACCAATTGGTCAGTCCACGCAGTTAGGCTTGACGCTCGCTGGCGGGATATGGGGTCGCCCAGCAGAAGCCGCAACCAGGCCTAAAGCAAACGGAGCGAAGGACGACCTTCGCTCCGTTACGAGAGTGTATGCGATCACACGGGCGCGGATGGGCGTCAGGCCGGCTTCACCGACCGATTGCCGGACAGGCGCCGGATCAAGCTGCCGATCTCGCCATTTTCCCACACCACGAGCAGCGGGCTGGCATTGAAGATGGACGAATAGGTGCCGCTCAAGATGCCGATCAACAGCGTGACGACAAAGATGCGCACGGTGACGCCGCCCAGGAGCGCCAGGGCCGTCAACGTGAACAACACGGTCAGCTGCGTGTTGATGGAGCGATCGAGAGTTTCGATGATGCTGCGATTGACGATGGTCTCGAAGTCCTGGCTGCGGTAGCGATTGATATTCTCGCGAATGCGGTCGAAAACAACAATCGTGTCGTGCACCGAGAAACCAATGACCGTGAGCAGGGCCGTCAGGAAGAGCGAATCAACTTCCCAGCCCAAGAAATGCCCGGCCAACGACATCAAGCCGAGCACGACCAGGGCGTCGTGCACGAGGGCAATGACGGCGCAGGCGCCGTAGCGGAACGAATTGGGCACCTTGCGGAAGGCAATCGAGATGTAGATAAGGATGGCGATGGCGGCCAAACCCACGGCGATGCCGGCGTTACGGGTTACTTCCGCGCCCACAGCCGGGCCAACGTTATCGAAACGCTGTTCCACAAAGTCGCCATAACGCGCCTGGAGGCTGGTCTGCAGAGCGGTCTTCTGCGCCGCTTCGATCGGCTTGGCGCGGACGATGATCGTATCATCGGCGCTGGTCGTCGTGGAGGTCTGAACGAGGGCCTCATCGAAACCGGCCGCGCTAAAAATGGCCTTCACATCAGCCGGCTGGATGGCCGTCTTGGGCTGTGTGAACTGAAGCTGCCACAGCGCGCCGCCGGTGAAGTCAATAGACAGGCGCAGGCCAAACAAGATGAGCGAGATCAAGCCTGGTATGATGATCAACAGAGACAGACCGAAATACCAGTAGCGTTTTCCAACGATATTAAGCATGATATTCTATTCTACTCCGATTAGACGCCGAACCACCAGTGGTTGCGGGAGAGATCCATGTTGTTCATGACCAGGTGCAAGAAAGTGCGCGTCACGGTGATGGCCGTGAACAGACTGACCAACACACCGATAGCCAGGGTGAGCGCAAAGCCCTTGACAATACTGGCGCCGAAGTTCGATCCAAACCAGAACAGAATCACACACGTGATCAGTGTGGATGCGTTGGAGTCTCGAATAGAAGGCCAGGCGCGGGCAAAACCGGTGTCAATCGCCGAGCGCAAGTTGCGGCCTCCGCGCAGTTCCTCTTTCATGCGCTCGAAGATCAGCACATTGGCGTCAACGGCCATGCCCACGCTGAGTACAAAGCCCGCAATGCCTGGTAAGGTCAAGGTGACAGGAATCAGTTTGAAGAGGGCAAAGACCAGCAGCGCGTAGATGATGAGCGCCAGGTCAGCCAGCACACCGGGCAGTCGGTAGTATAGCAGCATGAAAAGAATCACTACCAGCAGGCCGATCACGCCGGCGTTGATGCTCTTGCGCACCGAGTCTTGACCCAGCGTCGGCCCGACCGCGCGGCTTTCAGCCACACGCAGTGGAACAGGCAGCGCGCCGTAGCGCATCTGCACGGAGAGGCTGCGCGCTTCTTCCAACGTAAAGCGGCCGGTGATCTGCCCGTTGCCGCCGGTGATCGCAGACTGAATGCGCGGGGACGAGAGAACCGTCTTGTCCAGGACGATGGACAAGATCTTGCCGATATTGGCGCTGGTGTAGTCGGCAAATTTCTTGGAGCCGGCATCGGTCAGCGTGAAGGTAATGATCGGCGCATTGGTGCTCTGTTCGAAGGCAACCGCGGCCGTCTTCAAATCGGCGCCCGTCATGATCGTCCGGTAGACCTTACCCGGCGTCGCCGGCGTCGTCGGCGTGACGACTGTCGTGCTCGTGATCCCGCTGGTGCTTGTGACCTGGTTGGTACGTGTGACCTGGTTGGTGCTGGTGATCTGGTTGGTGCTGGTCACAACGCCAGAATCTTGCAGCGAGCCGTAGCTCGTGCTGACCTTGGTGCCCGCCGGGATAACCTCATCGCCGGTCTCGATGAACTCCAGCAGGCCAGTGCCTTTGAGGGTTTCGATGGCCTGATCTGGGTTGCTGATGCCGGGCAATTCAACCACGATGCGGCGATCGCCCTGCACCTGGATGAGCGGTTCAGAGACGCCAAGCCCGTTGACGCGATTCTCGACAATTTGCTTCGCCGTCTGAATGGCCTCACGATCAACCGTCTGCCCGGCTGGTACGTCAGCTTCGAGCAGCACCTGCAAACCACCACGTAAATCGAGACCCTCCTTGATCTGCAAATCACGTGTGCTGGCCGGCTGCCAGAAGAGCAGGTCTGTAAGCCACTTGGGATGCTGCATGGGCAGGGCAAGGTAAATCCCAATTGCAGCTAAGATAATAGTGGTAATAAGGAATCCGTTCGTACGATCTCGCATGAACTCGTCATCTCCTCGCGGTTCGATTGCAGCTTAGCTGCCTGGCAAACAGAGCGATTATAGTCTACGCCCTATGTCCTGTCAAAACAGCCAGCCGATTTGATTCTGGCAGCAGCATTTGGTCGCCCCTCATCCGCCATCTTGGGCGCGCAGCGCGCCAATACGGTTCAGAAAAGACACGACGGCGACCGTCACTTCCTCAGGCGTTAATTCATCGGTCGGCAGGTAAAGATCGCAGTGGGCGCGGGCATGGGCCAGGCGCTCTCGCTCCTCCGCCAGCCACGCCTCCACCGGCTCCTGCGTGCGCCGGCGCTGCGCCACGGTGGCTGGCTGCGCATCGAGGTACACCAGCACATCCGGCGGATTCAATCTGCGCCACAGATCGGGTACGTACGAATGTTCTTGCGCGCAAGGCAAGACGTGGTATCCTGCCGCGCGCAGATGCTGGAGCAGGGTGCTTTTGCCAGCCGCGCAAACGCCGACGAGTTTGATTTTGGTAGGCGTGGGTGGCAGCGGATTGGTTGCGGTCATGATCACCCGTGGGCCGTGCGAACGCGGCGGCCGGCGCGGCTAGGGTAAGGGAAAGCTGGCGGTCAACCGCCGGGCGTCGTCGCTGCGCGTGTAGGGAACGATCTGAACCACCAAGACGCTCATGTCGTCGTCGGGCCGGCCCTTGTCCAGGCGAATGCTTTCGGCCAGAATGGCGTCAGCCAGGCCCTGGGCCGTCGTAGACGACGGCGCATCCAGCAGATGGGTGCGCAGCACACCGAGCAGATCGAGCGGTTGCCCGTGACGATTGCCGGCTGACCAGATGCCGTCCGTGAAGACGACCAGGGTGAGGCCCGGCTCGATGGGGAATTCGACGATCACTGGTTTGGTGTTCGGATAGATGCCGATCACCTGGCTCGGTTGATCGAACAAGCGTATCTCTGCGCCGCGCGCCACAACCGCCGGACACTGGCTGTTGCGTGAAACCACGATCGTGTTCGTCGCCAGATCAATGGACACGATATGCAGTTCGGCAGAAACCTGGCTGCGGCGATGCGTGCGCAGGTAGTCGTGCGCCGCACGCGCCGCGACGCCATCGCGCGCGCCTTCGGCCAAGAGGGCAATGGTCTTACGAACCACCAGGTTGCTGATGATTTTTGCGCTGCGGCCGCTGCGCTGACCGTCGGCCAGAACCAGGGATACCCCGCCGTGCGGCCGTTCAGTCATTTCCAGCGTGTCGCCGCTTTCACCGCTGGCGTACTTGCCGGTCTTCGCCGCCGCGATCTGCAATTCCATGAAATTAGACTCCGTGGATCAGTGTTCCAGACAGCTCGGTGTAGAGGCATCCGTGGTTCATCGTTGCGACTGCGATCGCTTTCGCGCCAAACAGCGCCGCAGCGTTATGTCGTATAGTGCGTAACCAGTGAAATCCTGGCGCAGCGAGCAAGAAATTCTCACACAGAGCCACAAAGATACAAATGAATCGGTTTGACTCTCAGTGCCTTTGTGTCTTTGTGTGAGCCCATTGCTTCCGGCTTGCCGGGTTAGGATATGACGACGGTCAACTGGACGCTGGCGCGCGCAGCGCCATCATGGCGCGAAACCGCCTCCAGGGTGACGATCGTCGAAGCGCCGCTGGCCGCGCCGGGCGGCGCGGTCATTCGCACCTGGGCCGTCTGCACGCCGCCAGGGGATAACGTCACTTCCGTGGCGTTGTCGGTGAAGCAGCGATCGCCCTCTGGGCCGTTCAAGCACAAGAGCAAATGCCAGCCCGCCGGCAGACTGCTGCTCAAGTTAATCGCAATCTGATCGGTCGTATTGCCTGTATTTTCGATGCCAAGCGACGCGACTTGATGCTCGATGCCGTCGGCCACGAGCGGAACCTGGCTGTTGCTGCCGTTGATGCGCACACCCCACTGCGGTGTGACCGTTGGCGTTGCCGTGGGCAGGTTGGTGGGGGTCGGCGTTGCGGTGTAGAACGGCGTGGCCGTGGCCGTCGGCGTGACCGATGGCGTGGGCGTACCTCGCACCTGCACATTGGCAACCCACACCTGGTCGGTCAGGTCGTGCAATACCACACGGAGGTAGTAATCGGTATCCTGCACGGGACAAACCTGACGTGAGCCAACGCCGGTGACGCCCGTTTCCGTCCCATCCACTTCCAGGTAGACCGCCTCGATCCCGGCCGTATTCCAGCGCAGCGTGGAACACTGCCCCAACAAAATGGTGCGCGGCGCCGCGGAGAAGTTGATGATGGGCGCCAAAGGCTCGGTCGGCGCCAGGGTGGGCGTGGGCGGAACAAAACCAGTTGGGGTGGCGGTAGCGCCCAAATTGGGCAGCGGCGTCGGCGTCTCGGTTTCCAACGCGCCCGGGAGAACCGTGCCGTCGAGGGGCGTGGGTCGCCGGGTGGGGGTGGGGCGCGCGGTCAAGCTAAACGGCGGCGGCTCCAGGGTGCCGGCCTCGGCGGTCAGCCGCGCCACCGCGGTCACCGTGGCAAAGGCAGCCGCGACATCCGGAGCGATCGTGGGCGGCGCCGGGGTTGGGGTAAAGGTCGCGGGGCGAATGGTCACCGGGCCGGCCACAACCGGCGTCGGTTGCTCTGTGCGCGCGCGGGTAGTCCACGAGCGCCAGGCGAGGAAACCGCCAATGACGACCAGGCAAGCAACCAAAGCCAGGAAGGCGCCGCCAGCGCCAAGCAGGTACGGCATCCAGCCGCTGCGTCGTCCAGGAGCTTCCAGCGCATCCTCGTCCAGCAGCGTGTCTGCGACCGGCTCATCCCACGCGGGCGTGAGTGAAACAGCCGCCGGCCGGCCCTGGGTGGCGGCGACATGGCGCGGACAGGTGGCAAACTGCCCGCCCAGACAAAAAAACTGCTGCTGCGCCAGGGGCACTGATTCACTGCGCCCGGTGGCGTAACAGCGGTTCTCGAAGTTCGGATAATTGAGATAGATGCCTTGCTCGCTGAGAGATCCCAGCAGGGGGCAAGCCTGGCCTTCCATAGATGAAGTCCTGATCGGTGTAATCCTCGTGTGTCAATTCAGGCTGAGCGCGGCGGACATGGATGACTTCCGCCGTCAATCACATGGCCGCGCAGGGCGGCAGGCTCTCAGCGTCGGGATCAGACGAAGCTCCCCTCTCTCAACACGCGCGCATTATAGCACCGCGGGGATGGACTGTCAATCAGGCTTCGTCCCTATCCTGCTCTCCTCGTTCTCTCCCAGGCGGTTTCAACCATACGCCCACCCCCACCGGCTGCAGCGTCTCCTGCACCACCCGCACGAGCTCGTTCGTCAGCGCATCGAGATCCGTCTCGTCGCGTGCGGTGAACGCGAATTGTGCCAGCACCCGCTGCGCATCGTACTTCTTGCGGAAAAAGCGCCGGTCAATGCCATCCTGGATGCGGCGGCGCAGGGGGGTGAAGAGCGCGGCGATGGCCAGGGTCGAGATCACGATCGCCAGGGGCGACTCTTGACGCGTGAGCGTACGGAAGAGGGACTGCAGAACCAGGACGCCCACCAAGTATCCCGCCACCAGCGCGCCGGTAAGCGCACCATAGATCAGCGTGCGCCGGATGACGACGTCAACGTCCCACAGGTGGTAGCGCAGCATCGAGATGCCAATCGTGATCGGGATCAACGCAACGACGATGATCTGAAGCGGTACACCGAAAAACTGAAACCAGGCCAGGTCAGCGATCAGAAACTGGCCTATCAACATAGCCAAAAAAGCCATCAATGGCGCGCTCAGTCCGAGCAGCACCCACTTGATCTGCTGGCGCGCCTCGGCCGATGCCAGGCGCCGGAAGCGGAAGGTCTGAGCCAGCAGGCCGCCTAGCCATGCCGTGAAGAGCGCGACAGCCCCGATTCCCCAGCCGTAGTCCAAGACCCACCGATCCGAGATTCCCAGGGGAGCGCGCAAGAGAACCAGGAGGAAGTAGACCACCAGAGGCGCCGCGGTCCAGCGCATCCATGGGAAGGCGAGACGCCCGTCCGGGAAGAGGTAGATCAGTCCCAGTATCCCTACCAGGAAGAGTAGGGCGTACACCGTCTGTAGAAACGCCGGCAGGCCTAGCCAGGCCGGGAAGCGCCAAACGTCGGTGTTGCCGCTGAGCATGAACGGACTCATGGTCAACAGGAACCCGCTCACGAGCAGCGCCATGCGATCGGCCGGCCGCAGCCACGCGCGCGAGGCGCTGGCTGGGCTGCTGTGGCCCGAGTACGACGATGAGCACGCACGCGCGGCCCTGCGGCGTACGCTCTCCACCCTGCGCGCCGCCGTGGGCGAAGAACACCTGGCGATTGATCGAGAGACGGTCGCCTTGGTTCCTGGTGCGAACCTTTGGGTGGACGTGACCGAGTTCCGCGCGCGCCTGGCCGCTTGCGCGCAGCACGGCCATCCCGCGGCCGACGCCTGCCCCGCGTGCCTGGCGCCCCTGGCCGAAGCCGCGGCGCTCTACCGCGACGACTTCCTGGCTGGCTTCAGCCTGCGCGACAGCGCCGAGTTCGAAGACTGGCAGTTCATGCAGGTCGAAACGCTGCGCGCCGAGTTGGCCGAGGCGCTTGACAAGCTGGCGCGCATCCACAGCGCCGCGGGAGATTTCGCCGCCGCGCTGGCGTCAGCCCGGCGTTGGCTGGCGTTGGATCCCCTGCGCGAGGAGGCGCACCGCCAGGTCATGCGGCTCTACGCCTGGGTCGGCCAGCGCAATGCGGCCCTCCATCAGTACCGCGAGTGCGTACGCATCCTGGAGCAAGAGTTGGGCGTCCCGCCGCTGGCCGAGACCACTGAACTATACGAAGCCATCAAGGGCAACCGCCTGCCGACTTCGGCGAGCTCAGTCGAGCCGCGCCCGCCAGATTCCTCTGATTCTGAAAAGCCCGAAAAACCGCTACCTGCGCCCCGCGCAGGGCTGGCAAGAGCCCCGGCGCCTGCCGGACTGCTCCCACTGGTGGGCCGCGCCGCGGAGTTGACGGCATTGGTGCGTGGGTACGAACGCCGCGCGACCACTGGCGTCTTCGTCGCGATCGAGGGAGAGGCGGGGATCGGCAAGACACGCCTGGCGGAGGAATTCCTGGCCCAGGTCCGCAGCCAGGGTGCGACGACCATCACGGTGCGCTGTTACGAAGGTGAAACCAACGTAGCCTACGGCCCGGTAGCCGATGGCCTGCGCGGCGCGTTAGCCCAGTCGGCCTGCGCTGATCGGCTGGACGCGCTGCCAGCCCACTGGCTGGCTGAAGTTGCGCGCCTGCTACCCGAACTGCATGCGCTGCGCCCAGGCCTGCCGCCCCCGCCTCCGCTGGACGCGCCGGGCGCGCAGAGCCGATTCCTCGAAGGGCTGCGCCAGGTGCTGAGCGCCGTTTGTCAGGGCTTCGTCCCAAACGTGCTCTTCTTCGATGACATGCACTGGGCTGATGCGGCGTCGCTGGGCCTCCTGGCCTACCTGGTGCGCCGGTTGGCTGGGCAACCGCTCTTCATCCTGGCAACCTGGCGCAGCGACGAAGGCCCGGTCACCGCACGCCTGCGCAGCCTGGTCGCTGACGCGCAGCGTGCAGGCGCCGGCGCGACGTTCGTGCTCAATCGCCTGGCGCCGGCCGATGTGCTCGACATGGTGCGCAGCCTGTCCGCGGCCGGCGCTGACCTGCCAGCCGGCATGGGCGATCGGCTGCACCGCGAGACGGAGGGGCTGCCGCTGTTCCTGGCTGCCTACCTTGAGGACTTGGCGCAACAACCGGAAAAGGGCGCACAAGGGGAGTGGCTTGTGCCTCGCGGCGTGGCCGATCTGCTGCGGGCGCGGGTGGATGCCGTGGGGGAGGCGGCGCGGCAGGCGCTGCAGGCTGCAGCCGTCATCGGCCGTTCCTTCGACCTGGAAGCGCTGCAGGCGACCAGCGGCCGCAGCGACGAGGAGGCGGCGTCTGCGTTGGAGGCGTTGACCAGGCGGGCGATTGTGCGCGAGGTGGCCGAGGACGCGGGCGCGACCCCGCGCTACGACTTCACGCATGAGAAGCTGCGCGGCCTGGTCTACGACGAGACGAGCCTGGCCCGCCGCCGGCTGCTGCACGGCCGCGCGGCCAGATTCTTGTCGGAACGGGCGCGCATCCGCCGCAATCTGGATGCCCAGGCCGCCGCGATTGGCCGACATTTCCGGCTGGCCGGACAGGATGCCGAGGCCGCGGCCTGTTTCGCGATGGCCGGCGACCACGCGCACGGTCTATATGCTCACGCTGAGGCGCTGGCTCACTACCAGGCTGCGTTGGCCCTGGGCCACCCGGAGGCGCGCCGCCTGCACGAGGCGAGCGGCGACATGCACGTGCTCTTGGGCGCCTACAGCGCAGCGCTGGCGAGCTACGAAGCGGCCGCGGCGTTGTGTGCTCCGGCTACCCCGGCGCTGGCTACGGTTGAGCACAAACTGGGGAACGTCCATGCCCGCCGTGGGGAGTGGCCGTCGGCCGAGGCGCACTTCGCGGCCGCGTTGGACCTGGCAGGCAACGCCGCGAGGCGCGCCGAAGCCGCCCGCATCCTGGCCGACTGGAGCCTGGCCGTCCACGCGCAGGGGCAGACAGAACGCGCCTCCGCGTTGGCGTCAGAGGCATTGGCCGCGGCTGAATCAGCCGATGACCGCCGCGGCGCGGCCCAGGCGCACAATCTTCTCGGCATTCTCGCGCGCAGCCGCGGCGACGCGGCCGGCGCGGTTGCGCACCTCGAACGCAGCCTGGCCATCGCCGACGCTCTAGCGGACGCCAGCGGCCGTATCGCGGCGCTCAACAACCTGGCCCTGGCCTGCAGCGACCGCGGCGACCTGGCGGCGGCCACAGCCCTGGCCGAGCGGGCGCTGGCGCTGGGCGTTGCCGTGGGCGATCGCCACCGTGAGGCCGCGCTGCACAACAACCTGGCTGATCTGCTGCACGCGGCCGGCCGCAGCGAAGAAGCGATGATCCATCTGAAGCAGGCAGTGGTCATCTTTGCCGAGATTGGCGTTCAGGCTGGCGATGCGCAGCCGGAGATTTGGAGGCTCCTGGAGTGGTAGGGTAACTATTCAGGCGGTGCGCCGTGGCAAGCAAGCGAGTGAAATCGCGCCTGATGGGCGTTCCCGCCAGGCGTCCACCGGCCCTTCGACTTCGCTCAGGGCAAGTGTGGACGCCTGGCGGCACGCCCTTGCAGCCCGAATTCATTCGGCGGCTGCAGTCGGCGCAGGATGCCTGAGCAGTTACATGGTAGGTTCGACGTCCCGTTCGCCTTCGACATAAAAAGCCGGCTGAGGTCGTCAGCATGGCTGCCAACGCCTCAACCGGCTTGGAGTCACATAGGAATCCTGTAGGTCAACCTAACCCTGACACGCCGGAACCAAATGACTCACACAAAGACACAAAGGCACTGAGACGCAAACCGGTTCCTTCGTGTCTTTGTGGCTTTGTGGCTTTGTGTGAGAATTCCTTGCTCGCTGTACCAGAATTTCACTGGTAAGATACTAACCCTGACACGCCGGAACCAAATACTTCAACGCCAAGACGCCACGGCGCAGAGACGCTAAGAAAACGCTTTGCGGCTTTGAGTCTCAGCGGCTTTGCGTTAGAATTACTTGCTCGTCATGCCAGAATATCACTGGTCAATACTAACGCACGAAGGCCTTGCGTCCTGCGTACACGGCCGCAGCGCCCAATTCTTCCTCGATGCGCATCAATTGGTTGTACTTCTCCACGCGCTCGGAGCGGCAGGGCGCGCCGGTCTTGAGCTGGCCCGTGCCCATGGCAACCGTCAAATCAGCGATGAAACTGTCCACGGTCTCGCCGCTGCGATGCGACACCATCGCCGTCCATCCCGCCTTGAACGCCATCTCGATCGCCTCGATGGTTTCGGTCAACGAACCAATCTGGTTCAGCTTGATCAGGACAGAATTGGCCGAGTGTTCGGCAATGCCGCGCGCGATGTGCTCGACGTTGGTGACGAAGATGTCGTCGCCGACCAACTGCACCTTGCTGCCCAGGGTTTGATTGAGCAGACTCCAGCCTTCCCAATCGTCCTCGGCCAGGCCATCTTCCAGGGAGATGATGGGGTATTTTTCAAGCCACTGCCCATACATCTCGATCATCTCCGCGGACGTCGCCTTCCGCTTCTCCGTGCGCAAGTTGTACAAGCCACCTTCGTGGAAGCCGCTGGAAGCCGGATCAATGGCGATGCAGATGTCGGCGCCGGGCTTGTAGCCAGCCTTTTCGATGGCGGCCACGATCAACTCGATTGCCTCCGAATTGGCCTTGAGCGTCGGCGCAAAGCCGCCCTCGTCGCCAACGCTCGTCGGATAGCCTTTGCTCTTCAAGACAGACTTGAGCGCCTGGTAGGTCTCAGAGCCCCAGCGCACGGCGTCATGAAACGTCGGCGCGCCAACGGGAGCGATCATGAACTCCTGCAGATCGGTGCCTTGCCAATTGGCATGCGCGCCGCCATTCATGATGTTCATCATCGGCACGGGAAGCGTGCACGCGCCCACGCCGCCCAGGTAACGATAGAGCGGCAAATGCACTGCGTTGGCCGCCGCGCGCGCCGCAGCCAGGCTGACGCCCAGGATCGCGTTGGCCCCGAGTTTGCTCTTGTTGGGGGTGCCATCCAACGCGATCATCGCGCGATCCAGGGCGACCTGATCGAGCGCGTCCATGCCGATCAGTGCGCCGGCGATCTCATGGCTGACATGCTCCACCGCCTTGAGCACGCCCTTGCCGCCGAAGCGGGCCTTGTCGTCATCGCGCAGCTCGAGCGCTTCGAGCACGCCCGTGGAGGCCCCAGAGGGCACGGCCGCGCGGCCGCGCGTCCCATCCTCCAGCCAGACATCAACTTCTACCGTGGGATTACCGCGAGAATCCAGGATTTCACGGGCCTTGATGCGTTCAATCTTGGTGGACACTGCACAATCTCCTTTGCAACATAATAAACTGCCCCTACCAGAGCAAAAATAGCTGGTAGAGGCTATCAGTCCTGAGACACATCGGATCAATGACCCTGGGGAGCCTCATCCCCTTCTATTTGCGATTATATTGTACCACGACTGTGCCGCGGCGCACAAATGCAAGTGTCAGATCTCGAACACCGTGGCGCAGCCAATGACCAGCCGGGGTGGCAGTTCAGAACCGAAGCTTAACCTGTCCATTCTTTCATGCCTATGCAGCCGCCTTCAGGGCGCGCAGCGCCCGCAGCGTGACCCACGGATTGGGCTGCTTTTTCGGCCCGAAATCGGCCCACGTCTTGCCGGCATAATCGTACTCCAGCAGCCAGCGGCCGTTGGCATCTTGCTTTTCGCGGATGACATGGAGCGCGTGGGCCAGGCGAGGATCACGGCCGTAGCCCAGCGCGACCAGGGCCTCGACATTTTGCAGCAGGTCGGTGACGTAGAAGACAGGGAAGCCGAACTTCCACCAGTTCCCGCTCGGCTTGTCGCTGTAGCCGTTGGGGTAAGCGGCCAGCGCGGGATCTGTACCCAGCAGGAAGTCAACGCCGTGCTCGATGGCGCGCGCCATGGCGGGCGTCCGGCGATCGGCAGGCCACCGGCCGAGCGCCAGCATCACCTTGACGGCGCCCCAGGCACACGACTGCTTGTTGTTTGAGCCGCAAGCGAAGGTTGGCCCACACTTGCCCGCGTAGTAGCGCACGGGCGCCTCTCGATCTTCCATGGGCGCGATGCCCTCGCCCGTGACGCTGCGCGCCAGCCAATCGAACGCCGTCTCCAGCCGGGGATCCTGGCAGCCCAGCTCGAGCAAGGCCCAGCACAGGTTGCCCTGCAGGCAGTCGGCCGTGCCGGAGGGTGGGCCGGACGCCGAGAACTGGCCGCGCGCGGCCAGCGCATGGTCCAGGACATACGCGCACGCGCGTTCGATCCGCGCGTCTTCAGCTAGCGACGCGCCCAGTTGCGCCAGCATAATGACCGACCAGACGGTGGAGCGATACTTGGGCAGGTAGCCAGGGCCAGGCTCGGCCCAAAACCCTGCCTCGTTCATCTGGTCCAGGATGGCAGAAATCGGCCCGGCCCGGTGCGCCGCCCGTTGTGCGACACCGAGCTGCGGGTCATCCGGTGCGAGATCGCACAGGTCGCGCAGCGCCAGGTAGCGCACGCCAGGTGCAGCCGCATCCAACAGCCACGGAAGGGGATCGGCCCTGAGTTGCGTTTGCCACGACATAGGTTACTCCTTGTTAGCGTGGTGTTACTCTCTCGCCTACCAAATGCCCGGCAACAGGCGATAACGCACCTGGCGCGCATAGCCGGTATAGCCGGACAGCTCCGCCTGCAGAGTGCGGTCTTCGAGCGCGGTGCGGAGGATGAGCAGGAGGACGCTCAAGCCGCTAATGATCAATGCCGGCCAGGAAGCGAGCAAAACCGGCACAGCCAGTTCAAATAGAATTGCGCCGATGTAGGCCGGATGCCGCACGTAGCGGTACGGGCCGCCACGGACGACCGTGTGCCCGCGCTCAGCCTGGATGCGCACGATCTGCGAGAAGAACGCGTTGGAAGCCGTCGCCCAGACCACCAGGGCATAACCCAGCACACACAAGGCCAACGCAACAAGCTGAGCCGCCGCAGGCAAGCCGCCTGTCCAGCCATGGCGCTGATCCAGTCCGGCGATGATGTAGCGCGCTAACTGGATCAGACCCAGAAGGCTCATGATGACGGTGTCCCACGGTTTTGCCCCCTTGCGCGGCCCCAGACGCTCAGCCATTAGGCCCGGGTTGACGCGGATGAGGATGATGGCCGTCGCCGCGATCCAGGCGGCCATGACCGCGAGCACAGCCCAGCCCGGCCACCAGTCCAGCCGCCCGGCGGACCAAAAAAGTGCTACGCCCATGCTAAGGAGACCAAGGGTCTCGCGGATGGCATATCGTACCATGAGCTTGGTGTCCATATCCTTTTACCTGATACGTGCCAACCCTCCCACCGGTTGCACGCCTGGCGCGCATATCCATCGCAGGTCACGATGCGCGTGTCAGGCTGGGCGACGCGAACCATCTGCGCGATCGCCTCTGCCTTGTGGTTAGAACAGCAAATACCAGAACAGGGCGATCTCGCGCCTGCCAGGTGCGACGCCGCGGTACAGGTAGCCGTCGAACCCACCGAGCACGAAGCCGCAGCGCGCGTAGAGCCGGCACGCCGCGACGTTGATATTCTGCGTCTCCAGCATCACCCCGGGCAATCCCCGATCCCTGGCCCAGCGGAGCGCGTGCTCGATCAGCCGGCGGCCCACGCCCCGGCGGCGGAAAGATGGCTCGACCGCAATATCCCAGATGATGGCGAACCGGTTCCAGTTCTCGTGTGCAAGAATCTGCCCGGCCAGTTGGCCGTCCACGTATGCCAGCCAGGCAGCATGGTCAGGCTGACCGAGATAGGTCGTGGAGTCATTCGCCTCAGAGTCGTAGCGTTTTACGTACGGCGGGACGCTGCGCACCGTATAGCTGATCCGTCCATCTTCTGCGGCCAGGCACAGCTCGGCGTCCACCGTGAACGCATTGTCGCAGCGGTTGAGGTCGGTCCAGTTGTGGTCTGCGAGTTCGTGTATGACGATATCAGCCAATGCCTTGCCTCTCCCACGGGTCAGTGATTGGCAGGATCAGGCGCCGTTGGGTTGCACCAGGTCCCACTTGTTGCCATAGAGATCGAAGAATACGACCACCCGGCCATACGGTTCTAGCCGCGGCTCCTCCGCGAACTTGACCCCGTGTGCTTGCATGGCGTGGTAGTCGCGCCAGAAATCGTTGGTATGGAGAAAGAGGAAGACGCGACCGCCGGTCTGGTTGCCGACGTGCGCCAACTGTTCCGGGGTCGCGGCCTGGGCCAGGAGCAGAGCCGCCCCTTGCGATTCCGGCGGCGCGACCACGACCCAGCGCTTACCCGCACCGAGCGGCGTGTCTTCGACGACGCTAAAACGCAGGGCATGGGTGAAGAAAGCAATGGCCTCGTCGTAGTCGCGCACCACGAACGAAAGCAAGGCGATGGATTGGGTCACGCTGACCGATATCCTATGCGGCTGGCTCATGCGTTGCTTTACGGCTGACCGGCATGCCGTCTTTGAAGGCTGTGGCGTGAATGCCCCAGCTCCACGACCGCTCGGGTGTGACGATCAAGACCGCGGATCCGCTGCCTTCGCTGATCTGCGCGCTGCCGTGAATCTTGATGCCGCGCGGTTTCCAGGGCGAGACCGTCGCCAAATCGTCAATGACGAGCGAGACTTTGGCGTTGCCCTGTTTTACGTTCTTGTATTTGAACGTGCGCGTGATGTCAAAACCGCCGATCACGAAACGCTGCCCGTCGAACCGAAAGCCCACCGGCGCGACATCCGGCTGCCCGTCGGGCGAGACGGTCGCCAGCCGCGCGAGCGGCTGACTCTTGATATAAGCGATCTCTTCGTTTGAAAACATCTTCTGTCCCTCAAGGCGCCAGGCCGACTTGTTGGCCTGGAAACTTCATGCGCGATTGACCTCTGGTTGAATGTTACAAGCCCTGCCAATGCGTCAGCGGCAGGTCCGCAGCAGCCGTCCATTGAATCGAGTGTAGCACAATCTCCATTCTCGGTCAATCCGTTCAAAAAACAGGAATAAATGCATGGTTTGCCTCTGCCTCTGCTGTGTGCTAAACTTTCCGCACAACAGAGTGGTAATCTTTGAGCCAGGCTACTACTTCTTCACACCCGCAGATATTCTGCAGGCAAGTGCAACCACCTGAGTAGATTGGACATTGAGAAAGTTTTCGAGCGTGCGACGAGACCCACCAGGCACCGTGTGACGGCTTCCGGTGGGCCTCATGTTTTCGGCTGGCGGCGCCAACAATGACGACTCGGGACAACTTCCCGGCCCAGGCGTGACCGTAGTCCCATGACAACGGGACGCGTCCGGGTGTATGATGCTGGCGCCGCTGATGTTGGACGAGGATTTGACCTCGTTCGGTCATTCGTGAGCACGTCTTCCCTGGGAGGTATTGAAAGTAGGAAATATGATGAACACAACATCAAGCGCCGCAGCCGCCGACGAGCGGTCGCTGGGACCGACGGCTGGGGCGGGTCAGCGTATCGCCTGGCGCAGCGGGCTGGCCGGGCTGATTTTGCAGGGGGCGGTGATCGCGACCTTTGTCTTTGGGATGCTTCTGACGGCGAGCCTCCCCAGCCACCTGGCGCGACGCCTGGAAAATTCCGGCCCGATTGTCATGATGGTGCTACTGGCCGCCTTCTGCGCGCTGGGCGGCGCGCTGTGGGCGCGCACACTCGCACGCATCAGCGGGATCAGCGAGCGCACGCGCCTGGCTTGGGCCGGCGCCCTCGCATATGGCCCGCCCCTGGTTCTGATCGTCTTTCTTCTGACCGAGGGGGAAAAGTACTTCGTCGAAGGCCCGGGCCAGGCGCTGATGCCGGTACATGTGGCCTTTGCCATCCTTTTCACACTAGCTGCCTCGGTCTTGACCGCCTTGCTGGGTGCCGCGCTGGGCATCGCCCGCGGCGATGGCCGGCTGGCAGCCAGGCTGGCGCTTAACGGCGGCGCCACAGCCGGCAGCGTCTTCCTGGCGGCCGATGTGATTCAACACCTCCTGGGACGGCACGTTGGCGGCCCCAACGCCGAAGCAACGGCCACCATGCTCACCGTCATGTTGGTGGGCAATATCCTGGCCTCGGTGGCAGGCAGCGCGGTCATTGGCGTCCTCCTCAGGCGACACGTCAGCGCCGAACCAGGCAATTGACCGGCAGTCCACAAACAGGTATGATTCCGGGCATGACAGCATCCATCACAAACGCAGGAGAAATCAAGCTCACGGGCTGGCCGCTTTGGCTGGGCCGCCTGGCCTGGCTGGTCGTGGCGGTGTTGGTGTTGCTGACCCTGAGTCAAGTCTGGCCAGAAAACTTCTGGGCGACCTACGGCGAATGGGTAGTCAGCCGCACCCGCCCGGCCGTCAGTATCTTCATGGCGTATGGCGATTTTGTGCGGTTTGTCGCCCTGCTCGAATCGCTCTCGGCCGTCACTGCACTGGGCATGGGTTTGCTTGTCCTGTGGCGTAAATCGGCTGACCGCATGGGTCTGTTTGCGTCTGCCTTTCTCATGCTGTCAGCGCCCTGGTATATCAGCAGCAACATGGAGTTGTGGCGCTTGCCCACTTGGGTGCCGTTCGGGCCAATCCTGACCTGGCTGCAGGCGGCCGCCACCCTGGGCAGCGTAATCTTGTTCATCTACCTGTTCCCAAACGGCCAGTTCTTTCCGCGCTGGACGCGCGGGAGCGCTCTGCTCGGCCTGAGTGTTATTGGGCTGTTTCTCGTCACCACATTCAGCCCACAAAGTCCCTCCTCAGTTGTGAGCGACAGCCTGTGGCTAATCTTCTCGATCCCCCTTGTGGGTTCGCTCGTCGTAGCCGGCGCCAGCCAGGTCTATCGCTACCGCACGTGCAGCGACCCGGTGCAGCGCCAGCAGATGAAATGGGTGGTCTTTGGATTAGGGCTGTATGTCGCCACCCTGCTTATCTCTTTTCTGAGCAACCTTCGGCCGCAGTCCGCATGGGAGGCCCTGATTGAACTGCTGATCAGGTTACTGGTTGGCTGGCTGATTCCGCTCACGATTGGTTTTTCTATGCTGCGCTATGGGCTGTGGGCTGTGGACGTGTGGATCAACCGCACGCTGGTCTACGGCACGCTGACTGCGCTGGTCGTGCTGGCCTATGTGCTCCTGGTCGGCGGGCTGGGGCTGCTGTTGCGCGGCGACAACGCCTGGTTGGCCGTAATTTCGACCGGTCTGGTGGCATTGGCGGTCAATCCGCTGCACGCCTGGCTACAGCGCGCGATCAACCGCCTGCTCTACGGCGAGCAGAACGATCCCGTGCAGGTGTTGGCGACGGTGGGGACCCAGTTGGAAGTCGCGGCCGAACCAGATGCCCTGCTACCCACGCTGGTACGCACGGTAGCGACGACGCTCAAATTGCCCTACGTGGCTGTCAGTCTGAGCGATGACGTGGCGCCGGTGGCGGCCTACGGGGTCATTAGTCAGGCTGTCGAAATATGGCCGCTGACCTATCAGGGAGCGGTCGTCGGCACGTTGACCGTGGGACGCCGCGCAGCCCATGAGCCGTTCAATCGGCACGAACAACGGTTGCTAGAGACGATCGCGCATCAAGCGGGGGCCGCGGCGCACGCGCTGCACCTGACGGCCGAACTGCGCCAGTCACGCCAACGCCTCGTCATCGCGCGTGAAGAAGAGCGCCGCCGCCTGCGCCGTGACCTGCACGATGGGTTAGGTCCGCGCCTGGCCAGCCTGACGCTCAAATTGGACGCGGCCGGTAACCTGCTGGCGCGTGATCCTCAGGTCGCGGCCGGGCTGCTCACCGACCTGAAGGCGCAAACCCAGGCCGCCATCGCCGATGTGCGCCGGTTGGTCTATG
This sequence comes from Candidatus Amarolinea aalborgensis, assembly GCF_900491745.1. NCBI lineage: Bacteria > Bacillati > Chloroflexota > Caldilineae > Caldilineales > Candidatus Amarolineaceae > Candidatus Amarolinea > Candidatus Amarolinea aalborgensis. Next base: position 352,244 of record NZ_UETR01000002.1, on the reverse strand, counting down.
ACCTGCGGCCGCCGGCATTGGATCAACTGGGCCTGGTTGGCGCGCTGCACGAGCACGCGGCCCGCGTCGCGTCTGACAGCCTGGCGGTGCAGGTGCGCGCACCGGACGATCTGCCTGCCCTGCCCGCGGCCGTTGAAGTCGCCGCGTACCGCATCGCGACGGAGGCCTTGACCAACGTGGTGCGTCATGCGCACGCGCAGCGCTGCACGATCTGGCTTTGCCTGGACCACGCGCTGCACCTGGCCGTGGACGACGATGGCATGGGGCTGCCCGATAACTACCAGGCAGGCGTTGGCATCGCCTCTATGCGCGAGCGAGCGGAGGAATTGGGCGGTGCGTGCCGCATCGCGCGCCGGGCTGAGGGTGGCACGCGCGTCAGCGCGCGGCTGCCATTCACGGCAACGAATTGACAGAATGTAAGGAATTCTGATGCTTTGAGGTGCTTCGCAGTGGAACCGATCCGTATCCTGATTGCTGATGACCACACCCTGTTCCGCGACGGTTTGCGCTCGCTGCTGGCGTCGGTGGCCGACACCGAGGTGGTGGGCGAGGCGGCCACGGGCCAGGAAGCTATGGCCCAGGCCATGGTTTTGCAGCCCGACGTGGTGCTGATGGACATCCGCATGCCGGGCCTCAACGGCATCGAGGCCACGCGGCGCATCGTCGCAACCAGCCCGCACATCGGGGTCGTCGTGGTGACCATGTTCGAAGACGATGATTCGGTCTTTGCCGCGATGCGCGCCGGCGCGCGCGGTTACGTGCTCAAGGGCGCTGATCAAGAAGAGATGCTGCGCACGATCCGTGCCGTGGCGCGCGGCGAGGCATTATTCGGTCCGGTCATCGCCCACCGGCTGATGAGCTTCTTCGCCGCACGACCCACGGCGCCGGAAATTTTCCCTGAACTGACCGACAGGGAAAGAGAGGTGCTGGGTCTGATCGCCCAAGGCTATAATAATGAAGAGATCGCCCGCCGCCTGGTGCTCAGCCCCAAGACCCTACGCAACCACATCAGCAACATCTTCAGCAAGCTGCAGGTGACCGACCGTGCCCAGGCCATCGTGCGCGCACGCGAGGCGGGAATCGGCGGGCTGCACCGGCAGCAGCGCTGACAAGCCCTGGCGCTCGACAGTCACTGTGTGCCGATTCAGCCGGGGAGATACAAGCGATGCACCCCTCGATAATTTTCGAGGTCTAGCACAACTTCAGCTAGTCTGAGAGCACAATCCTCGCAATATGCCGAATCTGCGAGAACGCGACGTAGATTGCTGATGGTCACGACTGGAAGACTGTTCGACGTGGTCAAGCGCCGTATCGTGCTTTCAAGCGACTGTTCACCATCGCTGGTGTTGCGGTTTCCGGTAAGCAAAAGAAAGCCGCAGTCCTGACAGTACTGCCACACTGTGGCATCTGCGGCGCTGACGGATAGGCCAGCATCAACAAACAAGCGCAATTCCATGGGAATCAGTTTGAGATAGCCACGAGTGTCCAGAGTTCGGAAGATTGCTCGCGCCTGGCCTTCGCAATTATGATCGCTAAGGACGATCTGCATGGGTATCAGCCTGGTACGTAGCCTCAATACGTTCTCGCAGCGCGTGCAGGGCTTCGCGCTGGGGTGTCATGGGCAGTGCAGCAATACGCAGTGCGATCTCTGCCGCTTGGCGACGATAGAACGCTTCTCGGTCAGCCAACCGTCGCTTGACCTCCACCAACTGCGGCTCTAACGCGGCTCGATGCTCCGCAATGTAGTCGAGTGCTGTTTCAACCTGCAAGGGCGAGAGGTTGAATGTCAGACCAATTTCGTAGACAGAATCACCGGCATCGTAGGCATCCATCACATCAAACACACTGACACGACTTTCGCTGATGAGTGGCCCCAAGTCCGTCTCGATAATCGTATAGCGCGCCCCACTCTGCTGCGTAGCCTTCGCCGTAATCGTCATCATGCTTCTCTCCAAACCAAAGCCAATACCCACCTCGCAGATAGTATACCTCATGGCACGGGGCCTGACAAGACCCCGTCATCGCGTCATCGCGCTGCGTTGACGGCGTCGGTATGGTCTCGTTACAGAATGCTTTGCACTGCGGGCGCTTTCCGCAGGAGATAGGCGACCAGGTAACAAATCACGACCGCTAAGGGCGTCATCCAGAGGAACTTGAGCCAGAGGTCCGTGGTGATGCCGCTGAGCGCGAAGGGAGCGGCACGATGATCGCTGGATGAAGGACGTAGTTGTGGGCGTTCACTCCTCAAGGCGCCAAATACTTGGCCATGTTGACGTTGGTGATCGTGTATCCTAGCTTGAGGTAGAGTGCTTGCGCAGCGGAGTTATGTCCAAATACGTGCAACCCGATGCGATCCATGCCCAGCGCTTGCGCCTCGCGCTCCACGGCCAGCATCGCCTGCATGCCGTAGCCCCGGCGCTGGAAGGCGTCGAAGATGCGCAGGTCATAGATGAACGCGCTTGGCTGCCCAAAGTGCGGCATCAAGGCCAGCCAAATCACGCCGACGGCTTGCGCGCTGGCCGCATCCCGAATCGTGAACAGATGCTGGTTGGGCGTGGCGACGCCCTGCGGCAGCAGATCAGCGAACTGCTGTTGCGCGTGCGACATAGCCTCCGCCTCGGACCAATTGCCGGCTGCGATTCTGTCCGCGGCATACTCGGCAATTGCTGGCTGCAAATAGGCTTCGAACTCCGCAGGGGTCATCCGTTCCAAAATTACGTGACCTGTCGGTGTCGTTGTCATCGCTTTTCATTCCTCTCTGGAAACATCATGCCCCAGTCACCCAAAATAGAGACACGCAAGCCAGTCATGGCTTTTGGCCGCGCACGCATCACGAGTGTCGCTTACCCGGCGAATCTCTGCGCCGCGCGCGCACGCGCCCTGGCCGCGTCCTCTGCCCGGTTCTTCGGCGGCGCGTTCGTCTCCAACGACATGAGCAGCTTCCTGGAAACGGCTGCAATCTCGTCAACCGCGGCCAGGAATGCCGCTTCGTTGGCTTTCGATGGCTTGTTGAAGCCGCTCACTTTCCTCACGAATTGGAGGGAAGCCGCACGAATCTCGTCGTCCGTCACCGGCGGTTCAAAGTTAAAGAGAGTCTTGATATTTCTACACACAAGCGTTACCTCGGCGTGGTGTAAAGGGAGATTCTGGTTGCGCTGCGGATTATCAACATTCATGGGCAGCTCGCGCCCCAACGCGCCGCCGCCATTTGGATGTCGGCAATCGTGACGGAGCCATCGCCGTCAAGATCATAGCCCGCGGGGGCGGGCTGACCCCACAGGCTGGCGATCGCGCTCAAATCAGCGGCATCAACGACGCCATCGTGATTGAAGTCAGGACAAATGACGCCGGGGATGATGATCGTGGCGGTATTCGAAGGGCCTGAAAGTCCCATGAAGCCTCGCGCCCGCACGCGGTAGGTGTAGGCAACGCCCTGGGCAACGGTCGTATCGGTTAGAGCTGTTACATTCTCGCCACGCGATTGAGCGACCGTGGTGAAGTCCGTACAGCCCGAACCCGCGCAGCGTTCAGCCTCCACCCAGAATTCATTATTGGCATTGTCGCTGAAATTCAATCGGACCTCATAGCCTGAGCCTGTGTTGGATGCAAAGCCGCTGAGATTCGTGGGGGGATTGGGCAGCAGGTCTGGCAGGCTGGTCTGCGTGTAATGCGTGGTCACGAGATAGTTCCAACCGAGGGTTGCCAGCGTGTTCGCCGCCCCAAGACGGATCGCCTTGCCGCCCGCATAATCATCCCAGACGGCCCATTGGGGCGTCCCATCCGGGTTGTACTTGACGGCGACGCCCTTCACATAGGAGAGGTTGCCAGAACCTGGGTTAGGGCCACCTTTGCCGGTCACGTACACGGCGCCGGAAGCGTCAACCGCCAGCATACTGGGGGTCTCGTCGTTGTTTCGGCCGCCGTCATAGCGTTGCGACCAGAGCAGGTTGCCGTTCGCGTCCGTTTTGATCGTCATCCAATCCATATAGCCGATCGAGTCAACGCCGGTTGCCACGATATTTCCCTGAGCATCCAGGGCCACGCGCATCGTCCGATCGCCAACGCTGTAGCTTTTGATCCATAACTGGTTTCCCGCGGCGTCAAACTTCACAATCGCCATCTGATAGGGATTTGGGTCTTGCGGGAAGTAGGCGCCGGCGGCGAAGTAGCTGATGTTCCCAGGACCGAAGGCCGCGTCGCCGGCCGCGTAAACAGCGCTGTTGGTATTCGCCCACAAGCGGTTCCCATTGGCGTCATACATCAGCGCCATGAAGAGATTACCGCTGACGCCAGCCACTGCGATCCGGCTGCCATCGGGTGAGATGGCCATGGAAGAAGGCGCGTCAATCGCGCCGTTGTTGTCGAAGACCGCGGTCCACAAGGTTGCTCCGGTGGGGGAGTACTTGATCAACACCGAGTCATTGAGAGCGAACCCGGCGACATAGATGTTGTCGTTGGCATCCACCTCCACACGGACAGAACCGCTAACGACGCCAGGCCGACTATTGGCCCACAGCAGGGTTCCATCAGCGTCATATTTGAGGGTCAGCCACCCCGTCGGTTGACCGGTCGAGATGCGGATCGTATTCGCCTGGACAACCGCGTTGCCATTGCCATCAACGGCGATCCACACGCCGCTGAGCGCCTCTACGGCGTCATAGGGGGTCTGCCACAACAGGGCTCCAGCGGCATCGAATTTCTTGATGATCAGGTTCCTGGAGGTTGCGGTGTCGCCCAAAACAACCACGTGATCGCTCTGATCGGTGTCCATCATGCTTGAAGCGTAATTGAAATCGGACGCGCGCCAGTCTTCAATCAGAGCCGGGGTCGGCTGGGCAGGAACAGGACCGAGTGCTGCAAAAGAAGCTATCAGGGTCATGACCAACGCCATGGATGGCGCATAATTGGATAAGCTGAAATTGAACATGATATTCACTCCTACGATGCGCCACGAATTCCTTCACCCATCAATGAGTCTGCAGCAGGCGTCCGACCCTCGGCGCAACTTCATTGCTATACAGCTCGACCGTCTTCATGCGGAACCGCCGCCTTGCGCTTTTCCTCTTCCACCAAGACGCGGCGCAGCGTTTTGCCGACCTGGCTCTTGGGCAGCTCCGTGCGAAACTCGATCAGCGAGGGCACCTTATACGGCGCCAGGCGCTCCCGGCAGAAGTCGCGTATCTCAGCCGCCGTGGCGCTCTGACCTTCCTTGAGCACGACGAAGGCCTTGACGGTCTCGCCCCGTTTGGCATCTGGGACGCCCACCACGGCGGCTTCCAACACCGCGGGGTGCATGAACAAGGTTTCTTCCACCTCGCGGGGCACGATATTGTAGCCGCTGGCGATGATCAGGTCCTTCTTGCGGTCCACGATAAAGAAGTAGCCATCGGCGTCCATCCTGGCAATGTCGCCCGTGTGGAGCCAGCCATCCGCGTCAATCGCAATCCTGGTTTCCTCTGGGTTGTTGTAGTATCCCTTCATGACCTGGGGCCCGCGTACGACCAGCTCGCCGGCTTGCTCGACATCCAAGAATGGGGTCTTGCCCTGCGCATCCGGCTCCAGGGCAACGATAGCCAGTTCAGTGCTAGGAAACGGCATGCCAACCGAGCCGGTTTTGGTTTGACCAAAGACAGGATTGCCCGCGGTGAGCGGCGATGATTCGGACATGCCGTAGCCTTCGACCAATTTGCCTCCTGTCACAGCCTCGAACTTCTGCGCCACTTCGGCGGGCAGCGAAGCGCCGCCGCTCAGACAAACGCGGATGCTGTGCAGATTGAATTCGGCCACTTTGGGATGATTGATGATGGCAATATACATAGCTGGCACACCAGGGTAAACCGTGATCTTCTCCCGCGCGATGGTCTGCAGGAGATGAAGGGTATTGCGCGGATCGGGCGCCAGCACCAGCTCGCCTCCCAGGTTCAGGCACGTCAGCATGCCCACGGTCATGCCGTAGACATGGAAGGCCGGCAAGGCGAGGAGTAATTTCTCGCCTCCCGGCTTCAGCGAAGGCACCCACGCGTTGATCTGGGTGATGTTTGCCACCAGGTTGCGGTGAGTCAGCTCGGCGGCCTTGGGCAGGCCCGAGGTGCCGCCGGTGAATTGGAAAACGGCGGTGTCGGCGGCCGGGTCAATCGGTACACTGGGCGCGGCGGCCGGCGCCGCGGCAAGGAGGTCGTGCATGAAATAGGCGCCCGGCCGAGGGGTCACGGCTTTCATCATGCCGCTTGCGCGCATCTGCTTGGCCACGACGCTGCGGAAGGGCAGGTCAATCATTTCAGAGATGTCGGTGAGGATGATAGTCTTGATGGCGGTGGTGGGTTGAATTTCGAGCACACGATCGTAAAGGCCGCTGAGCGTCACGATGGTTTCGGCCCCCGCGCGGCGCAGCAGAGGCGCCAGCTCATGCGCCGGATACGTGGGATTGGTGTTGACGACGATCGCGCCGGCCTTGAGCACGCCAAAATAGGCGATCACCATCTGCGGGATGTTGGGCAGCATCAGGGAGACACGGCTGCCCTTGCGGATGCCCAGCTGCACCAGGGCCGCAGCAAAGCGATCGCTCAGCCGATTCAGCTCAGCATAGCTTAGCCTGGCCTGCACTTTCCACCCCAGGGGCAAGTAGCGCAGCACCATCCGCACCGCGGTATGGTTAGGAAACTTCGCCGTGGCGTTCAACAGTAACTGGTGAACGGTGATATTCGGAACTGCGACGCTGTGTGCGACGCCTGGCTCATAGTGTGCCAGCCAGCAAAAATCCGTTGTCATTTCGATCGGCCTCCAAACATCTCTAACCTATGGTCGCGCCCCATGTCACGGCCTTCACTGGTCTGCAGTTCGACCCTGAATTCGACGATCCGGCGAACCAGGCGCTTGGGCGGCGGTAGCTGACCGGCTGGGAGGATTCATGGCATAAGCTCGACAATAGGACCGTGGGCGGGATATGCCCGAGCCGCGCCCTTTTCGCGCAAGAGTCTCCAGGTTGCCAAAGCGACGGGGTTGTCGTAGGCAAAGACTTCCAGCGGCAGATCCCCGGTAAAGACGGAGCCGTCATCAAGCAGGAGCGAGACGCAGTGATCGGAATGGCCGGGGGTATGAAGGATTTCCCCTGCAATTCCCATCTGGCTGAGGAGCACGCGGCTCTGTTCGAAGGTGATGACGACATTACCTTCTTCCGTTATGTCAATGTAGTGATCCCACGGCTTTGTCCAAGTCTTCATGCGTGGAATAGCATCAACCTGGACATCGAGTACAAGGAGGGGAATGCCTTCCCGCTTCAATTCCTCGGCCAGGCCGGCATGGTCAATGTGATAGTGGGTGGCAAGTGCGTAGCGGATCTCGCCCATAGGCACGCCCATTCGCTTGAGATTCGCCTTCATCGTTCCGAGGGTTCCAGGCCAGCCAATATCAACGAGCAAACGCGCAGCGCCAGCGCTTACCACCCAGTAGTTGGTTGAGCGATAACCCACGTTCACAATCGTCACGGCTGTTGCTGTAACCATGGTTCCCAGCGTGCTTCATCTAGGTGGAATCTCTGTCCCGGCGCCATACGAATCACGGCTGACCGAGCCTGAAGAGTCTGTAGCCTACAAACAAAAACCACACGGTCGTGAGAGCAGAAGCGAGGATAATGGATACGCTGCTCACAGAACCGGCCAAAGGGGAGCTTGCGACCGAAACAATGCCCAGGGCGCCTGTAGCCAAACCCAAATAGGCGGTACTATGGCTGAAAATCCCCTTCAACATGACAATGCCGGTCATGAGAATGCCGACGGCGAGGGTGAGTGAGTTGTAGACAAATAAGAGGTTGGAGACCACCACCAGGGACGGGTAATTTGCAGCCGCGACGATGGCTGTTCTCTGTACGTCATTCGCAGCAGCCGCGTAGCTGCCGCTGAGCGCGATCAGCGAGGCATAGTTTGTCCAGGTAAGCGCCAGGTCCAGGACAACGAACAATCCAATAAATGCGGCGGCTAACAGCATCGCGTGTTTGTTGATCCCTTTCAACGTGACGTACAGCGATAACGCAATTGGTACGAGGAGAAAATCTGTTAGGACGGAGAGGCCAAGAATAGCCCGCCACGCCGTCGTGTTCCCAGCGATATAGGTGAGCCAGGCCTCGGCGCCGCTCGGCCGAGCTCCCATACGAACATAGAGCGCAATGATGACGACATACGCGATGCCAAAGGCGATGGCAGAGATGCCGCCCACTCGGTACAGCCATTTCACATCTGGATCAACTGCACTCACCGTCATGTTCGGAGCGTTCATTTCCCCTTCTCCTTTGCGAACGATGTTGACGAGTTTCAACATACACTCATCGCTCGTCCGCGTCGCCGCCACTTGGCCGGCGCTTGTTTCCTCACTCTTGCGCTGCTTAGAGCCCGGTCATGCGCTGCAGGTGTTCGGGGTACCGATCCCCTTGCACCGTGATTTCGGCGGCGGCGCTTTCGATGTCGCGAAGGTCATCCGCGGTCAGTTCAACGGCAACCGCCCCGATGTTTTCATCCAACCGATGCAGCTTCGTGGTGCCGGGGATGGGAACGATCCACGGCTTCTGGGCAAGCAGCCAGGCGAGCGCAATTTGGGCAGGCGTGGCGCCCTTCTGTTCTCCAATCCTGGCAAGTAACGCAACCACGGCTTGATTCGCTTTGCGAGCCTCTGGTGCAAAGCGCGGGAGCGTGTTGCGGAAGTCGGTATGGTCGAACGTCGTGCTTTCGTCAATCTTTCCCGTCAGAAATCCCTTTCCCAGCGGACTGTAGGCGACCAGGCCGATTCCAAGTTCCTCGAGGGTTGGCAGCACTTCCGCCTCAGGGGTTCGCGTCCACAGCGAGTATTCGTTCTGGAGTGCCGTGATCGGCTGAACAGCGTGTGCGCGACGGATGGTTTGCACGCCGGCTTCAGAAAGGCCAAAATGCTTAACCTTGCCTTCCTGAATCAAGTCCTTCACGGCTCCTGCGACATCCTCGATGGGCACGTCCGGGTCAACGCGGTGTTGATAGAACAAATCAATCGCTTCGACCCTGAGCCGCCTCAGCGAGCCTTCGGCGACCTCCTTGATGTGTTGTGGCCGGCTGTTCAGGCCAACCCAGCGCGGTCCGCCGTTGGGATCCAATTTGAAGCCGAATTTGGTGGCAATCACCACGCGCCCACGAAAAGGCGCCAGAGCTTCGCCCACGAGTTCTTCGTTGATGAACGGGCCATAGACCTCGGCCGTATCGAAGAAGGTAACGCCGCGTTCGACGGCTGCCCGCAGCAGAGAGATCATCTCCTGCTTGTCCCTGGGCAGGCCGTAGGAGAAGCTCATGCCCATACAGCCTAGCCCCAGGGCCGAAACTTCCAAGTTGCTGTTGCCAAGTCTGCGCGTCTGCATTTTTGAATTCCTGTCTTTGCGTAACAGATCGGAGCGATTTGGGTCCGCGGGAGCGGAATTAGGCTGCGAAATCAATCTCCCCAGAAGATGCCGTACCGTTGGCGCGGCCTGGGTAGCTCAGCCACTTCATTGCGATATTCAGCTCACGGACAATGTCCGCCGCTTCGATTGTGGCGCCGTCCGCGAACTCCATCGTCTCCGTGGTATGAGCGTCTTGGATGAGCGTGAGATCGTAGCCTCGATCGAGAGCGCCATAGGCCGTCGCCCGAATACACCAGTTTGTGGCAGCGCCAGCCAGTACGATGTGAGTAGCGCCGAGCCGCGCCAGGGTTTCCTCCAATGGAGTTTGCTCGAATGACGAATTGAACTGCTTATAGATTCGAATCTCACCTTCTGCGGGTGACAATTCTGGCGCCAATTGCCAATCGGGGCTGCCATGGATCAGTTCATCATCGGCGTGCTGCACCCATATGACTGGGATTCCCTGGCGCCTTGCAGTTTCGACGGCGGCGGCCACATTCTTGATGATTCGGGGAGAATCCCAGGCGCTGCGCATGATTCCGACCTGGACATCTACGACCAGGAAAACCGTCTGGTTGCCTTCACGGATGGTTGCCATGTACAATCTCCATTCGATGCTCCATTTTCTTCTGTTAGGGCTGCCTAAATTGATACGTCTAGCGCCCTCGGCGTCACCCGCCTGCCGATTCGAACAGGGCAAGGCTAACAGAATCACATGTTTTGCCACATGATCGCTGCTGTTCCACGCCAAAGACGGTCAGGAGGCGCCGCTGTTAGGCAGTTCACTGATCTTAACAGACTTCGATCCGAATAGCAACATGATCACCCACGTCAAGATGCTCTGATTTTTGGACGCTCATTCGAATAGGCACAAGGTAGCGGCCATCTTTCGGAAAGAGAGAAGTCTTCCACTCAGTTTTGCCAATCTGCGCTCGAACTGGAATGACTCCCCAACCATAGGTCACCATGGATGAAATTGTTTTCAAGGCGCGGCTTGGCGCTTCCGGGATCGTGCAGAAAAGGAAAGGAGCTGGCCCGCGCCAATAGATGATGGTGCCTTCGAATTCGATAATCATGAATCCAGTATATCAGAATTCCAGCAACGAATCCAACTTGAATCGCGCTTTGGCGACTGCCGGTGCAAATCGTTTACTGTACTGCGTATGAGCTGCACTCAAACCCGCTGGAACGAGTCAAGCTTACGACCGACGTCGGCTCGATGCGCTCGTTAGGTGACGGCCACGGGTCGCGCTCGGTATCGAAGCAGAACCGCGCCCGAAGTGAACTGCCGGACCTCGCGTGTAGCGAGGTTGATGTGCTTATCAAGCGCGGCGAAGATTGGCGTCCCAGATGCGATGATGGCTGGCATCACGTAGAAACGGAACTCGTCAATGAGGCCGCCTTGCGCGAGTGACGTTGCCAGCACGGCTCCGCCGACGCTCATGGGCTTGCCCGGCTCTCGCTTGAGCCTGTCTACCTCTTCGATCGCGTCGCCAGCGAACAAGCGCGAGTTCCAGTGCACCTGATCGAGCGACTTGGAGAAGACGACCTTGGGCATTGCGCGCCAGATGCGAGCGTATTCCGCCACGTAGTCAGGTGCGTCAGGCTGCTCGTCAGCGGCCGGCCAGTACTGCGACATCAACTCATACATGCGCCGACCGTACAGATGCGTGTCGAACGACGCTTCGAGGTCGTTAAAGTGGCGGTGCAACTCCTGATCGGGCACAACCCAGGCGTTGTCGCCATCGTCAGCTCCGAGATACCCATCAACCAAGATCGAGGCGATGTAGACTACGTCTCTCATTTTTTCTCCTCACGGTGCACATCAGCGGCGGGGGCAAAGCCCGTTCGCTGCAACCGGTTTTCAGGTGGTGCTGCGAGCGAGAACCCAAAGCGTGTCCACCTCGACAAAGCCCAGGCGCCGAGCCAGGTTGTTCGATGCCGCGTTGCTTACCAGGGCGCCCCATACGGCGGTCTTTCCACTCTGCTTCATCAAGTGCATGAGAGACACGACGGCGGCGGCAGCATAGCCTCTACGACGATGGCTGGCGATGGTGTCAATGGATACATCCCAGAGGGCTTCCGTCTCCGATGCGACATAGGCAAAAGCGACTGGCAGCGCGCCGTCGAACGCCGCAACGATTGGTCGCCCGCTCCGCGCCACGTCTGACAGCTCATCCCATAGCTCAGTTGGCAAGTGCTGCAGCCGCGCCATCTCGTGGCGACCCATCTGGCGGCATGGATGCAACGGCAGCGGCGGCAATTGTGCTGGCGCCGAGAAGACCGCAGCGGGCTCTGCCTGAAAACCGCCAAGAATGGCGCGCACCTGCTCCATGTTCTCCGGGAACGCCAGGATCTGCGACACGCACTCGGCTGCTCGGACAACGCCTTCGGGGTTCGGTTCGCCGACGACTGAACCCAAGTCGTCGTCTGCATTCCAGATAACGAAGCCGCTCCGCGTCGCATTCTCAGCCACCATCGCCCGCGCGCTGGATAGGAGAGCACGCGTTTCCACCCATCGCGGCAGGTCTGGCAACAGCGCAAGATAGCGCTGCTTCAACTGATCCATGGTCTGTGTCACCCTGCCCCGCAGCCGATGGCCGCTGCGCTGCAGCCATTACCCCGGCAAACCAGGCATCGTCTGCGGCGCCAACACAAAACCGGCGGAAGACGGCTTTTCACGTGTGACTACCCATCAATCGCTGCTTGTCCACCGTTTAGCGCATAAACAACCAGGGAACTATCGCCAATGTCCACGAGAATTTTGCCAAATCAGCGTTGATAAAAGCCAACCCAATCGAGACTGCGAATATGGCGGCAAACAGCAGCGGGCCGAAGAACTCCCTGCGCCGTAGGCGCGACGCGATTTGTGGATCAATGAGGCGATTGCGATGTGATGCATACCACCAGAGCGCAGCAGAGAGAATGCCCATCACAACAATAATAACCGCATAGAAAACGGTGGCTGTGCGGTTTCCGTACTCACTGAGAACAGACGTGGGGAATGGAATGAAACCAATTGCCATGAGCAGGAGCAAATTCATCGCGATCAAGCGGCTGTCATAATGCTGAATATAGCGAAACTTACGATGATGGCTCATCCAGAAAGAGCCAACAACGAGAAAGCTAATCACATAGCCGAGGTATTTCGGCCCGATATCCAACAAAGCCCGAGCCAACTCAGTATCTGACAACGAGCCTTCAACAGATGGCAGGCGAATCTCTATCGCGAGCAGGGTGATCACGATGGCAAACACCGCATCACTGAAAAAGACCAGCCTTTCCAGGCCGAGGTGATCGGTCTGGATTGCGGCGGCGTGTTCAGCGTGTTTGTTCTTCTCATTCATGACCCTGCCCTCTCAACAGATAGATGCCATAGAGCATGAGCAGAGTGACCATGACAACGTCCAAAGGGATGGTGGGAAAATTGGAGTATTTCAATGCCAGGTCATGCAAGGCGTGGAGAATAACTGGAAACCAGATGGTGTTGGTCTTATGGCGAAAGGCTCCAAGTCCAATGCCGTGCACAAAGGCGCCGAGCATCTGCGCGAATACGATCGCTGGATTGCGACTGACTAAGTTGCCGATGTGAAACAGTCCAAACAAGAGTGCTGAAATGACAATACTGCGATTTACACCTGTTGGCTTGAGCGTGCGCATGACGACGCCGCGCATTAAGCCTTCTTCCATGAATCCCGTGAGGGCGTAGGCGACCGCAAGGTAGGCAAATGTACTCCAATCACTGGACTGGATGCCTCTCAGAAAGGGTAAGACCAACACAACCACGAACGGAAACCACATCAAGCGCGAATTGCGCCACTCTGAGGTTCCATTGAATCCAGCTTCTCTCCACCAACCAAGAATAGTCAGGTGTATTGCCACCACGATTGCCAGAGCAACAAGTCCAACGAAATCTGGATCGTAGCCAGGCAGTAATGACCTTGACGCAAATCGGAAAAGTACGGACATCAACAAGTAGAGCGCGGTAGTGACCAACGCGGCCAATATAGGCCTTCGACTATGGAACGTCATGATAGGGTTTGACTGAGTGTTCATAGATTTCTCCTTCTGTGCGTTGATTTGCAGTTCTCGTTGCTTGTTTGCCTCGGATCACCACGCACCGCATTCAGCGGTGAGTCAAGCCTGATCGCGCTGGTTAAGCTACAAATGCCGCATGGCGCGGCCTGACAGCCGGTGTAAGCTGCGGCTGCGCGTGCCCAACCCATCATCGCGCCATATCCATCGGCGCAGTCGTCAGCTGGAAACCGGTGTTAGTCGCTCATTCCTCTGCCTTGACTGTCTGCGACGTCATGTTGTGTTTCTCTCGCAGCTTCTCGATGCTGAGCCCTTGCCCGTCGCGCAGGCTGCTGCGCGCCTGGAGCACACGTTCCCGAAAGCGCGGGTCACGCAACAGCAGCTCCTCCCACCATGCTTCTGGATCCTCAAATCCGATCAAGATACCGGCTGGAATGCCGTGACGGGTAATGATAATGTCTTCCTTCTCGGCCATCCGCAAATAGCGCGAGAAGTCATCTTTCACTTGGTTCAAAGGAACCTGAATCATGCGGACCTTCTCTCATACTCGGCAAGCCACTTCCTGCCTCATTCTGCTCGCGCACACCAAGCACTTCGACCACACCGTGTTCGTGATGATAGAGCACATCGCAGAACGAATGAATTCATAAAATTCTGGCTATATTGTAGCCAGAATTTTACACGATGTCAAACCGGTGTCGTGCGTTGCCCAACGGCTGGCGGCAGCGGCAGCGGCGGGATTGGCGAGACCCCTATCATTTTCGTACCATTTCTGGCAAACGCGCGTGCGCGCCGAACGGCGGCTCCGCTGTTCGAAGGGAGCCAATACGCGGGCGCTTTTTGCGTTAAGGATGGCTCGAATTACTTGTTCCCACTTCGATCTGCTGGAATGTAAGGAATCAACCCTTTTTGATAGGCGATTTCTTGGACTTCGCGGGGCATATGGCGCACATCAACCATCAGGCCATTTACTTGTAGCATCCAAACAAGTGGATTCTCATCTATCCTGCTGGGCAAACACCAGTTTGGATCCATCTGATACATTTTGAACATGTCGCGGATTAGCTTGGCCTTGTTCGCACCGCTGCTCTGGTTTACGCTGAAAGCGGCGCATAACTCATCGGCTCGCATGTGAGGAGATTCTGATTTATCAAAAAGGAAATTGACGCTGCCAATCGCATAAAGGATGCCACAAGCCCATATTTCAGGACTACCGCGTACGATGGGAGAAGGGCGCTTGCGCGCCAATGCGGCGGCTAAACGTCTTGCGAGGGATGCATAGTCTTCATTCAAATGCTGAACGCAAACGGTATCAGTCAATTTGATGATGGCTTGGAAGAATGGCTCGACCGTTTTTGGTACAGATTCAGATTGTTGAACAGGCATCGTGAACCCAGACTCCTATTTCTTTTTACGCGAAGCACCCGAAAAAACCTCACCTGCGCCTGCGGCCAGACGACTTGCACGACCCACGATCCCCCGGCGTAGGCGTCAGGTGGACGTGTTTAGGCCCGCGTCCCAGCCATGCCCGTCCAACAAGGTCCGCTGCCCATGATGGCGAGGCCGGCTGACTGACCACTGAGCTTACACCAAAGCCAAGTGATGCTCTATCCTGACTTTGTCCAATGACTTCTCATCAGACAGCACCAGCAACGTATCGCCGCCTTGTAGAACGGTCCCCCCGCTGGGTAACAAAAAGTCATTATCCCTGGCGATGAGGACGACCAGGAAGTCGTTGGGAAGTCCCAATTCGACGATGGCTTTTCCAACGATGCTCGAATCAAGCGGTATGGGCAATTCCTTGAGCTCGCTTTTCAACCCATCCATAGGTGTAAATTCGATAGGGTACACTCGCTTGGGTATTGCTGGCGCATCAACTTTCAGCCATCTGGCAATAAGGGGTATTGATGTTCCCTGCAATAACACAGAAGTCAGCACGACGAAAAATACCACATTGAAAATCAAGTTGGCTTGTTGAAGCCCGGCAAGCAAAGGAAAAGTTGCCAATATGATGGGAGCTGCACCACGCAAGCCTACCCAAGATATGAAGGTTTTTTCTCGCCAGTTCAGTGCGCTTGGCATTAGCCCCATGAAAATACTGATGGGGCGGGCCACAAACATCAACCAACCGGCGATAAGCAAGCCAACGCCTATGATCGGAACCAACCGTGAAGGGAAAACAAGCAAGCCCAAGGTCAAAAACATAGCAATTTGCATTATCCAGGCCAAACCGTCGTGAAAACGCAGAAGGCTTCTCTTGTGGATGAAATCATGATTCCCCAGAACAATGCCAGCCAGATATACAGCCAAGAAACCATTGCCGCCAACCACATTGGTCAATCCAAAGGCAAGAAACACTAACGATAGAGTCAGGACGGGGTAGAGGCCTTCATAACCTAACTTCAGGCCATTGACTAGAAACAAAATTGCCCTTCCCGCGCCATATCCCAGGGCTGCTCCAACCAGCATTTGCTGAATGAATAACCCAACGAGGCTTAATAGCGGCAAATCTGGCCGTGTTATCAACTGGATAAGACCGACTGTCAGGAATATCGCCATAGGGTCATTGCTGCCTGACTCCAGTTCGAGCAATGGCTTAAGCGTGCCCTTGAGGTTGATACCCTTGGAGCGCAAGACCGAGAACACCGCCGCCGCATCTGTGGATGAGACTATAGAACCAAGCAGGAGGCCTTCGATGAGCGAGAGACCGAGAAGGCTACTGGTAAAAAGACCAACCGCTAACGCAGTAACGAAAACCCCGAAAGTGGAGAGGAGCAGACCTTCTTTGATAACTGAACGAACGAGTTTCCATTCGGTGCTGAGTCCGCCAGAAAACAGAATCAGCACCAATGCGTTTACGCCGATAAATTGCGCTATCGCGGGATCATCGAAATAGACGCCGCCAGGACCGTCAGACCCTGCCAGCATTCCCAAAATGAGGAAAAGCAAGAGGGCAGGAACGCCGAAGCGGTCAGAGATTTTGCTAACAAGAACGCTTATGAGCAATAAAACGGAAGCGCCAATCAATACATATTCATTCATTAGGAGTCAAAGTATGAGTGTATGATAGTTGTGCAAGGGGCGGGCTAACGTACAGCGTCACCTGCGCCTGCGGCCAGATTACTTCCGCGACCCACGATCCCCCCGCCGCAGGCGTCAGGTGGACGTGGTGTTAGGCCCCGCCCTGGTGACCAGCCCCACCCCAACGCGAACGCCGCCCATGACGGCGAACCGTGCTGTGACCACCCGCGGCATAACCGTAGCCCTGTCGTGAGGCTCCACCCGAGGTATGACGAAAGCGTCAGCCCGCGGGCATGCCGTGGGCTGACGCGTGCGTACGCGCCGTTTTCGGCGTACGCGCCTTCGACGGCCGTTTGGCGAAGGCTGGCGAGGCAGCTTGAATCTGACCCAACGCCTCACGGTCAAAGACGCGTTCGCCACACACGGGACACTCGTAGAAGGTCAGCGCGGGCACGACATAGGTCTGGCCGCGGTATGCGCCTGTCCAATCACGGCAAACTTGTTTGATTTGGTCGCTGCCACACGTTGGGCAGCGCGTAATGTTCAGTTTCATGGGCTTCACAAGGCTTTCTTGGAGGAGATCAGAAAATAGTACCGCTCGATACCCGCTTCCTCAACCAACTTGCCTTTGCTGTAGATCATCAAACCATCGAGATTAGTGCTTTGAATGATGTGCAAGTACTCGACGCGTTGCTGCCGCCAGGGGCTTTGCGAGCGGAGCGTCTTGTAGATGGCGACGGCATTCAGAATGGATTCGGCGATGTCCAACTCCGTCAGGCCATCGGCCTCCATTTCGAGGAGCGCTTTTTCGCTGAAGGCATAGTTGCCAGACAGCACCGCACGTTTGATCCGACGGAGAATATCGCTGCTCATGAATGACACACCATACTTCTGCACCTCACGGCTAACGGCGCTTTGGCACAGCACCGCGTGATGGTGTCATTGTATCACAGTTTGGAGGAAAACGAAGCGTCGCGTGTTGACTTTGACGGCAAGTCGTGCGTCTTCCTGGTGGTTGACTCGCGTTGTTGGATGGGCTGCCTAACGGCCAGCGTAAGTGGCGGTGGGGTGGACAGGTAGTCTGCCTGGTTAGAATTCTACACCCGGCGCAGGGATCGCCAAATCGCGCCCGAATCCCCACCGTCCACTTCACGCCGTGTTAGGCGCTTAAATTCGGTGGCCTGTAGAATAACTGAGGTCCGTTATGCCAGACCTTGCACAATTTCATCACAAATATTTTTAGGCGTTTTGTATTTGGTGTAGATGGCTCGTTTTGCCAATCGATGATTCGAAGGATGCTCAATAAAGTATTTGTTCAACTCGAATAATTCATTGGTAAACTCTCTCCCCGCTGCGGTCAGCGTCAGTGTTAGTCGGTTATTCAGGATTTCCAATGACTCGTCTGCGCTCGGCGATGGGAGAAGCAGTATCACATTGGGGTAGGGCGCGAGCGTATTTTCAACTCGAGCGAAGAGATCTTTGTCATCGTATACGGAGTTGCTGGCCCCAAAATCAATGACGCCATCATGATTTGCCAAGACCTGCTCGACCATTTGGGCTTCAAAAGGCTTGCTGTAGCGTAAGACGCCCTGGAGGCCCTGAGAGGAAGCAGCAATCTGTGAGGCTAAAATGTCATCATAACCAACTTTCTGATAATAAGCCTTGCGAACAGTATCAATCGAACAGAAGTGCAAACCCAATTTTTCTGCCAACAATTGGCCCACAGTGGTTTTGCCAGCGCCAATCGGGCCAATAAGGATAATAGTCGGGTTCATCTCAAATATCCGAAATTTCTATGGCGCCTAACAACGGAATATGGGTTATGCGGTGGCAAGTCAGACAGCAGCGCATTTCCCGTAACGGTCGAGCCGCCGCATAACCCGGCGCCAGCGCTGTTCTGGCGCCACTTGAACTGAGCCGTCCGGAAAACGTGGGATATGGAATTTGAGAGCCGACTTGCGTGCCTATCCTGTGCACAACGAAGCGGCAAACACGCCTGACATGATTTTACACCACGGCGAGAGAAATATCAAGTCCTTTTTTTGGCAACTTTGACAATCTGCCGGGGCCGGTTGCGAGCACCAGCAGCCTACGTGTCGGATTCGGCGAGTGCACAGGTGCGCCTGATGGGCGCGTCAAACACAAGGCGCCCGCGCAGGCGCTCGCACAGACAGTCCACCACATTCATCAACGCTGCGTTTGCACTATATCAAGCCCTGTAGGATTACGGTGAGGAGCTCTGCGCGGGCCTGGCGCTTGCTGGCACGGGCAGAACAGGTCGCTGGGCGGTTGGGCGGATGCTCTGCACAACCTGCATGGGCTGACCGCAGCGCGGACAAAGCACGGAATGGTCTTGGGTTATCTGCTCCGTGCTTTGTTCTGAAGTCGCTGACGGCAACCCTGGCTGAGCCTGCGCCCCCAACAGCGCCTGCACCTGCCGCAACCGATGGCGATTCCCTGGCGCCAGGAGACCGTAGTAGCGCACTTTCACGAAGCCCTTGGGCAGAACGTGCTGCAGGAAACGTCGAATGAACTCCTCAGCCGTTACGGTGCTGATGCGCCGGCGCCCCGTGTCACCTTCCCGATACGTGAACGTCACCTTGCCATCCTCCACGTTGACAATGCGCTTATTGCTCAGCGCCACACGGAAGATGTATGGCGCCAGATACTTGAGCGCCGTCTGCCCTCGTCCCACCGAACGGCAGTCCACCACCCAGTCTTGACGCCAAGCCGCCGGCGGAACCGACTGTGCCAATGAAGGCTGAGACAGTTGAACGGTCGAAATTAGTGTACAATTCAGACAGGGGGGAGTTGTACATGTCAGACGAAAAGATCAATCAGGCCAGTCATGACGACCTGCGTGTAAGCACAGGAGTGAGCACTCCGAAGCCGGAGGTTGTACCAAAGGCCGAGCGGCGGCGGTTCAACGCAGAATCAAGCGCTCAGCGCCCTGCTCTTTCTCTATCGCCATGTCCTGCAGCAACCGCTAGACCTGAGCGTTGATGCCGTCCGCGCCAGGAAGCCTGAGCATCTGCCCACCGTCCTCTCCAAAGACGAAGTCCGCCGCATACTGGACAAAATGTCTGGCGTACAAAGGCTAATGGCGCAACTTCTCTACGGCACCGGCATGCGCGTGTCAGAATGCGTTGAGCTACGCGTCAAAGACATTACTGTCCAGGAACTACTCGGCCACAAGGACGTGAAAACCACGATGATCTATACCCACGTCCTCAACAAAGGCCCGCTCGGCGTTCGCAGTCCCCTCGACTGAACACCGGCAAGCACGGTCCATGGCTCTATCGCTGTCGTCAGTTTACACCCAACCCCTTGCTTCTGTCAAACGATATTTCCGTGCAGCCGCCAAACCCCAACGCCAAGGCGCCGTTTCACCCCCGCGCGCCTCACGCGCCATCGCCTCCAATCAAGGGCCGCAGCGCGTCGAAGATGGCTGCGCAGCTCGCTTCGACGAAACCCTCGGCATCGGCCTGCGCGGCGATCACCGCGTACGGCATGACCACACCTGTCCACCCCGCCGTGTGCCAGGCCGCGCCCGCAGGTAGGCGCGGCGGATCGAAGCGCGGCGGATAAGGATAGGCATAGGCGTACAAGTACGGCGCCTCGATCCCAGGACTGTAAGGCGCAAAACCGAAGTTGAGATGCGGCTGCCATTCATCGGCCTGGCCGCCGGGAAACCAGAGCATAGAGAGGTCGAAATGCTCAGCCCACATGACCAGCGGCGTCATGAGACCAGACAGGCGTGCGCGGAAGCGTGCCAGGGCCGTAAACAGGCTGTAAACAATTACCGCATAATCGGCCGCGGCCTGGGGCGCGACGACCAGCGGCGCGGCGTCGAGCAGCGTCTCGAGCGCAGGCGTCTTGCGTCGTCCGCGCGTGGCCAACGCCGCCAGCACAGCCTGACTGACATCCTCGCCGGCCGGCAGCACGTCAGCCAGGTCAGCCGTGCGCAGCGCGCCAAAAAACGCGGTGAACAGACTGGCCTGGCTGTGGCCCCGCAGCGGAAACGTTTGCGCATCGCCCTGGGCCGGTGTGTAGACCAGCGCCGGCTGCGCAAAATCGAGCGCGGCCTGCCCGCCGCGTGGAAGCCGTGCCGCGGCCAGCCCCGTCGGCGTGACGTTCAACGCCAGCTCCAGGTAATTGGGCAGCGGTTCTCGCGCCAGCCGATGCACCGTCGCCAGGACGCGCGCCGCCCGGTGCAGGCTGGTCAGCGTCTCTCGCCAGTTCGCTTGCGTTTGCAAAAATGGCATCGTCATGAACGGCTCAACTCCTTCCATAGACAGGAATCGCGGCGCCGCTCACCGCGCGCGCCGCGCTGGAAGCCAGGAAAAGGATCACATCGGCAATGGCCTGCGGCGCGACCCAGCGGCTAAAGTCCGCGCTTGGCGAGGCCTGGCGATTGTCCGCGGTGTCAATCGTGCCGGGTAAGATGCAGTTAACCGTGATGCCGGCATCCTTCAACTCAGCAGCCATGCTTTCCACCAGGCGCACAACCGCACTCTTGGACGCGCTGTACGCGGCCGCATTGGCGCCGCCGGCCAGCGCCGCGCGCGCCGAGGTGTGAATGATGCGGCCGCTGCCCTGCGCCAGCATCAGAGGAATCACCGCCTGGCTGGTGACGAAGACCGAACGCGCATTGAGGTTGAGCATATCGCTCCACACGTCCAACGGCGTCAGGTGTACGGGCGCGCCGGCCTTATAGCCGCCGACCGTGTTGGCCAGCACATCCAGGCGGCCAAAGCGGCGCTTGATCTCCTCCACCAGCGCGGCCATGTCGGCCGGCTGCGTTACGTCCACGCCATCGGCCAGAAAATGATCGCCCGACTGCGCCAGGGCCGGGAACTGCCCTGCCAGTCGCCCCACGCTACGATCGGGCACAATTAGCTGTGCACCGGCCGCCCAAAAAGCCCGCACCGCGGCGCTGCCCAGGTTGCCGCTGCCGCCAGTGACCAGGACAACCTGGTCGGTGAAATCGAACATTGAAACCTCCGTGTTTGAAGGGTGAAGACGGAATTCAGTCCAGGCCACCCCATGAAACGTTACACCATCGGGAAAGAACCCCAACAAAAACCCTCTCAAAATCTGCCGTGATCTTGAGAGGGTTTCTCGCGCCAGCAACGATGGTGCGGTGGTTCTATTTGGGCGGCAACGACTGGGCGAACGTAATGCCTTGCGCAATCCACGCCGCCAGCGCGTCATCGGACGCATAACCCGCCGGTCCCACCATAATCCAGCCCTTCATTGGCCGGCCGGTAATATCGAAGACCCGCACGTCCGGCTGCGCCAGCGCGTCGGCGGCCTGCAGCGGACCAACACGCACGATGAGGTCTTGCCCATACGCCCCAACTGCCATGTTGCCGTGGAGGATGAAGCCAACTCCGCCGAACATCGCTTTCTCGAATAGACCCGGCGTCGGCCCCAGGTGTGCGCGCATGCGCCTCACCAAGTCCTGATTCACAGCCATCAGCAGCTCCTTAGTTTACGCTGGTTTCGGCCCCCGGCGGCGCATCCACGTAGGCAGGGTCAATCTGCATAACATTGAACACGCCGCCATGTGGGTCCTGCAGCACGGCAAAGTGGCCCATGGCCCCGGCCGGCGTCGGCGGCACGACCACCCGCCCGCCCAACGTCTGCGCCGCGGCGACTATGGCCGCGAGGTCAGAAACCATGAAGTAGAGCGCCCAGTTGGGTGGCACGTTGCCCCAGTTTTCGTCCATTTTCATCATACCGGCTTGCTGGCGCCCGTTCTGCGCAAAGACAGTGTAGCCGGTCTCATCGGTCGTGTCTGTCCAGCCAAACACGTGCGCATAGAACGCCGTGGCCTGCGCGGGGTTGCGCGTCTGCAGCTCGGTCCACACCAGCGTGTTTGGCATGTTCACGAGCTGTGAACCGGTGTGATCGCGCGGCTGCCAAATGCCAATCATCGCGCCGGTCGGGTCTTGCGCCAGCATCATGCGCCCCTGGGTCATCACATCCATCGGCGGCATCATCACCACGCCGCCGGCCTCCGCCACGCGGGCCGCGGCGGCGTCCACATCGCTGCTCTTGATGTAGGCGGTCCAGAAGGCCGGTATTCCTTGGGCCTGCATTTCTGGCCTCATCGGGCCGAGGCCAGCCACACTATAGCCGTCCATCATCAGCATCGTGTACATCATGGACCCCATCCCGGTTGGCCGGTCTTCGGTTTGCCAGCCAAAAAGACCGGCGTAAAACGCCTTGGCGCCCTGCTGGTCGGGCGTCGTCAGGTCAATCCAACAGAATATCCCGTCCGGGTACTCAGTGACAACGTACATGTGTGTGCTCCTTTGCTTTCACAAAACGTGGGTTTGGCAACGCGGCGGTTGCAGCGCGGCATGGTGCACAATGATACCACAAATAGAACGTTTGGTCTAATTGGAGGACGCCCTTCTCCTCTGGCCGCGGTTTTACACGCCTGCCAAATCCAGGTACAATGCGGCTTGATGACACCATCCACGCGTTTCCTCAACCTGCTGGTTTTTACGGCCGGCCTCGTCACCCTGGGCGTTGAGCTGGCCGGCGCGCGGCTGCTCGACCCCTGGTTTGGCAATTCGCTGATCGTGTGGGCCAATCTGATCGGCCTGATCCTGCTCTACCTGGCGGCCGGCGCCTGGCTTGGGGGGCGGTTGGCTGATCGCTCCCCGCACGCGGAAACCCTCTTCCGTTTGACAGCCTGGGGCGCCGGCGCCGTAGGCTTGATCCCTGTGGTCAGCCGCCCGCTGTTGGCGCTGGCTGCCGCCGGATTCGCCGCCTACGACGTGGCGCTGCTGCTCGGTTCCTTCCTCGGCGTCCTGGCTCTTTTCGCCGTCCCGGTGACCTTGCTCGGCTGCGTGACCCCGTTCGCCGTGCGCCTGTCCCTGGCTGACGTGCAGCACAGCGGCCAGACCGCCGGCCGCCTCTCAGCCCTCGCCACCCTGGGCAGCATCAGCGGCACCTTTGGGGCTGTGCTCGTGCTGATTCCGAACCTCGGCACGCGACGCACCTTCTTAGCGCTGAGTTTGCTGCTGCTCGGCCTGGCGATCGCGGGGCTTTGGCAGGCCAGGCATCGCCCGCCCTGGGCCTACGTCAGCCTGTGGCTGCTGATTTTGGCGCTGGCGCTGCAAAATCCCGGCGCCATCAAGCCGCAGGCCAATCTTCTCTATGAAACCGAGTCAGCCTACAACTATATCCAGGTGCTGCAGGGCCGCGGCGAGGTGCTCCTGAAATTGAACGAAGGCCAGGGGATTCATTCAGTCTTCCGTCCTGCCGCGCAGGGCCTGGCCGATGGCATCTGGGACTACTTCCTGCTGGCGCCTTTCTTCAGCCCAGCGCCGCGGCCGCCAGAGGCAGTGCAGCGCATGGCGCTGATCGGCCTGGCCGGCGGCACCATCTCCAGCCTGTACACGCAGGTCTACGGGCCGCTGCCGATAGATGGCGTGGAGCTTGACCCGGCCGTGATTGCTGTGGGGCGGCGCTGGTTTGGCATGAACCAGCCCAACCTGCACGCGGTGGCCCAAGATGGCCGCTATTTTCTGGAACACAGCGCCGCACGCTACGATGTGATCGCCGTAGACGCCTACCGTCCGCCCTACATTCCTTTCCATCTGACAACTGTGGAGTTCTTCACGACCGTCCGCAGCCATCTGACCCCCAGGGGTGTCGTTGCCATCAATGTCGCGCGCGCGGCCGGCGATGATCGCCTGGTGAGCGCGCTGACCAACACGCTGCTGGCCGTCTTCCCCAGCGTGCTGGTCATTGATGAGCCAGACAACGGCGCGCTGCTGGGGAACAGCCTGGTCATCGCCAGCCAACAGCCAGCCACGCTGACCGATTGGGAGAGCAACACCGCGCGCCTGACGCATCCTCTCCTGATTGAGATGGTGCGGCGCGCGCAGGGACGCGTGCGCCTGGCGCATGCCTCGGCGGTCTCCCCCTGGCGCGATGATCTGGCGCCTGTGGAACAGATGGTGCATGGCCTGATCCTGCGCGTTTTGCTGGCGCAGCCCTAACGGAGATTCGGTCGGATTGAAACCGCGACGGCTCTTGCTGCGTTATAGCTTCACGACATCAGACACGCGCGCGCGAGTGCGCCAGGAATTGGGTGCGCGGGCAGGCGCCATGGCCGCTAATCTGCCAGAAAGCAGAGGATGCCTTCGCTGACGCCCCAGGCCAGGCGATCCTGGCGCGTGGTCAGGACCTGGCGGTCGCCGCCGATGAAGCCAAGCTCCAGGATCACCGCGGGTGTCGCGGGATCAATCTGGTTGAAAGCGTAGTATTGCGTCATATCGTGGCTGATGGAGTTGAGGTGCTGGGACAGGCCGCTTTTTTCGCCGTACGCGCGATAAAGGCAGCGCAGGAACTTATCTTCCAGCAGCGGTTGGGTGCTGCGGTCGGAGCGAGCCGCTTTGTAGCCGCTGGCGTCAATGCAGGAGTCGGCATGAAGTGAGATCAGGGCATCGGCCCGGTAGCCGTGCAGGCGCGCATCTTTTTCCGCCAGCACTTCCACCGTGGCGCCTGCTTGCGTGAGCCGTTCGGCCAGCAAACGCGCCACGGCCTGGGTAATTTGGGTTTCCTGCAAGCCGTCTTCGCACACGGCGCCAGAATCGTAACCCATGTGGCCGGCGATGATGCCGACCGTCTTGCCGCTGACCGCGCGCACTGGGCGCTGGCGCGGGACACGCGCGGCGTCGTCCCAGGGCCATGCGAACCCATCGGCGCTGCCGTGCCAGGAAAGCCAGGTGGACAGCGCCAACACCAGGAACATGAGGAGCAGCATGGTGCGCTCAAGGCGCTTGACAGTAGATCGGCGCACGGATCAACCTCGGCCCAGAATGAAAACAAACGGCTCTGGATTCCTATCTCGGCAGTGCACACTATCTTAATGGTAAGATCTCATTTCGGCAAGCGCGTCATCACGGCCTGGCGCGGTTATCTGGGGAAACCCGGGCCGCGGGGCATTTGACAAACCTATGGGGGCCGGGTATAGTCACGGTACGGTCGCACTTTGCGTCAAGACGCGAGGACATGTGAGGTTATGCGCGCAGAAGAACAAGGACGAAGGAAGACACTGGGATGATCGAACTGGGCCAGTGGCTCCGCGAAGCTCGCGAAGCCAAGGGATTAAGTCTATCCCAAGTCGAAGAGGCCACACGCATTCGGCAAAAATACATCGCGGCCCTGGAATCGGGCTCGCAGGAAGATCTGCCCGGTGATGTACCCACGCGTGGCTTCCTCCGCAACTATGCCGTCTACCTGGGGCTGAATGCCGAAGACGCCATTCAGCGCCTCGGCCAACCCCAAAGCCAGGCGGCCCAAATTGCCAAGGCCGCCGAACAAACAATGGGCCCGCGCGCGGTGGACTATCGCCCCATCGAGTTCGACCTGCACAACCAGTCGCCGCTGAATGTGCGCTGGCTGAGCATCGGTCTGATCATCGGCATTGCGCTGGTGGCGGTGGCGCTGGGCGCCTGGGCATGGCGCGCCAACCCGCAGCTGATCACTGGCCTCTTTGCCCCACCTGCCACGGCAACTCCAACCAGCACCGCCACCGCCGCAGCGAACACGGTTTCTGCTACGCCCACCACCGGCATTTTTCGCATTACGGCCACGCCCACGCAGAGCATTTTCCTGCTGCCGACGCCTACTCCCACGCCGCTGCCGGCGTCTACGGAGGCGCCCAGCGCAACGCCGACGCCGGTCGCCTCTGAAATGGCCGTGGTCGCGCGTGCGGTGCAGCGCGCCTGGATACGTGTGACCAGCGATGGGCAGGTTGTCCTGGAAAAAGTGCTGGAAGTCGGCAACGAGGAGCGCTGGACCGCGCTGAACTCACTGATTCTGCGCACAGGCAACGCGGGCGGGATTGAAGTCACCGTCAACGGTGAAGCGCAGGGGACGCTCGGCGCTCTCGGCGTCATCGAAGAGTGCAGTTGGACTTTGGCCAATGGTCTGGTGACGCGGGTGTGCGGCAGCGACAAGAACAAGACGGGAACCCCCACCGTGCTCCCGCCAACCGCAGCCTCGCTGACCACGACGCCCCCCGCTCCCACGAACACCCCAAGCCGTGGCCCGACCCCAACCGTCACGGGCAGTGATTTTTGATACAAATTTGAGGGCAACAACCTTGTCTCGATCGCACCGACCGCAGCCCGCGTCTCGCGGGCTGACTTATTATTTGCTGACGCTCGGCTGCCCCAAGAACCAGGTGGACAGCGAAGGCATGGCGATGTTGATGCTGCAGCGCGGCTTCGGCTCGACGGCTGAGCCAGAGGAGGCCGATGTGTTGATTGTCAATACCTGCGGCTTTCTCGAAGCAGCCAAAGAGGAATCTATCGCCACCCTGCGCCACCTGGGCAAGCACAAGCGTCACGACCAGGTGTTGATCGCGGCGGGCTGCCTGGCGCAGCGCAACGGCGAGGAGATCGTGCGTCGAGTGCCACGCGTGGACGGACTTCTCGGCACGCGGCGTTGGATGGAAATCGTGCAGATGGTGGAGACGCTGCGCGGCGGTCGTGCGCGCCGCGGCCAGGGGCGCTACGAGTTAATCGGCGATCCTGAAATCCCGCAGCCCGACGCGACGCCGCGGCCCGGCGTCGTGGCCGGCAGCGCCTATCTCAAGATATCCGATGGCTGCAATGCCCCGTGCGCCTTCTGCTCCATTCCCACCTTCAAGGGTAAGCTGCGCAGCCGTCCCTTCGAAGGCATCGTCAACGAAGCGCAGTCCCTGGTGGCAAGCGGCGCCCAAGAATTGATCATCATTGCCCAGGATTCCACTGACTATGGCCGCGACCGCGGCGAACCCAATCGCCTGCCTGCGCTGATGAGCGCCATCTGCGAGCGCGCGCCAGGCCTGCGTTGGCTGCGCTTGATGTACGCCTACCCCGGACACGTCAGCGATGAGCTGATCGAAGTGATGGCCAGCCAACGCCAGATTGTGCCCTACCTGGACATGCCATTGCAGCACGGCCATCCTGATACCCTCAGCCGGATGCGCCGCCCCAGCAGCACGGCCTGGGTGACGAAGACGGTGGGCAAGCTGCGCAGCGCCCTGCCCGATCTGGCCCTGCGGTCCACCTTCATCGTCGGTTTTCCCGGCGAGACTGAAGCCGAATTTCAGGGTTTGCTGGACTTTGTGCGTGAGGTGCAGTTCGACAAGCTTGGCGCCTTCACCTTTAGCGCGGAGCCAGGCACGCCGGCCTTTGCCATGCCAAACCAGGCGCCAGCGGAAGTCAAAGAGGAGCGGCGACAGCGCCTGCTGGAAGCCCAACAGCCCATCTCTCTCGCGCGCAACCAGGCGCAGGTGGGGCGTGTCTTGGACGTGCTGATCGAAGGATTCGACAACGGCTACAGCGTGGGGCGCAGCTACCGCGACGCGCCCGAAGTGGATGGACTGGCGCTCGTGCCCGGCGCGCACCGGGTTGGCGCCATGCTGCCCGTGCGTATCAACAGCGCACTGGAGTACGACCTGGTCGGCGAGGCGGTCAGCGAGCTGGCGCTCAGTTAAGGCTGCAGTCGCTCAGTCGCCCAGCAGCCTCGCCCATAATCCCTTTGATCGTTCAACCGGCGCCGCCCGCGCCGCGGTCAACGTGCGCACCTGCGCCTGCAGACGCTGCACCTGCTCCAGCAGCGTGTTGACCGCGGCCTCGGCCGCCTGCAGACGCGCCTCAGCGCCTTCGCGTCGCGCCTCGTCACGACGTCGTAGTTCTGTCAAGTCCCGTTCCAGCGACAACATGCGGTCGCGCAGGCGCTGGTTTTCCGCCTTCAGGTTGAAGTTATCCTGAACCACCACGCCGATCAGGTCACGGTTGGCTTGCTGGCCGTTCAAAATGGCGCGCTGCGCGTCGGCCAGGCTGCGCAGACTGGCCGCAACAGCCATGACCGCGGCTTCTGGCTCCGCGGCCAGAATGCTCATATCCTCAGCGTCCGTGGCGGGCGCTGCTGGCAGATCGGTCGACAGGCCGGCGTCGGCAGTCAGATCGCTCATGCTACTTGTCCACCACGCGGTAGGTGCCATCCACGACACGGCCCGTGGCCCCGGCGCCGCTGCCTGGCGCACTGGCAGATTCGCCCGGCGCTGCGCGGCCAGCGGGCGTCTCGCCCCGGTGGAACGCGACCACGTCCGGCGGCGCCAGCATGACGAACAACCGTACCGCGAGCAGGACAATGGCCAGATCATCCAACTGCCCAAGGACCGGCAGGACATCGGGTATCAGGTCAATGGGAAAAATGACATAGGCGAGAGCCATCAAAGGCAGGAGCAATTTCGTGGAGGCCGGCACGCGCGCATCCAGGAGTAGTTTCCATACAAGATTCAATTGCTTGAGCAGCTCGGCCAGCAGGCCGCCGCGATCGTTGGTCTGATTCATGTTGATTCCTCACGGCATCATTGATCTGCTATAATACCCCTCTGGTTCGTTCTATTGTAATGCCAATGGCCGCATTTGCCAAGCAACCTGGCATACAAAATAGGCCGATGCCGGGCGATTGAACAGAACACAAAGACTGCGTGGCGACAACAAGGACGCATGACAGCCGATAGATGCTAACCCTGGCCCAAACCTTCACCGATTATCCGCCGCCGCTCCTGCGCGCAATTGCCAACGTGCGCGGGGTGGACCTGTCGGCGACGACGCCATCTGCGCTGGCCGTTGAGCTGAGCGCAGCCTTGGCTGATCCCGGTTCAATCGTGGATGCCGTGGAACAGCTGCCAGACGCTGCGCGCGCGATGCTGTCTGCGCTTGTGACCGCGGGCGGCGCGATGACTGCGCCCGCGTTTGCGCGCCTGGCCGGCGATGTGCGCCAGGGTGGGCCATCCTGGCTGGCGCGTGAACAACCGTGGACCGCGCCCCTCAATCCGGCCGAGGTGCTTTGGTATCGAGGCTTGATTGGCCGCGCCTTTGCCACGGTGGAGGGCGAGACCGGCGACTTCATTTTCGTGCCAAGCGACGTGCTGCCGTGGCTGCCCGCGGCGCCCGCTGCGATTGCGGCGCAGCTTCAACTGCCGGCGGCGCCCGCGCCAAGCATCGTGCATCTCAGCAGCTACCGGCTGGCGCTGGATGCTGGCACCTTGCTGGCGTTTGTACAAAACAGCGAGGTGATCCTATCTCCAGACGGACGTTGGCAGGCCGCTGAACTGGCGGCCGTCAACCAGCAGTTGCTGGCGCCCGAGCACGAGGCTGCACTCGCAGGCGCGGAGATCGGGGCAGGCAGCGATCGGCTCAGCTTCCTGCTCGACTTGGGACGCGAGCTGGGCTGGTGGCGTGCGGCCGGCGGACGCCTGCGCCTGCTGGCTGCCCCCGTGCGCAGTTGGCTGCAATTGCCTGCGCCCGAACAGGCTCATGCCCTCTGGCAGGCGTGGCTGCAATCTACCGAATGGGACGACCTGCGCCGCGTGCCTGAGCTGCGCTGTGAGGGCAGCGGCTGGCGCAACGATCCAGTTGCCACGCGGCGGCGTCTGCTCGCTGATCTGGCTGCTGTGCGTCCTGGCGAATGGCATCGAGCCGAGGATTTGGCGGCTGCCCTACACCGTCATGACCCCGATTTTCAACGCAGCGATGGCATCTACACCACCTGGTACATCCGCCGCGTGGATGAGCCGGGCTACCTGCTTGGATTCGATCATTGGAATGACGTCGAAGGCGCGCTGCTGCGTTTCCTGGTTGGCGGCCCGCTGCACTGGCTCGGCGCCGTGGACATCGGCCCGCGCGGCGGCGCGCACCAATCAGCCGACAGCCTGCGCATCACGAGCCAGGGCGCGGCCTGGATTCGCCAACAACCGCTGACCCAGGCGCCGCCGCCGCCCGCGCCGATTCGCGTGGAGGCCGATTTCAGCGTCTCCGTGCCGCATAGCGCGCCGGCGTTCGATCGCTTTCGAGTGGCGCGCTTCACGCAGTGGGAAGCCAGCCAGCCTGATTTCCGCTATCGTATCACGCAGACCGCGCTGCGACGCGCAGCCGCAGCCGGCGTCGCCGGCCACCGTGTGTTGGCCTTTCTGCGTTATGTCACACAAGGTCGCCTGCCAGGCAACGTGGTGCGGGCGCTGGAGAAACTCTAGAGCTATCTCCGCCAGAACTGGGGGTTCTGACATCGTATGGTTTTTCTACAGTTTGTTCCTTTCATCGTGCTCCTGTTGGCCGCGAACCTGGCGGTGCGCGCCAGCAGTTGGCGCGTCGTCACAACCATTCTGCTCACGCTGTTCAACATGGCCTTGATCTTTTTGGGCGCCTTCTTCTTGATCATCCCGGCCTTGCTGGCTTCCCAGCCAACCAATCCCCTCAACCAAATGCCGTTCCGACCAGATTGGGCCGGGGTGAGCCTATGGATGATGGCGACCGGCGTTGTCGCCTTCCTCCCGTTGATCCCGGCCGTGCGTCGCGGCCTGGCGCGGCTGCTGCCCCTTGACCCCGCCTCCCCCGTGCACATGACTGCGCTCGCGTTTGCGGTTTACCTGCTCGGCTCTGTGCCAATCCAATTAGCCATGCTGGGGGGCAATCTGGATTCAATCGCCAACATGGGCAGCGTGTTAGGCCTGTCAGAGCTGTGGCAGCAGGGCGCGGCTTTCATCATCATGGGACTTTTCGGCGTCGGCCTCTGGCTACGCCGTTCCACCGACGAGGTAACAGACCGCCTGGGACTGCACATGCCGAGCGGACGGCAGTGGGGCCTGGTGATTGGCTTGACCATCGTCTTCGTCCTGCTCGATCAAGGCGTCGCCTGGGCCTGGGCAAACTTCGACCCCGTCAGTTTCGAGCGCATCGGCAAGGTCTCCAACGCGCTCTTTGGTGGCTTGATCTCCCCCTTGGGTGCGCTCACCATCGGGTTATCGGCGGGCCTGGGTGAAGAACTGGTCTTTCGCGGCGCGCTGCAGCCGCGCTTCGGGCTGCTCTTCACCTCGTTCCTCTTTGCCGTCATCCATGTCCAATATGGACTCAGCCCGGCCGTCTTCGAGGTCTTCCTGCTCGGCCTCGTCTTGGGCGTCATCCGCCAGCGCGGCAACCTGACGATGGCGATTGCCCTGCACACGCTCTACAACGCATCCCTGGTGGCGCTCACCTTGATCTTCCCCGGCAGCTAACGTCATATGAACGCAGACTTGCAGGCGCAGTTGGATCGCATCAGCGACAAACTAGGCATCAGCCGCGGCGTGTCTCATCTCACACCGCGCGCCGAACCGCGTGCGGCCGCGTCCGATCACGGCGTGGAAAACCTGGTGCCAGGCCGTGTCGTGGAAACGCCGCACGGGCCGTGCTTTGTGCGCGAGGTGGTCTACCCCGGCGAAACGCTGCGCAGTCGCTATCCGTTGGCCGCCTGCCTCGGTCAACCGGTGGAGACGCTGGCTGCTCTCTATCCCGAAGCAAACCTGGAGGACTTCGATTTCGCCCGCGCGGCGTTCCTGGACACGGAAACCAGCGGGCTTAGCGGCGGCGCCGGCGCGTATGCCTTCATGATTGGCGTCGGCGCCTTCGAATCGCCTGCCGCGGCCGCGCACAGCGAGGGAGTCAGCGCCGCGGCTCCATCCTTCATCGTGCGCCAATTTTTCATGCGCAGTGAGCGCGAGGAGCGGGCGGTGCTGCACGCGCTGGCCGACGTGCTCGATGCTGCCACCAGCCTCGTTTCTTTCAACGGCCGCGCCTTCGATTTGCCGCTGTTGACCAATCGCTTCATCATG
Source organism: Candidatus Amarolinea aalborgensis (assembly GCF_900491745.1). Classification (NCBI taxonomy): domain Bacteria; kingdom Bacillati; phylum Chloroflexota; class Caldilineae; order Caldilineales; family Candidatus Amarolineaceae; genus Candidatus Amarolinea; species Candidatus Amarolinea aalborgensis. The sequence continues at coordinate 320,118 of NZ_UETR01000002.1, read as the reverse complement.
CACCGCCAGACCCCACGGCTGACGACCGCGCCGCACCTCGATCTGCTCCATCCGGCGCGCCGCGTGTGGCGCCAGCGCCTGCCGTCGTGCGCGCTGAGCAGCCTGGAGACGCAGGTGCTCGGCCTGCGCCGGGATCAGGCCGACGTGCCAGGCTGGTTGATCCCGTCGCTCTACTTCCAGTACCTGCAAACGGGCAACGCACAGGACCTGGTGGGCGTCTTCTACCACAACCTGGAAGACATCCTCTCCATGGTCACGCTGGCCTCCACGCTGACCCGTCTGCTGGCCGATCCGTGGGCCGGCGAGACAATCCACGCGCTGGACATGGCGGCGCTGGGGTGGACCTACGACCAGGCCGGTCGCGCGCCGGAGGCCGAGCGCGCGTATCGCGACGCGCTGTCGCACCCGCTGCCGGACGACGTGCGGCTGCAAACCTTCAGCCGGCTCGGCCAGCTGCTCAAACGCTTGGAGCGCCTGCCAGAGGCTGCAGAAACATGGCAGGATTGGATCACGCATGTCAAACGCGGCGCCAGCGCGAAAGACCTGGAGCCGTTTGTGGAACTGGCGAAGTACCATGAGTGGCATGGCAGCGATTGCGCGGCCGCGCTGATGTGGACGCGTTGGGCAGAGCATGAGGCGGCCGCCTGGCCGCGCACGTCGGCGCGGCGCGAAGCATTGGCCGCCTTGCAGCATCGGCGTGAGCGGCTGGAGCGCAAGCTGCAAGGATCGTAACCTGCGCAGCCGGCCATGAGGTCTATGAGCAGGACGCAGATGCACGCAGAACAACGCAGATGAGACCAAAATAGGACCTCAGCGCCCGCGGCAATATACGTCGCCGGGGCCGCATCTGTTATCCAACAACACAGCGGAATCTGCGTGCGCAGCCTGCGTTCATCTGCGCCCTCTCCATGTCTCTAAACGTTTACGAACCTGCCATGTCCGATATCAGCGGCGTTGTCGGGCGCCGGCCCTCATCCGGTTCGCAGCACGTCCGCCTGCGCGGCCAACAGTTGGCTGATCCCGGCCGCGCCCAGGTCAAGCAGGCGGTCCAGCGCGTCGCGGTCGAAGGCGCGGCGTTCGGCCGTCCCCTGCACTTCGATGAACTGCCCCAGGCCATTGAGCACCAGGTTGAAATCCACCTCGGCCTTGACATCCTCGTCGTAACACAGATCAAGCAGAGCCTCGCCGTTGACCACGCCGACGCTCACCGCGGCCACCGCGGGCAGCAGCACGGCCGCGGGCGCCTTGCCGGCCGCGATCAATTGGCGCACAACCAGAGCCAGGGCCACGTAACCGCCCGTGATGGCGGCCGTGCGCGTACCGCCGTCGGCCTGAATCACATCACAGTCCACGATGATCTGGCGGCGGCCGAGCAGGCTCAGATTGACGGCGGCGCGCAGACTGCGGCCCAGCAAGCGGCTGATCTCCTGCGTGCGGCCGCGCGGGGTTGTCTCACGGGGATTGCGCGTGTGCGTGCTGCGCGGCAGCATCGCATACTCCGCCGTCACCCAGCCGCGCGGCGTCGCGGCCTGTTCCAGCCAGGCCGGCAGCTTCTCCTCTTCCAGGGTGGCATTGCAGAGCACCATCGTGTTGCCCTGCGTGACCAACACCGAGCCTTCGGCGTAGCGCGTGAAGCCCAACTCAATCTTGAACGGGCGCAGCGCATCGTAAGCGCGACCATCAACACGCATAAAACCTCGCTTCTGTCTATTGGAGCGCCTTCAACATTTCCTTGTTACGGCGCAGGATTTCGTTCACAACGCCGCGCTCGTGCGCACGAAATCCCAGGCCTCGGCTTCGGTGGTGATGACGCCGGCCGCCTGTTCCTCCTGCAGCTGCGCCAGCAGCGCGCCGATCTGCGGCCCCGGCGCGAGGCCTAGGCCCGCGAGCAGTTGGCGGCCGTCAAGCAGTGGCTGCGGCCGCACCTGCTCGGCGTAATGCGCAAAAAAGGCGGTTAGCAGCGCGTGCACCACGTCGCGACGCGCCTGCCAGCGTTCTGGAACCAGGTCGGCGCCCCACGCCGCCAGGTGATCGGCCAGCGAAAGGAGTGCAACCTCCACACCCACCGGGTGCGCGGCCTGGAAATAGTGATACACCTGGCGGCGATCCGGCCGCCCGGCCGTCAACGCGGCCAACGCGCCCGCGCGGCGATGCTCGCTGCAGGTGCGCGCCGCCAGGTGGCTGGCCTCAGCGCTGAAGGCCAGGCGCTTCAGCAGCAAACCCGCCAGGCGGCCGCTCTGCGCCTCATGGCCGCGGAAGGTAATCGCGCCATCCGCCTCCGCCTGACGCGTGGCCGGCTTGCCGATGTCGTGCAGGAGCGCTGACCAGACAAGCAACCCGGCCCGGCTGTGGCCTTGATCCACAGTCTGCCCCAGGTAAGCGCCTAACGCCTGATCAAAGGGCGCCAGCAGGGCTGCGAGCTGGGCTTCTGCCAGCGACGTGGATCGAGCCAGCGCCGCCCCGGCCAGCAGCGTCTGCGTCCAGCGCGCCACTTCAAGCGTGTGCGCGTAGACATCCAGCCGGTGCGGCGGCGCCTGCGTGACCCCCTGCAGCGCCTTGATTTCGGGCAGCACCACCGCCAGCGCGCCCATGTCATCCAGTTGGCGCAGCGCGAGATCGGCCCGTGACGATACGAAAGCCCGATTGAGCTCCTCACGCACGCGCTCGGCCGCGACCTGATCGAGCGCAGGGGCGTGGCGGCGCGCCAACGCCAGGCTGAACGCATCCCACGTAAGGTCGAACGCCAGCGCCAGGCGCACGCCGCGCAAGATGCGCAGCGGATCGTCGCGGAATGAGTGCTCACTGGCTACACGAAGAATGCGTCGCCGCAGATCTTCCAACCCGCCGGTCACGTCAATCACGCCCGCCGCGGGCGCCTGGATATCCAGAGCCAACGCGTTGAGCGTAAAATCGCGCAGGCCCAGGTCGGCGGCCAGCGTGGGGCCGCGCAGCGCGGCCACATCCACGTAGGTCTGACTGCCATCAGGCTCAGTCAGCACCGCGCGGCCGACATCGCGCGCGGCATCGAGTGGGAAGAAGGCCGCGCCCAACGCGTCGGCAAGGCGTTTTGCCAGGCGCAAGGCGTCGCCTGGCACCGCCAGGTCCAGGTCGTGCGCTGGCCGGCGCAGCAGCACATCACGCACCGTGCCGCCCACGACCCAGCCGGTCACGCGCTGCGCCTGCAGCCAGGCAATCGCCTGCTGCGCGCGAGGGCTGAAGGAAGCGCTCAAATCAATGGTGTCAAACATCGCCTGCCTCGGCATGATGAAAAAGCCCGGTCTCGACTCGAAACCGGGTTTCTGGCGCTGTGAGAAACCCGGTTTTTGGGAGAAACCGGGTTTCTGAAGATTTGTTTTAGTGGCTGAGTTGGCTCGCCACCAGCTCTGCGATCTTGACCGGGGTGGGCGCCACTTGCACACCCGCGTTGCGCAGCGCGGCCATTTTTTCCTGGGCGGTGCCGGTGCCGCCAGAAATGATCGCGCCCGCATGACCCATGCGTTTGCCAGGGGGCGCGGTTTGCCCGGCGATGAAGCCCACCACCGGCTTGCTCATACGCTGCGCGATGAACTCGGCCGCACGCTCCTCGTCCGTGCCGCCAATTTCGCCGATCATGACGACCATTTCCGTTTGGTCGTCCTCTTCGAACATTTGCAGCACATCAATGAACGTGGTGCCAATGATCGGATCGCCGCCGATGCCCACAGCCGTGGACTGCCCAATGCCTCGCTCGGTCAGCGCATAGACCACTTCATAGGTCAGCGTGCCGCTGCGCGAAACCAGGCCGACCGGGCCAGGCGTGTGGATATGACCGGGCATGATGCCTACCTTGGCTTCGCCCGGCGTAATGACGCCAGGGCAATTGGGACCGATCAAACGCACATTGGTCTGATCCAGGAAGGCCCGCACCCGGACCATATCCAGCGTAGCCAGGCCTTCGGTGATGCAGACAATGAGACTGATGTCGCTGTCGGCTGCTTCCAGGATGGCGTCGGGTGCGAAGCGAGCCGGCACGTAGATGATGGAGGCATTGGCGCCGGTGGCATTGACGGCGTCACGCACTGTATCGAACACCGGCACCCCCAACACCCATTCGCCGCCCTTGCCCGGCGTGATGCCGCCCACCAATTTGGTGCCATATTCCAGCATCTGCTTGGTGTGAAACATGCCTTCACGACCCGTAATGCCCTGAACGATCAGGCGTGTATCTTTATTGACCAAAATACTCATCGAACAGAGTCCTCCCTGACTCAACAATCAAGGCCAGATCAAGCCATCAAACGCTGGCGCACGTCGGTCGCCAGTCCATTCAACTCCGCAGGGGCGGCCCGACGGCGATTGCCGGGAACGTGCAGGCCGTCGCCGGCGTAACGCGGCAGTAGGTGCATGTGAAAATGGAAAACGACTTGACCGGCCGCGCTCTCACTCGATTGCCAGAGGTTCATACCATCCGCGCGGGTGACATCGCGCAGGGCCGGCGCCAGGCGCACGGCTACGGCCATCACCGCGGCGGCCACGTCGGGTGCCACATCGTACAGGTTGCGCACATGCTGTCGTGGCACAATCAGGCAGTGCCCACGGGTGGCCGGGTAAATGTCCATGAACGCAACGACATGGTCGTCCTCGTACACGAACTCCGCCGGCGCCTTGTGCGCAATGATCTGACAGAAGATGCAGTCGTCCATTTTTTAGGTATCCGTTCAGAACGCGAGTTCGCCCCTGGACGCCCGCACGGCTTTGTCCGCGGCCTCATCCAAGGTGGAAGCAGTGCCCATGTGCGCATCCGCGAGAATGGCGCGTCCCTCCGCCTCGTTGGTGCCGACCAGGCGCGCCACCATCGGCACCGTGGTTGGCACTTCCTTGAGCGCCGTCAAAATGCCGCGCGCCACCTCATCGCAGCGCGTGATGCCGCCAAAGATGTTGAACAGGACGGCCTTGACATTCTTGTCCGATAGGATGATGCGCAGCGCGGCTGCGACTTTGTCGGCCTGTGCGCCGCCGCCTACGTCGAGGAAATTGGCCGGCGAGCCGCCGTAGAACTTGATGATGTCCATCGTCGCCATGGCCAGGCCCGCGCCATTGACCATGCAGCCGATCTCGCCGTCGAGCTTAACGTAGCTCAGCCCAAAACGACGCGCTTCGGCTTCGTACGGGTCTTCCTCATCCACATCGCGCATCTCGTCCAGGTCAGGATGGCGGAAGAGGGCATTATCGTCCACCGACATCTTGCCATCCAGGCCCACCAGCTTGCCCTCGCCCACGATCGCCAAGGGATTGATCTCAGCCAGGGAGGCATCGCTCTGCATGAACGCGGTGTAAAGCGCCTGGGCAATGCGGATGAAATCGCCGACCAGTTCGCGATTGACGCCCATCGTCATCGCCATCTCGCGCGCCTGGTAGTCTTTGAGGCCGAGGAAGGGATCAATGGCAATCTTGGTGATCTTCTCCGGGGTTTGAGCCGCCACCTCTTCGATGTCTACGCCGCCCTCACTGGAACCCATCATCACCACGCGGCGCTGCGCGCGATCAATGACCAGGCCTAAGTAGAGCTCTTTCTTGATATCGGCCGCTTCATCCACCAGGACTTTGCGCACCTTGAGGCCCTTGATGTCCATGCCCAGGATGCGTTCGGCGACCATTTCGGCTTCATCCGGCGTACTGGCGAGCTTGATGCCGCCGGCCTTGCCGCGGCCGCCAACCAACACTTGCGACTTGATGACCACACGCGTGCCCAGGCGGCGGGCAATGTCACGCGCGGCCGTGGCTGTCGTGGCAACCTCACCCCGCGGGATGGGGACGCCAAACTTGGCAAAAATCCGTTTCGATTGATACTCTTGCAGGTTCAATGTTTTCTCCTTCTGTCAACTAGGCTCGGCTGCCAATGGCAACCGGTCTGCTGTCGTCTTTGACCGACGAAGGACGCCTGGCCGCGACAACCGCGCGGCGCGGTTGTCGCGGCCAGGCGGCGTCAAACTCGTGGCTTACTTGCGCAATCTTGAACAACCCATAGTCATTTTACCATGCCTGCCAGGAAAGGGCAAAGCCTTCAGCAAGCAAGACAGCCGTCTCGGCTTCGGGTTGACCCTGCAATCCCGGTGTTGCCAGAGTCGAAAAAATGTGCTATGATTTTGCCCGCGCCGGTCAACCCGGCGCAGATTTTGAACCATAGCCGAGACCGATGACCACGTCGAAACCGATCACTGCAGGCCCAGGGCCTGTCGCCGCCTCCATTCCCACCCTCATCGCCCACGAGTTGGGCGTCAGCCCAATGCAGGTCAGCGCCACCGTCGCCTTGCTCGACGACGGCAATACCATCCCCTTCATTGCTCGCTATCGCAAAGAAGCGACCGGCGGCCTGGACGAAGTGCAGCTGCGCCAGATCGAAAGCCGTCTGGAGTATTTGCGCAACCTGCACGCGCGCCAGGAGGCGGTTCTCAAGAGCATCGCTGAGCAAGGCAAGCTGACGCCAGCGTTGGAACAAGAGATCCGGGCCGCCGTCACCTTGCAGCGCGTCGAAGACCTTTACCTGCCTTACCGCCCCAAGCGCCGTACGCGCGCCATGCAGGCGCGTGAGCGCGGGTTGGAGCCGTTGGCCGAAGCGCTGCTTCATCCCGAAAAGCTCAGCGGCTCACTGACGGCCCTGGCGGCCGCCTTCATCGGCCAGGACGTGCCCGATGCAGAGGCGGCGCTAGCCGGCGCGCGTGACATTGTGGCCGAGGTCGTCAGCGAAGATGCCCAGGTGCGAGCCTTTGCCCGCAGCAAGACGCTGGGCCAGGGAATCCTGGTGGTCAAGCTGGCGACGCCCACAGCCGACCCTGGCAAAAAGTACGAAATGTACCATGATTTCGCCATGCCGCTCAAGGATGTGCCGGCTCATCAACTCCTGGCCATCAACCGGGGCGAAAAAGAGGGCGCGCTCAAAGCCGCGCTGCACGGCCCAGACGCGGAGATCCTCAGCGACATCGGCCGCCAGTTCATCAAGGACCGCCGCTCGGCCGCGGCGTCGCAGGTGCAGGCGGCGATCGCCGATGGCTACGAACGCCTGATCCAGCCGGCCGTCGAACGTGACGTACGCGGCAGCCTGACCGAAAAATCAGACGATCAGGCGATCCTCACCTTTGCCACCAATGTCAAGAGCCTGCTCCTGCAAGCGCCGCTCAAACGCAAACGGGTGTTGGGCATTGACCCCGGCTTTCGCACCGGCTGCAAGGTGGCGCTGGTTGACGAAACCGGCAAATACCTCGGCTCGTTTGCCATCTTCCCCCATGAGCCACAAAAACAGTGGAGCGAAGCCAAGCGCCAGCTGCGCCCCGTCATCGAGAATGGCCGTGTGGACGTGATCGCGATTGGCAATGGCACCGCCAGCCGCGAAACCGAGCAGTTGGTCGCCGAGGTGATTGGCGAGCTGCGCGACAGCGGCGGCAAGTCCGGGCGCGACGTGGCCTACACCCTGGTCAGCGAAGCCGGCGCCTCGGTCTACTCCGCCTCGCCGCTCGCGCGTGAGGAATTCCCCGATCTGGATGTCACCGTGCGCGGCGCGATCAGCATTGCCCGGCGTCTGCAAGACCCGCTGGCCGAGTTAGTCAAAATTGACGCCAAGAGCATCGGCGTCGGCCTTTATCAGCACGACGTGGATCAGAAAAAACTGCAGCAGGCGCTCGATGGCGTGGTGGAGGATGCCGTCAACCTGGTGGGCGTGGACGTGAATACTGCGTCTGCGGCGCTGCTGCAATATGTGGCCGGCATCGGCAAGAAGGTCGCGCAGGCCATCGTCGAGCACCGCAACGAACAGGGGCCGTTTCGCAGTCGCCAGGAGATCAGGAAGGTGAAAGGGCTGGGGCCAAAAGCCTTCGAACAGGCGGCCGGCTTCCTGCGCGTGGCCGACGGCAGCAACCCGCTGGACAACACCGCCATCCATCCCGAATCGTACGCGGTGGTCAAGCGCCTGCTCGATCTGTTGGGCATCGGCCTCAAGGCCAAAGACCTGTCTGGCCTGGTGACCCGCTACATGCAGCAGCATCGCATCGAGGAGGTGGCCGAGCTGCTGGAGGTGGGCGCGCCCACGCTGGCCGACATCCTGGAGGCGCTGACGCGGCCGGGACGCGATCCGCGTGAGGAATTAGCCGCGGCGCCGATCCTGCGCAAGGACGTGCTCAGCCTGGAGAATCTGCACGAGGGCATGGCGTTGCAGGGCACGGTGCGCAATGTGGTGGATTTCGGCGCGTTCGTGGACATTGGCGTCAAGCACGATGGTCTGGTGCACGTCAGCGAAATGGGGCCGCGGTACGTACGCAACCCGCATGAGGTGGTCAAGGTGGGGGATGTGGTGGACGTGCGTGTGCTCAAGATTGACAGCGAGCGCGGGCGCGTCAGCCTGACGATGAAAAAAGAGAGCGGAGGTTAGAAATCGGAGATTGGAGATCGGAGACCGGAAGTGAGTGGGCGACGTGAAAGGTTGTTTTTGAGTGGAGTGCGTGGCGCATATGCTTGCGTGGTGGAGAGTGCAGGAGGGGAATGGTGGGGAGCGCGGGAAAAATCGAGGTCGTCGAAGGCGACATTACGCAGATGGAGGTGGATGCCATCGTCAACGCGGCCAATGAATCGTTGTTGGGCGGCGGCGGTGTGGACGGCGCAATTCACCGCGCGGCCGGGCCGGGTTTGCTGGCGGAATGTCGCACGCTGGGCGGCTGCGCCACCGGCGACGCCAAGATCACCGCGGGCTACCGCTTGCCGGCGCGTTATGTCATCCACACGGTCGGGCCAATCTGGCAGGGAGGCGCGGCGGCTCGACTGAGCTCGCCGAAGTCGCAGGAGGATGCGCTGCTGGCAAGCTGCTATCGGCGCAGCCTGGAGCTGGCGGCTGCGCACGGCGTCAAATCCATCGCCTTCCCTGCCATCAGCACCGGCGCCTATGGTTTTCCACGCGAACGCGCCGCGCGCATCGCGCTGACCGAAATCCGCCGCGGCCTGGCGCGCCACAGCGAGATCACGCGTGTCCTCCTGGTCTGTTTCGATGCCGCCACGCATCAAACCTACGTGGACCTGCTGGCGTCGGCTGAATTCACACCGATTATGGAGGCAAGCGGCCGATGACGCCCGTCGCGGCCCTTGAGAGGAAGCTATGAGTGAAGAAACCAAGAATCTGGTGCGCCAGCAGTTTGGCGCGTCAGCCGCGGCCTATGCCACCAGCGCCGTTCATGCCCAGGGCGCCAGTCTTGGCCGGCTGATCGAACTCGTGCAGCCGCAGCCGACCTGGGAAGTACTGGACGTGGCAACCGGCGCGGGTCATACCGCGTTGGCGCTGGCGCCGCACGTACAGCGCGTGGTGGGCAGCGACCTGACGCCGCAGATGGTCAGCCAGGCGCGCGCGCTGGCGGCCGAACGAGGCATCAGCAACGTAACGTTCGAGATGGGCGATGTGGAGAAGCTGCCCTTCCGCCCCGGCAGTTTTGATCTGGTCACCTGCCGGGTCGCGCTGCACCATTTCCCGCAGCCGGAACGCGCCCTGGCCGAGATGGTGCGCGTCTGTCGTCGCGACGGCCTCGTGGCTGTCATTGACAATATCGTGCCGGCCGATCCGCCCATCGCCAAGGCCGTCAACAGCTTCGAGAAGATGCGCGACCCCAGTCATGTGCGCGCGCTGACCTTACAGGAACTGTCCGATCTGTTCCAGGCCGTTGGGTTGATCGTCACCCACACCGAAACGATGCGCAAGCCGATGGACTTCTATGACTGGCTGCGCCGCATGGCGGTCTCCGCGCCGATGAGCGCCTACCTCGAAGCCTGGCTGCTGGACCCCGAACGCAGCGTGCACGCATTTTTCCAGCCTGTGCGCGGCGACGAGACGATCTCCATGATGCTGACCGAGGGAATCATCGTCGGTCGCCGGTGAGCAGCCGGCGCCTACGCGGCGTCAGCACAGGGAGACGTGAAGAGATTCCAAGATCTTGCCAGTGAAATTCTGGTAGAGCGACCAGGCAATCCTCACACAGAGCCACAAAGACACGAAGGAATCGGTTGACGTCTCAGTGCCTTTGTGCCTTCGTGTGAGCCATTTGGCTCCGGCTCGTCCAGGGTGCGGAGACGCAAAAAGAGGATGCTCTTGTGAAGCATCCTCTTTTTGACGGACGATCATGCGGGGATGTCATGGTTCATCGGGGTCACCGTCATGCGTGTGAGCAGCGGAAGACAGCGATCTGCATGGCGAACATGGCTCGATTCCACGCCGAACACGGCATTGCGGAACAGAGCGGATTACTTCTTGGCTTGACCGGCCACGGCTGAGTCCTTGAGCACCCGGGTGAAGAACCAATAGATGAGGAGAGCGATCAAGATGAAATCAATGGTAGCGCCGATGAAGTGCCCCATCTTGAGAGCCACAGGCCCAATGTTCCACACCGCATCACGCCAGGCGCCGCCGGGAATGAAGAAGGTGAGAATTGGCATGATGATGTCGTCTACCAGAGCCGTCACCCAACCATTGAGCTTGCCGCCGATGATCACGGCAATCGCCAGACCAATCACGCCCCATTTGTTCATGAAATCAATGAAACCCTTCACGTGCATCCTCCTCGTACAAAACGAAACGACCTGAATTTGCCTCCATAAGGAAAGCAACGTAAGAATAACCCATATTCATTACAGGGAGTATGACGAAAGTCAGGCGCGCGCAAGAAAAGGGCGTTCAGCAGCCAGAAACCCAACGGCCGACCACATGGGGCTGCCCGACCATGATGAGTTGTTTGACGACAGGCCCAGGCGGGGATACAATTTGGTCAGTAAACAGGCAACGGAAAGGAGGGCGCGATGAAATTTCCCTACGGCGTCAGTGATTTTTATCAGATGATCACCGAGGGCTACTTCTATTTGGATCGCACCGATCGTATCGCCCGGCTCGAGGACCTGGGCAAGCAACTGCTCTTCCTGCGTCCGCGACGCTTCGGCAAGTCTCTGCTGCTGTCCATGCTGGAGAACTATTACGATGTGGCCAAGGCCGATCAGTTCGAGTCGTTGTTCGGCCGCCTGGCGATCGGTCATGCACCCACCCCGCTGCACAATCAGTATTTCGTCATGCGCTGGGACTTTTCGCTGGTAGCCGCCCAGGGCGCTGCCGAAGACATCACCCAGGCGCTCTATCGGCACGTCAATGCCCGCATTCACGATTTCGCAGTTCGCTATCAGGATCGCTTGTCGTCTCCCGTCCAGATCTTCCCGACTGACGCCGTGGCGTCTTTCGAGTCTGCCCTGACGGCCATGCGCCAGACCCCTTACAAGCTCTACCTGCTGATTGACGAGTATGACAACTTTGCGAACGAGTTGGCGATGGGCGGGCAGCCGACCGGCAAGCAGCGTTACGATGCCCTACTGCGCGGCGAAGGCGCGCTGAAAACACTGTTCAAGGCGATCAAGGGCGCGGCCAGCGGTTTTGGATTGGATCGCGTCTTCATTACAGGCGTCTCACCCGTCGTGCTGAGCGACCTGACGAGCGGCTACAACATCTCGGAGATGATCACCCTGCAGCCTGAGTTCAACGACCTGTGCGGCTTCCACGAAGCCGAGATCGCCGTCACCTTACGCCAGATCGCGGCCGCGTGCGGGTGGGCCGAGGCGCAGGCGGCCGAGGCGATGGAGATAGTGCGCACCTTCTACAACGGCTATTGCTTCACCACGGCCACAACCGCCGAGCGCGTCTACAACCCAACCCTGGCGCTCTACTTCTTCAAGCATTTCCAGCGCACCTGCAGCTACCCTGAAAATATGCTGGACAGCAACCTGGCCATGGATCGCGGCAAGATCGCCTACATTGCCAGCCTGCCCGGCGGCGGGCAGGTCATCCTCGATGCCGTCAACGGTGCGCCGGCGCTGGCCGTCTCCGCACTGGCTGACCGCTTCGGGGTGGAGGACATGCTGACCGCAGTCAAAGACGCACCGTTCATGGCCTCCTTCCTCTACTACTTCGGCGTACTCACCTTCGGTGGGCGCACGCCAACGGGCGAGTTGATCCTAAGCATTCCGAACCTGGTGGCGCGCAAGCTGTACATCGAGCGCGTCCAGGACTTGCTGTTGCCCGATCGCCAGGTCTTGGACGAAGGCCGACAGGCGGCGCGCGTTCTGTGGCAGACCGGCGACCTGCAACCACTGTGCGACTTTATCGAGCAGCGTTACTACCCCGTGTTCGACAACCGCGACTATCGCTGGGTCAACGAATTGACCGTCAAGACCACTTTTCTGACGCTCCTTTTCAATGACATTGCGTACATCATGGACTCGGAGGCGGTGTTAGGGCGCACGTATGCCGATCTGACCATGATCGTACGGCCGGAAATGCGCCAGTATCAACTACTGGATATTCTGTTGGAGTTCAAGTACGTGTCTCTGCAGGAGGCTAATTTGACTGGAGCGGCGGCGCGCCAGCTCAGCGCGGCCGCCGTGGCGGAGCTGCCGCAGATCAAGGCCAAATTGGCGGAAGCGCAGGAGACGCTGCCGGGGTATCGCGCCAAGCTATTGGCGCACTACGGCGCGCGGCTGCGTTTGCGAACGTATGCGGTCGTGTCGCTGGGGTTCGACCGGCTCGTGTGGGCAGAACTGTAAACCCCTTCAATCGCAAACATGGAGGACGAGGTGGATGCAAAACAAGAGGTGCTGCAGGCATGGAAGAAGCGCGCCCTTGCCGCGCAGACCAAGATACGGGAGACGATCGAACCTGAACGGGCGCGCACAGAGTACGAGATGATGATCGCCCAGCGCCTGTTGCGCAAAGCGCGGGACCAGGCCAGCCGTGAGACCTGGCAAACCCAGGTGGATGTCCTGCAGATGTTGGTCATCGAGGCCGAGAACGATTTGGAAACGGAGCAGGAAGACTTGGCGCTCTGCGCAGCGATGATCGCAGAGATCGAGGCAGATCTGGCCGCACCGGCGCCTTCAACCTCCGGTCTCTAATCTCCGGTCTCCAATCAACTTCCGACGTTTTACGTTCGACGCGTTACCAGCGCCTGGACAGTGATCCAGTCGTCGTCGTCACGGCTGCTGCGCGGTTGGGTGACGGTGCGGGTCGGGTTGACCTGGGCAGGCGCGGCGATGGCCGGCGATGGCGGCGCTGGTTCGCCCTGCGCCTGCAGTAACATCTGGCTGAGCGCGGAGGTAATGTCGCTTGATGCGCGGCGCGTGCGGCCGCGCGTCAGCAGTTCGAACGGAATCTGGCGCGTGGCCGCGAAGACCTTGACGACCAGGGGCGCAACGATTGCTGGCAGATCCACCGTGACCGCACGACCTGGCGCCACCGGCAGCGACGCTCCGGAGCCGGGCGGCCAGACCTGAACCGGTTCTGCGCCTTCCCGAACCGTGACCACAGCCAGGTACAGTTCGCGCGACCAGCCGTTGGTGACAGAAAACCGCACCTGGGCGCCGCTGTCCACTTCCCACTGCTGCGGACTGCTGGGCGTCAGCGCGCTCGCGTCGGGGCCCAACACCTCCACGCGCAGCGCGCCGGTCAGGCGGCTGTCCGGGTTCGACAGGCGCAGGAAGTTTCGCCTCCAGGCCAGCCCGGCCAGTCCATCCACCACCTCGGCTTGCCAAACGAAGCCGCTCGGCTTCAAGGGGCGCAAGAGAGCCTGGCCGTTGTCATCCAGGAAACGCGCTTCGTTCGCGCTGATCTCCACCGTCACCGCGGCGCCAGCGTCCACGACGCGCAGCAAAGGCTGCCGCTGCAGCTTGGCAATCAACCCAGCATAGGCTGCGGCCGGGGTGACGGCCACGGGCAGCTGATTGTCGGCGCGCGTGGCTTCAAGCAGCGCCCATTGGCCGGCCTGCGCGCCGCCCCCGCTGATGACCGTCGCCAGGCACTCGTGCAGCGCCAGGCCCAACGGCGCGATTTCGATCAGCGCGCCAACGCCGACCTGGCTTAGGCGCCGCGTCCCCGGCGGCGCCACGCGCAGACGGTCGCCCACATCCAGCCCGAGCGCGCGCCCGCCGCCCAGGCGCACCAACCCTTGGCTGGTCATGCCCAGCACCGGCACGTAGAACATCTGCTGCACCGATTCCCGGCCGAAGATACCGCGATCAAGCTGACCTTCCACCTGGGGATGCTGCTGGGGAGAGGTTTGTGCCATGCGCAAGACCACGCTCTCCCACAGGTCGCGATAGCTTTTGACCTCGCCGGCGGCCAGCGCGCGCAGCAGGGCGTCGGTCAAGGCGCCGTGCACGGTATTCGCATCGAACGTCAATTCGAACGCGGTCTCCGCGCTTTGGCAGGCGTAGAATGCGATGAAATGGTCGCCCCCTGGCTGCCAAACTGGCGGCGGCGGGGCGCTGGCCGGATCAGCCTCCAGCAAACGGGGCGCGGCGGCCGGCGGTTCCAGGCTGCGCGGCTTCGGATCAAAAGGCGCTTCATCAGCCCGCGTCATGCCAGTGGAATGGCAGCTGTCGAAAACCAGAATCAAATCGCCGACCCGCCGTTCGTTGACCAGGCGTCCAAAAAATGGATTCAGCTCGTCATCGAGGATGTCCGGGACGAGGCCGTTCTGATCACGGCCGTCGTGCGGCACCAGGGATGAATCCCAGCCGTCTGGCTCGTCGCCGTGAACATCGGGCACGCGGGAGCCGTGCCCGCTATAATGAATGAGGACCAGATCGCCAGGCTGCGCGGCGCTGACGAGCGCCGCCAGCGCATCGAGGATTCCCTGGCGGGTCGCGTGCTCGTCCGTCAGCAACGTGACGGCATCGAAGGCGTACGCGGCGCGCAACAGCTCGGCCAGCGCTTGCACATCGGGCACGGGGCCGCGCAATTGGCGCGCCGTCGGCAGATGCGCGTAGCGGCCAATGCCGATCAGTAAGGCGCGCCTGGCCGGCAATAGAGTCGTGGTGGTCATACGCCCTCCTGCAGCGCCAATTCTTCATAAGGGACTGCTCATTGTCCAAGCCGATTTCCACAGGACGGATGGGATAGCTAAGTGACTATACGAAAACGAGCGTCGAGCTTCGGCAGATCCACGCCCCGCGCCTGGATGACCAACTTCGTATCGAGCGGCAGATCGCCCGGCAGGTGGATAGTTGGCTCCAGGCCCAGGTCAGGCAAAATCACTGTGCCTTGCAGGCCGCGCTTGTCCACCAGGATGCCCTCGCCTTGCCACTCGGGGTGCTGAAGCAGATAAATCAGCGTCCAATGCGTGTTCGACTTGTTCTCAGCCTCGCGCAGGCTGCCGTTGACAGCCTCGGTCGCGCCAATGCGCGCCAGGATGTCAGCCTGGCTGAGGAGCGGGCCGCCGCGCAGGTAGGCCCGCAGCTGCTGATGCACCACCAGGTCGAGGTAGCGGCGCAGGGGAGAGGTGGTCTGCACGTAGGCCGCGAGTCCCAGACCGCCGTGCGGATCGGCCACGGTCCGATACTGGCTGCGGCGCATGGTCTTGCGCAGGGCCAGCATCTGCGACAAAGTCTGCGCGTGGCGTAAAGCCGGCGTAGCTTCGTCGCCGATTTCCTGCGCCGCGAACGCCAGTGGGATGCTATGCTGCAACGCGAAGCGCGCAACCATGTCGCCGGTCAAGATCATCGCGTTTTCAACCAGGCTGCGGCTGCGCAAGGGCAACGCCGGCTTGATCGTAACGATCCCATCGTGCGCAAAGACATCTACTTCGGGCATAGCCATCTGCACCGCGCCGTTGGCGATGCGCTGCGCATGGTAAGCTTGCAGCACGCGATCGAGCGTCGCAAACGGTTCATCGGCCATGCGCGCATCCGCGGCCTCGTAGGTCAGTCGGGTGACGCGCACCCAACTCGGCGTCATTTCCAGGCTGGCGGCCTGCCCGTTGGCGTCCAGGCCGATGCCAAACGAGAAGGCGGGTGAAATTTCCTGCAAGCCCAGGCCGAGCAGTTCGGTGGCGCGCCAGGGCAGCATGGGAATGACGGCCTCAGGCAGGTAGAGCGTCGCGCCCCGGCCGCGCGCCTCCTCATCTGCGGGATCATCCGGCCGCACCAGCGCGGCTACATCCGCCACGTGCACCCACACGCGCCCGTCCGCGTCCAGGCTGATGGCGTCATCGGGCGAGGTGGTGCTGGCATCGTCAATAGCAAAGGCGGCCAGATGAGTCAAATCACGGCGTTCCTCGTCGGGAACGGCGGGCAGGGGCAGGTCGGGCGCGGTCGTGGGCAGGGTCAAGCGCACAGGATAGGGATTGACCGTGACCGGCCAGAAGCCCGTTTCCAGCAGCAGGGCGTGGGCGCTCTCCGGCGTTTCCTCACGATCCAGGTCGCGCAACACCCGGCTGCGCGACTGGCGTCCAAACGCCACAGCCTCGACCTCTTTGAGGTAGCGCGCGTCATTGGCCGCGGCTTCATGGCGGCGCACGCGTTGGCTGAATTCGGCCCAGGCGGCCTTCTCGGCCGCGTCCGCGCGGCGGGCCTCCTGCTTATGCGCCACGTCGTCCGGCGTGCACACCGTGATCTCGCCTGGCGCGCCGCGAAAATACAGACCGTCGCTGACCAATTGCCAGGCAGCCCAGGCCGTCGCGGGCGTAAACGCGCCATAGATGAGATCGGCCAGCTCGGGCAGAGTCGTCTGGCTGCCGGCCAACAGTTCCCACGCGGATTGCACGTCGCCCTGCTGCGGCAGCAGCTCGCCCAGGCTCTGCAGCGGGCCAGGGTGCAGCAGGGTGATGTCCTTCAAGCGCACATGAGCCGTCTCGCCGCCCTGGAGGTTCAGGTCGAGCTTCTCGGCTATCTGCGCCACGCGCGCGGGCCGATTTTTGTACAGGACAAGGCTGCCGCTGCGCGCGGTGTTCTCGACTGGAGATGTCACTCTTCCCTCAACTCTCGATCAATCCGACTTGACCCGGGCTGCGCCGGCGCAGCGATCATTCAGAAAAGGTCCGGCTCGGCGCTTGGGGCATGCAGGGCAGCGCCTGCGATGGCGTGCAAAACGGCGCGCGCCAGGAGCGCATCGTCCGCGGCGCGGTGGCTGTTGGGCAGGGCAATGCCGCACTGCCGGCCGGCGTTTTCGAGGCTGTGCCAGCGGTACGAACGATAGGCCTGATTCCAGTCGCCGCGAAACTGCGCGTAGAGCTTCATGATGCACAGGCTCTGGCGTTCGAGACGCGCCCAGCGCAAGCCGTAGCGGGCATGGGACTGGCGCATCATGCGCAGATCGAAATCCGCGTTGTAGATGGCGAGGCGGCGCCCCTCGATCTGCTCAGCCAACTGCGGCCACAGCTCGGGCCACGTGGGCGCGTCGGCCACCATCGCATTGGTGATCCCATGGACGCGCACAACATCGGCCGGGATCGTATGTTGGGGCCGCACCAGCGAAGCCAGCAGGACGCTGCCATCGTCTTCCAGCAGGCAGACCTCGATAATCTCATCATGCGCGCCGAGGCCAGTCGTCTCGGTGTCCAGGTAGAGCGGCCGGCCGGTCAGCGCGGCCTGCGCCAGCGCGGCGGCCGCGGCACGCGCCGAAGGGGTCACGATGTGGGTCATACTGCACCCGCGTGAGCGCCGCCGCGCAGCAGGCGCTGGCGATAATGGGCCAGGTTGGCCTGCGTGACCAACGTCAATTGGGTGGGCACCGCATCCACGGCGAACCAGCCGATGCCCGCGCACTTCCCTGGTTCGCGGATCAGCGGCTCGCCGCGCAGCACGCGGCAGACATAGGTCGGTGAAACCCAATGCTGGCCTTCATCCGGCAGCAGATGATCCACCACATCCAGCAAGTCGCCCACCTCGATCTCCACGCCGTACTCCTCGAAAATCTCACGGCGCAAAGCCTCGGCCAGGCGCTCGCCAAACTCCACGCTGCCGCCGGGGAATTCCCACAGGCCGCGCTCGTTTTTGGCCGTCGGTCCGCGCAGCGCCAGGAACACGCGACCGTCGTCGTGCACAATCACCGCACCGACGCCCACGCCAATATAATCCACGCCGCGTCGCATCACGGTTTCGCTCATCAGTGCTGCTCCTTGCAAAGGCTGCCTGGGCGCCAGCTCGCTCAATCGGCCGGCGCGATGGGCAGCGCAAACTCAATTTCATCCTCGATCAGGGCCCCGCCGATGCCACGTTCTGGAATTTGGGGCTTGAGCTGGCGCGCAGATGCGATGGCGCCGCGGTGGACGGCGACGACGCTCAGCCCTTGATGGTGGTAAAACGCGATAGCCGGGAGGTTGTCATTCGTCGTGATGAGCCAAAGTCGCCGGCAGCCTGCGGCGCGCGCGGTTTCCTGCGCGGCGCGGAGCAGGGCCGCGCCGATTCCCTGCCGTTCCTCCAGGCTGTTGAGCGTCACAACCTCCAGTTGATCGCCCTCGATGTGAAACGTCAGCAACCCAAACCGCGCGCCCGCGCGCACGGCCACAAAGCCTGGCAAGCGATCGGCATGATGCAGGCGCCCACGGGAGACAACGACCGTTCCCCATTGCTGCTGCAGCAGCTGGTGAACCCACGCCCGGTCAGCTTCGTCAAGCGCGCGAATTTCAAAGCTCATCGCTTCTCAAAGTCCTTTGCGAGCGGTTCCTTGCTGTTTACAGGTTGATATCTGCGCAGCGGCAATTCGTCCGTCAGAAGCGGTTGGTCATGCGTGATCGTCGCCAATCCAGTTATCGTAACCATCTTCCAGCATATGGTAGCGCCCGTGCGCCCAGCTATAGAAACCCTGCCATGTCCGCAGACTCGGCCCACCCTCAACCTGCACGGCAACGCCAGCTTCGACGGCGCGACGTATTTCCCGCAGTTCCTCGACCAGGGTGCCCCAACCAACCGGCTGTCCGCTTGGGGAGCGTTCGTCATACAGCGCGTCAAGCTCCTGAAGCTTTTTCGTCGCAAGCGTGTACTCCTGCCGGGGAATATGAATCTCGATGCCGCTTTCGGTGACAGCGCGGGCGAAGTTCACCGAGCTTTCGAACATCTTAGCGAGAAAGGCGGCCTCGAAGTTGAACCAGGGCGTCGGCCAGCCTTGCAGCCTGGCCCAATCTCGCAGCGCTTTGTGCTCAGGCCACTGGATTTGCATGGCGCCACGGCTATGCGAATCTCGCGCCAAATCGTGATCTTGTGCGTGAGCTGTTCTTAGAGCCCACGTCGGAATCGTTCTTTTCATGGCAAGACCTCATCAGCGCGCCTGGAGGCATTGTTGGCAACCAGGATACGGCGCATCTCATGCGTCCTGTTTTGAGCCTGGTGAACGGGGCTGGCTGGGACGCACGCCGAAACCGCCGGTCGGCCAGGGGAGTGAAGTTGGAGTTGATATTATAGGCAGGCGTGGAATCTCTGTCAAGCGGTTTTTGAGCGCGCAATAAACGCCGCTCCAAAGCTGGTGGTGCGCAGGCTGTACGTTGAGCGCATCCAGGACATGCTGCTGCCCGATCGCCGCGCCCTGGACGGGGGCCGGCAGGCAGCCGAGTTGTTCTGCCAAACCGGCAATCTACAGCCGCTGTGCGACTTCATCGAAGAGCGCTATTACCCTGTGTTCGACAACCGGTATTACCGCTGGGCCAACTGACTCTCCTTGTGAGAAACCAGCCGGCGGCAAGGCTTTGTCTTGCCGCCGGCTGGTCGTTTCAGGACTGCGGTGGCAGCATTTCAGTTGCGCCGCGGACCAGCGTGTGTGTTATACTCTAAGGCAACAGTCGTTTGTGCCCTTCCGGACGCCAGGAAATCACAGCTCAGTTCACGGAGGAATGAATGTCACCGTTCAAGCAAAGTTTTCTTGGCACGCTGTTGGCAGCGCTCGTGGTGGGCGCCATCCTGATTGCCGGCGCCGTCATGGCCCAGGAGTATTATCCGGTGCGCGACGTCAACGGCGATGGGCGCATCAACACACTAGACATCCAGGGCGTCGCTTCGTCCTGGAATACAAGCGGCAGCCCGCGAGGGACGCTGGCTGTCTTCACCACGGCGCAGGCTACGACTGGCGCGGCGACCGACGCGCGTGCGGGCATGGGGGCGCTGTGCCGCGCCACCGACCCAGATGCTCATTTCTGCACGGTGCAAGAAATCGGTTCAGCGTTATGGGACGGCGGCATCACGTTCCAAACACCTTTCCCCGCGGCCTGGGTAGACAACATCCGGCGCACCTCGGCGACGGTCTCGTCGAGCGGAACCACCTACCAGACCTATGATGATATCTGGAAGGGGATTGATACCAGCGCTGGGAACTGGTTCTACGCACAAAACTGCAACGGCTGGACTACCGCGGGTGCAGGATACGGCTCCATCATCGAGGCTGGCGGGTCGAATGTCGCGCAGGCGACGTGCGGCCAGTCGTATCCGGTGGCTTGCTGCAAGTGAGGAACCTTGCTGTTTTTCTATCTGCCCGACGCCGACGTCTGGCAGCGGTTGGTGGCGCGGCTGGAGGAGCATGGGTATCGCCCGTACAACCGGCGAACCCGTATTGGGAGCGCAGCGGCAGAACCTTCGAGGATCCCGACGGGTACCGGGTGGTGTTGCAGCACGCCCGCTGGAGCAGCAACTCAAAGGCAACGAGATGAATGCTCAGACGGCGCGCTTCAGCGGGTCACAGCCTGCAGCAGCAAAGCCACGCCGCCGAGGATGAGCAGCACGGGCCAGAAGAGGCTCGCGTTCAGCCCCAGGTTGAATAGGAACGCGAGTGCGACGACGGTGAGGACAAGCCCACCGATCAAGGAGCCGGCGGCGTCCGACGTCAGGCGCGCACCCGCCGCCTGATACCTGCCCCAGGCTGTGTTGAAGGCGCCGACAGCAGGGATCAGAATGAAGATGGCCCACCAGTTCTGAAAAGTGGCGATGTGCAAGTTCTGAGCCAGGAAGATCAGGCCCAGCACGATCAGAATCGCGCCCCCCAACCAGGGCGAAACGCCGCCCGGGTCTTCATGACGTTCGGCGCGCGCATCGAGTGGGTCGGTGCCTCCTGGCCGGTCTTCGTTCTGTGCCGAGGGCAAGTTGTTGGATGGGGTGACGGGTGTGCTGTTTTGCGGTTCTGCGGACATAGAAGTTTCCCCTTTCCCGGCCTCAAACCGGCGATGCATGCAGCCGGTGGCGTAGTCAGCGGCGCGGCTGCGGATTCGTGCGGGTGATGATTCTCTCTTTCCTTTGGCAATACGCAGGCGGCGGGGAATGGTTGCGCCTTGCGGACAGTCAGGCGAAGCTAACCGCAAACTCCCCAGGTGCGTGGCCCAGGGCGGACAGCAGCTTGTGCACGACCTGCACCGCTGAGTGCGCGCTCTGGTTGGTCTCGACCCACAACTCGGTGCCTGGGATCCGTGCCGGGGAGTTCATGCCGTCAGGACTGGCCGCGACATACTGGCGCGTGCGCCCGTTCACGGTACACGCGGCGTCGGCAAAGGACGCGCCGTGGTGGGCAGCCAGCGCCGCGCAGCTATGCACCAGGAGGTCAGGTCGGCTGGAGTTCCCGTTGGCCAGTCAGGGTGACAACGTCGTTGCCCGCGAAGGACACAACGGATACTTCGCTGTTGAGTCGCTTGAGTTGCTGCAGCATCACGACAATCTGATCGGTCACCTGGCCGGTGGTGAACGGCTCATCGCACTCGAGACAGCGCTCGGCAGGCACATGTTTCACAACCACGACCAAATTGTTGGCAAGTACATATGGGATGGTCGCCAAATCATGCTGAAGGGCGCCGCCGCAGATCGGGCAGCGATTATTGTTTTCGTGTTTGCCAGTCATCTTGCCACCTCTCTCGTGAAGGCAAATAGAATGAAAGTATGGTCTACTGGGTCAAAACGATATTCTTGCGTTTACATTCTTAGGACTCTTCGCTCGCTCCATTGTATCACAAACCACTCAGTTGCGGGCAACCCGTAGACGATGTCACCGTATGAACCATGGAACAGACGGAATACACGGAAAAAACCAGGGCATCATTCTGTGTGGTCTGTGTGTTCCGTGGTGGCGCTTGAATCGTAACACCCAGGTTGGAAACGCACCCACCGACGGGTCAGGCTGAAATAACTGTACGAGTTGTACAACACCGTTGTTCGATTGAGAGAATTGACCCCTGGCGCCAGGGCATGATACAATGATTCCAGCGGCTCGCGAATCGCCTCGATTCAATGGAACACCCGACCACGTTGCCGCGACACGCCGGGTTGTTGTCGTCACTGGAGTCTTGGGTCATGACCCCGTCCCGCCCGCCTCGTTCACATGCGCCCACAGCGCCGCCCCACCCCACGCTGCTGTTTCTTGCACCCTGTTTTCAGATAGCCTTGTTTTGCTGCCGGTTCCAACCGCGTCCAGGCGCGAGCCGGGCGACTGTAAGTTGCGGCAACGATTGCCAAGCCCAGCTGCGTGGACCAAGCTCCCAGCATGAGATGCACCCGCGTGTTAAGCTCACCTTGCCCGTTTGAGGAGGTTTTCCCATGTCATCGCATCATCCAATGTTTCGACTCTTGACCGTCGTCGTTCTAATTGTCCTCGTGCTCAGCCCGGTGCCAACCCCGCTGACTCGAATCGCCGCCGCGGCCACGGAGGCCGGCAGCGGTCTCTACCGCACAACCGTCGCCCTTGCAAACCCCACGGCCCGCGCGCGCCTCGACAGCCTGGGCGTCGTCGTGCTCACCGCAACTGACGCGTCCGCCCAGGTGCTGGCCGATGCGCTCCAACTAAAGAATCTAGCCCGCCAGCGCTTCGCCCCGCGCGACACCGACGACGTAGCCGAACTGGTGGGCGCTCAGACTGCCGACAAGGGTTGGCTGGCCGCGAGCGTGCAGCCGCTGCTGACCCAGGCCAGCGCCTTACGCGAGACATTCCTGGCCCAGGCCATTGGTCAGGAGGCCGCCAGCCCGGACGCCGCCCTGATCAGCCTGCGCACGGCCATGCAGGCCCTGACCGCTGAGCAGCGCGCGGGTCTGGCCTCCCTGACTTCGCTCGACGACGACGGTGACGGGTTGACCAACACCGAGGAAACCTGGTGGTGCACCGATCCGCTCAATGCCAACAGCGACGGCGATGCGCAGGTCTACAGCGATGGCACGGAAGTGGACGCCTTGCTCGACTTCACGCTGTCCCGCACCGTGCGCTGGGGCTACGGCCCACCGTCCGGCCCGCCCAACGCCTGGCCCAACTTCAACGATCGCACCGGTACACACGTCAACATCTGTAACGACGGCGATTACGACACCATCCCAGACTTTGCCGAGGTCTTCATGGTTGGCTCGCGTGTGCCCAACGAGACCACCGACGGCGACAAGTTCGACGATGGGCAGGAGTTGTTCGGCGTGACTTACTGCCCGGGTGCGCCGACCAACTGCGGTTACGGCAGCTACCCGGCTATCGAATACTGGAACTACATCAAAGCGACAATGCCCAATTGGGTGCGCCCACCCGGCGACAACCTCTTCGTGGCTGCTTTTCCGGTGCCAGAGGTGTCGGTCGTGCCCGGCTCGTGGACGGTCAACCGGGTGACGACGATCACCACGACACAGGGGCAGATGACGCAGCAGACGAATAGCTATGAAACGAGCGTCATGCGGGGTCAAAGCACAAGTATCGCCGATACGCGTACCTGGAATAATTGGGAGGAAGTGTCGCAATCTCTCGAAACACCGGTGGGCGATGGTGCGGGCAACTATTCAGCAGCCAGAGCCCCGGAGGACTTCTGGCAGCGCGCCTGGGGAGGCACGAGAGTAGTACTTGGAGTCGGTGGTGGTGTGGCTGCTGGTGCTGTGGCGGCTGCGGGTGCCGCTTTGTGTCTAGAAACAGCCGGTGGTGGTTGTCTTGTGGCCGGAGCCGCAGGGGTGGCTGTCGCTGGTTCATTGGCAGTGGCCGGACAAGGATGGCAAGATCTGTGGGCACCCAACCAAGTACAAGAACAACAGCAAACCAACCACTACTCATATACAAACGTCAACCAGAACAATATCCATACAACCACGAACGTGGTCGTGCCTGTGATACTGAACCAGAACTTCGACACACAGGGAATTGTGTCATCGCTTGATGGTGTACAGTATGCCATCAACCAGCAGGGTGAGCTGCTTTCCCGTGGATTACAGGACATCAGCTACCAATTATCGCGCCCGCGTTTCACCGAGACGCATACGAATGGCCGCTCCTGGGGCGGCGCCCAGACGATCACCAACGAAGTCTACGAGGAACACACCATCACCCAGGGCCAGGCCTTCACCACCGGCGAAAACTGGAGCACCGCTTGGGCGATTGACTCCAGCCACGCAGCGGACCTGACCTTCACCTACACGATCAAGAACACCGGCACGGAGTATGCACGCGAGCTGACCGGCGTCATCTTCAACATCTACCTGGGCGACGACACGACGCCGATCATCTCCTACCCGGCCTGGCAGCAGTTCCCCAACGGCAAGCTCGAAAACCTCTTCCCCGCCGATGCGCCGCACCAATTCGCCTCCAACAACGTGCCGCTGACCCTGGAGCAGATGAAGCGCATTGACCTCGGCGAGCCGCTGCGTGTCGTCCTCGAGGACTTCAGTTACGGCGCGGACGAGCTTTTCTACCAGGACGCGGTCACCGGCGGCCTGACCGTCTTCGTCGAGGACGGTGTGGATGACAACGACGAGACGGTGGACAGCTACGTCATCCCCACCTGGGGCGTGGAGAGCGTGCAGGACGTGCTGACGCGTTACTTCCCGGCCAGCTACGACGTGGATGGCAACCTGAGTTCGCTGCGGACCCCGGAGTTCAACGGCATCAACCCGCCCACCTGGCACGAGCATTTCCTCTCCGACATCGCCTGGTGGAACATCTACCTGACGCAGGCCGACGCCGGCAACACGCCGCTCAAAGACCTGTCAGCCGAGGCCGGCGGCGCCATCCTCTTCCGCTTCAACCGTGACAGTGATCGCGACGGCTACCAGGATCGCGTCGAGCTGCGTTACGGCACCGACAAGGACGACCCGGCCGACCATCCACAGCCGGAGATCCTGGCCGGCTATGTGAAAGAACAGACCGGCAACGTCGTGACGGTCAAGCTGGTGCTGGAAAACAGCGGCACCTTCGACGCCTACGGCATTGATGCCGTGATGTACTCGCCCGACGACACCACGACCATCGGCAACAACACCATCGGCGGCAACGGCAAGGTGCGCCCCGGCCAACACGTCGCCGTCGGCAGCCTGGTCAAGCCGCCCGGCCTGGCGCACTGGGGCAGCAGCACGGCGAAGCCCTACAGCGCTGGCAATTACAGCGGCACCGCTGACCGCACCTACACCTTCAGCGCATCTACGCCGGGCGTGGTCGGCACGGGCAGCACCGCACTCAACTGGAATGACGGCGCCGGCCACACCGGCGGCCTGCCCGTTGGCGCTAGCTACCACAGCCCACTGCCGCTGAGCGTCTCCGATGGATTGGAGGTCGGTCTCACGACCGGCACGATCGCGGCCGGCGCCAGCTTCACCGTCACGGCGCTCACGCCGCGCGACACCTTCACTTACACCGTGAACAGCGCCAATCCGACGCCGCCCGTGATCGTCGTCAGCTATAGCGACCCGCAGGGCAGCCACCGCTTCATCACGCCGGTGGAGCTGCCCAGCTTGGACACCGACCTGGCGCCGTACACCGGGCAGATGCTGCAGCCGTTGGGGTTGGAGATCGCAACTACCGGGCCGGTGGACGCCAATGGCAGCAACACCACGAACCTGGTCGTCAACAGCCCGCATCCGACGACGATTGAGGGCGGCCATCTCTACGTGGACTTCGTCGCCGATGGGACGCCGGTGCTGCACCAGGAGCACACGCTGCCGACCATCCCGCCAGGTCCGACCGTCTTCCCTGTGATCTGGGCGACCGCGGCTTTCACGCAGACCTATGATCCGGCCGCGGACAACATCCTGTTGGCGCACTGGACCGACAGCGAGGGCAACATCATTGATTCGGCCGCGCGGCCGTTGAACTCCTTCGCCGCCGACCCTACGCCCAACTTCGCCATGGGCGCTGCCGACGAGACCTGGGACGTTGGCATGGCCGCCCAGGGCACAGCGCTCAAGCGCAGTTTCACCCTGGCGAACACAGGTGCGCTCGACCTGCTCACCTACATCAGCGCTCCCGCAGGATTGTCCGTCTCGCAGACGGGCAGCCGCCGCATTGCCCCCAGTGACATGACCAGCTACGAGATTGCATTGAACACCGCCGACCTGTCCGTCGGCCCGTATGACGGCAACATCACGATCCGCACCAGCGACCCGGCCAGCCCGACGCGCACGGTACACGTGTTCGGCACGGTCACAGCCGCACCCGCCGACACCCCGGTGGGCGCCATGCAGCGCCCGCTAGACTGGCCGGCAACCGTTTCTGGCACCCAGGGTCAATGGGTGGAGTTTGCGCACACGCTCGGACCGGAGCCGCAGACGCTACATCCGGTGAAGGTGTACAGCCAGGATTACTTGTCGCTAAAAGGTGTCGGCAAGTATGCAACAGCATTTAGCAGTGGCACAGCCTCTTACGAAATGTTTGGTGATGGACGCGACGGTGATCTCGTGGTGTTACCAGGGCAGACGATTACCCCCAATACAGCACGTGCTGCTATTAGTGCTTCAGGAACTTCAGCCACTACCTCCAATTCTTCAGGTTTCAGTGCAGGCGATGTGGTGCTCATTCATCAAACTCAAGGAACAGATAACGTAGGCCGCTGGGAGTTCAATACGATCGCAGCAATCAACTCAGCTAACAGTTGGACCATGGCGCGTCCACTAATGTACCAATACATGTCGCATCCACTTAGTCAAACATGTGGTGGCGGATATTGGGGAGAGTATTACAATAATCGTACGCTAAGTGGGTCTCCTGTTTTTAGCAGATGCGACTCTATATTGGACTTTAACTGGGTTACCGGGTCGCCTGGAGCAGGCATCCCAACCGATTCGTTCTCTGTAAGATGGACGGGTCAAATCTACTCATTTTCTGGAACCGACTATCTGATATCTACTTGTTCCGATGATGGCTACAGGCTCTACATTGATGGCCAGTTATCGATTAACCGCTGGCAAGATCAAGATACCTGTTATTCTGATACTCGCTACGTATCCGCAGGACTCCACAGTTTTGTTATCGAGTATTACGAGAATGGAGGCAACGCAAGATTCTCTATTCAGATTGGAGCTTCCGTGAAGGCACAGGTTATCAAGGTTCCACAATTTCATAATGTCACAGTACAAGGTGGTGGCAACCTTGTGGCTCCCTCATGGGATAGCAATACAGGCGGAATTCTGGCGATGATGTGCAATGAAACGATGAACGTAGCCGGAAGTGTTAATGCCTCTGGTTACGGTTTTAGAGGTGCTTCTCGCCCTGATAATTATGCGCGCGCCACGGGGAAGAAAGGTGAATCATACGCCGGTACCTTCAACGCACGTGCAACCTCTACTACAGCAAATTTCTCTGGCGGTGGCGGAGCCTACAACAACAATGCAGACGCTGGCTCGGGTGGGGGTGGCGGAGGGTATGCAACTGTAGGTGGCAATGGCGTGTTGGGTCATGCCACAAACGGATCAGGCCCTGGGGAAGGTGGTGCGATTGTTGGAGATCAAAACCTCAACACTGCAGCTTTCTTTGGAGGCGGCGGAGGATCTGGAAGCAATTCCTATACGGCGGGTAATGGGGTCGATTTTGGTGGAGCGGGAGGCGCTGGAGGTGGGTTGGTTTTGCTCAGTAGCAAAACATTTGTCATTTCAGGTTCATTGGCAGCTAATGGATCAAACGGCACGGACGCCGTTGGCCATGCGATGGGAGGAGGGGGAGGCGGGGCAGGTGGCGCAATACTGCTTCGAACGCAGACTGCGAACTTGGGATCATCTCTCGTTAAAGCCTTGGGAGGGATAGGAGGGTTAGGAGGAGCATACTCGATTCTCGGCGGTTCCGGAGGTCTCGGTCGCATTCGAGTTGATCATTGCGAAACGATTTTTGGTTCGACTAACCCACCAGCCAGCACCCAGCAGATCAATTGCTATATCGCCGAACAGATCGAATCGGCGCCGTATACCACGACTCGCCTCAATCTGCCCGAATCTGGCAGCCACACCTACCAGGTACAGTACGGTCGCAAGCTCAACTGGAGTGGCGTAGCCAACCAGGTGACGACCCTGCGCGTGCCGGCCGGCATCTTTACGCCGGTGACGCTGCAAGCCCTGGTCAGCGATCTGCCCAGCAACGCCTGGTTCGCCCTCGATGTGGGAAACACCGGCAGCGATTCCTGGAACGGCACGGTGGGCAACGGCGGCGAATACACCAGCCCCAACCTGGCGGCGTATTTCAACGCCTATTGGGCCAGTCACGGCGCGCCCACTACGGGCTACCTGGATGTTCCTGTACGTGTTTACCTCGATCGGGCCGGCCAGGTGCTCCTGACCAACCTGCAAGTGACGCCCACCGGCAGCAAGCCACGCGCCATGCGTCTGCCCGTGCGGCCGCAAGGGTATACCAACGTCACGGCCAGCTTCACTGTCAGCGACGGCTCTGGCCCGCTGGCGGTGGGTGTGGACGTGGGCGACAACGGCTCGGTGGACTGGACCTACACCGGCTCGCCAGGCTATCCCGCTAACCTGACGACCGGCAACCTGGCGACGGCGGTCAACGCCTACCTCTCCGGCCACAGCGGCGAGGTGGATGTGCCGATTCGCTTCACCCTGGCGCCGTTCGCCACCCTGAACCTGACCGGCTTCAGTGCCACGCCGGTCGGCCAACCCGATGCGCAGATCGGCGCGGGCGATGTCGCCTTCAGCGCGACGACGCCAATGGAAACCGACCCGGTGACGATTTCCACGACGCTGCACAATCCGGGCACGCTCGACAGCGGCGGCCTGACCGCAGCATTTTTTGCGACCCTGCCCAATGGACAGCCACCAGGGCTATCCCTTCAGGTCGGCGCCGCCTACGTGCCCAACATTGCCGCTGGCGGCACGGCGAGCGCATCTATCCCCTGGGACACGACCAGTTTCACTGGCACCGTGCCCGTGCGCGTCGTCATCGATCCGTACAACCGCGTCGCCGAAAGCAACGAATCCAACAACGAGGCCATCGCCAGCCTCACCATCCTTACCCGGTCCGACCTGCAGACGACGCAGATAGCGTTGTCCAACCCTGAGCCGGTAACCGACGAGCCGGTCAACGTAACGCTGAGCGTGCATAACGCCGGCCAAACCGCCGCCGGCACTCAGATGGTTGCTCTGTATGATGGCAACCCGGATGCGGGTGGGCCCTTGATCCAGGCGCAAAGCCTGGCGTCCCTGGCCGGCGGCACGACCGCCGACATGATCTTCCCCTGGACACCTACCACCGCGGGCCTACACCGGCTCTTCGCACGCCTCGACCGCGACGGCCAGGTCAACGAATCCGACGAGACCAACAACGACACCTGGCTCGATGACTACGTCGGCGTGCGCGGGCCGCTGCTGCTCGACAGCGGTAGCATCACCGCGGACCCACCCTACTCGACGACGTTGGGCTTTGGCTATCTCAACGGTGAGGCCTCAACCTTCTGCGGCACCCGCCCCGATCAATCACAGCGCACGGCGCCGGAAGGCGAGGTGCGCTACCGCTTCGACCACCTCCTGCCCGGGCACTTCTACCACCTCGACCTCACGCTCTTCGAGTGCGACGGCGCTGGGCGCGTGGAAGTGATCCGCGTGGACGACAATCAGATCGGCAGCGCGCTCGACCTGACCGACGGCGCGGTGCATCGCGTCTCCATCCTGCTCGACCCCGCGTTCTATGCTAATCACACCATCACCGTCGGGATTTCGGAAACCATCGGCTATGACGCAATCGTCGCACGGGTCAACCTGTACGACGTGGATTACCGCTTCAGCGACGCCGGCCGCTCGAACAGCCCGACCGATCCCAACGACCCGGCCTACCCCTATGCGCCGCCGGGCCGGCCGACACGTCTCTATGGCTATCTCGACGGCTTGGACAGCCGACCGTGGGGCACGCTGCCCTACCAAACTCGGCGCATTGACCTGGCCGACTCGAATCCGCTCGACGATCCGGATAACGAGCTGCGCTACCAGTACGACGGTCTCGACGCCGCCAAGCGTTACCGGCTCAACCTGACGTTCTTCCAAAACGCGGGCGGCGCTGCGATCCAGACCGTGTACGCCGACACGTTCGACACGGGCGTGACGGTGACACTCAGCGGACAGCAGCGCGCCGATCGCACCGCCGAGATCCCGGCCGGCGCCTACACCGGCGACGGCTCGGCCTTGATTCGCATCGTCCGCACGAATGCCGCAGCCAACGCCTTCGTCAACGTACTGGCGCTGGAAGAGATCACGTCGCTGTGCGATGCGCCCGACCTGAGCTGCGATGGCCGCGTGACCGTGGTGGACATCACCCTGGCGGCCCAGGCCTGGAATCGCAACGAGATGACGATCGCCGACATCATGCACGTGGCGGCCGCGTGGGCGCCGTGAGAGCCTGACGCGGCAGGCCGCCGCCAAGAGAATCAAGAGAGCGCATCACGTGATGCGCTCTCTTGATTCTCGAACCCTGGCATGACCTGCAGGCGCAACGCCCGGTCATCAAATCGGTTTGCGACGACCTGCCTTCTGGGGTACAATTCAGGTGCATGCAGCAGCGGGGTACCGTGAACGGAACAACCGCAAAATACGTTCGCCTGACCGTAAGCGTGCGACTTGAGTTGAAGCAACGTGTCCCGTTAATCTGTACTCGACGTCGCCTGTGCATGGACGAGTATCTGACGGAGGCGTTGGAAGAGCGCCTGGCGAACGATCTGACCCTGTCCGATGACGACGGCAGTTGGTTGACTTTGATCGGGCGCTGCCAAAGGCTGTGCTGCCCAAGTTGCGTCAAGGCCCGCAGCAGAGCGGCGCGCTGCGTTGGGAAGACGTCAAGGGTGACTGGAATGCCCCACATGCCGGGTGAGCCGCCTGCGTACGATGGTATCACAGTTTTGGGGAAAGCATGCGCCAACCCCAGGTTTTGACGGCGATGTGCGCTAAATTTGGAATTGTCGCGCGGCGGCGGCGTATGGTACAATAGCGAGCACACGTTGGGGCCTGAACGGTTTTCGTCGGCGACGAACCCTCCGCCAATCTGCGTCACCTGTGGCAAAGCCTGCCAGGCCATGGCGCCTGACGCCGTCAGCCACGTCTGCGAACCGTTCCAACCACCCGACGTCGTCCGATAGCATCCTGCCATCAACGGAAGAGAAGAATAACCATGACCGAGCTACGTCCGCTGACTGTACTGTGCCTGGCGAGCTACTTCAAAGGGGCCGCCTTCATGCACACCTGCAAGCGCCTCGGCGCGCAGGTCGTGCTCATCACGCGCGAAAAACTGGCTGAGGCCGACTGGCCGCGCGAGAGTATAGACGAAGTTTTCTACATGCCAGAGTTAGCCAAACAGCCAGACCTCACGCATGCCGTGAGCTATTTGGCCCGCAGCCGTCGTTTCGATGTCATCGTGGCCCTAGACGACTATGACGTCGAATGGGCTGCCTCCCTCCGCGAGCACCTCCGCATTTCCGGCATGGGCGATACGACCGCGCGCTACTTCCGTGACAAACTGGCGATGCGCATGCAGGCGCGTGAACGCGGCGTTCCTGTGCCCGATTTTGTCCATGTCCTCAACTATGACGAGGTGCGTGAGTTCATGGCGCGCGTGCCGCCGCCGTGGGTCTTCAAGCCGCGCTCCGAGGCCGGCTCCATCGGCATTCGCAAGATCAACTCGCAGGACGAGTTCTGGCCCTCGCTCGACATTCTGGGCGACCGCCAATCGTACTACGTGCTGGAAAAGTTCCTTCCCGGCGACGTTTTCCACGTGGATTCCATCGTCTCGGAGCGCGAAGTGGTCTTCTCCATGGCTCACCGCTATGGCCAGGCGCCCATGAAAGTGCTGCACGAAGGCGGTATCTTCTCCACCCAAACCTTACGCCCTGATGCGCCTGACTACGCCCCCTTGCAGGAGCAAAACCGCCGCATCATCGCCGCCATGAACATGGTGCGCGGCGTGACCCATGCCGAATTCATCAAGGCCGACGCCGACGGTCAGTTTTACTTCTTGGAAATGGCGGCGCGCGTGGGCGGCGCCAACATTGACCGCGTGATCGAAGGCGCGTCAGGGGTCAACATGTGGGCTGAATGGGCCAAGATCGAGCTGGCCTATGCTGGCGGGGAGCATTACCAACCGCCGGTGGTCCGCCCTGGATTTGCCGGCCTGCTCATCTGCCTGGCGCGCGATGAATGGCCCGATACATCGAGCTACAACGACCCCGAAGTCACCTGGCGCCTGCACAAGAAAAATCATGTGGGACTGCTGGTGGCCGCGGATGACCCAGACCGCGTGCAGACCCTGCTCACGGACTATGCAGGACGCATGGAACGAGATTTTCTGGCGACCCTGCCGGCGCCTGATCGCCCACAAGATTGAGGCGCGCATGAAACAGTCCAACTTTTTTGCGCACGCAGCGCATCGCCGGCGGCGCCCCGCCCTGGCGATGGCGCTGCTGCTCCTGGCCGTGTTGACAGCCTGCCAGGCGACACCCATGGCAACCCCTGCGCCAGGCGCTGTGCAGCCCGCGCCGCAGCCGCGCCCGCCAGAGACGCCTCCGCGCCAACCGCTGCACCTGGTTCTGCTGCACACCAACGACACCTGGGGCTATCTATGGCCCTGCGGCTGAATGCCAGCCGTGGGCGGTGTGGCCCGGCGGGCCACCAAAATCAACGAAGCGCGTGCCGCGAACCAATTCGTATTGTTGCTCGACGCCGGCGACAGCCTGACGGGCGACCAGCTGCCGGCCAAGTCCACGCAAGGCCGCACCAGCGTGGAGATCATGAATCGCCTGGGCTATGACGCCCTGGCCCTCGGCCCGCAAGACCTCTCGTTGGGGCTGGAGGCGCTGCGCCAACGCACGGATGAAGCCCGCTTTGCCCTGCTCTCCGCCAATGCCACGGCGATCGAGACGGGCGCTCGCATCGCACAGCCGTTTGTCGTGCGCACCATCGGAACGCACCAGGTGGCGATCATTGGGCTGAGCGGCGCAGCCGCAGCCGCCGGCATCACCGTCACCGATCCGCAGGAGGCCGCGGCCGCGGCTGTCGCTGAGGTATCCGGTCAGGCTGACATCATCATCCTGCTGTCGCACGCCGGTCTCGCTGTAGATCAAGCGATTGCCGCCGCTGTCCCTGGCATTGACGTGATCGTCAGCGGCGGGCCTGGCGGTCGGCCTGAGCCGGCCCGCGACCCCACCACCGGCGCGTTGATTGTCCACGCAGACGAAGCGCAGCCGGGCCATGCCGGCCGTGTGCTTGGCATGCAAACGCTTGACTTCGACGCCAGCGGCCAGCTGCAGAACGCGCAAATCGAATACATTCAGCTCGGCCCCGAGATTGCGGACGATGCGGAGGTGGCGGCGTGGCTGCTCGGAGCGATGAACAAGTAGGGGAGACTGGTCGCTAATCTCTGGTCTCTGACCTCTGATCCCCAACCTCCGATCCCCTTTGTCCCGACGGCAATCCCACCAGCAGCGCGACCGGTCCGAGAAGCAGCAGCCACATCGTAGGCCCCAACCCGGCGCGTTGCGCCACCAGCCCCAGCGCCAATGGGATCAACGCGCCGAACAGGCCAGAGACATTCTTGAGCGCCAGCACGGCGCCGCTCTGCTCAGGCAGCGTGGAATAGAGGCGGCCTTGCAGGATCGAGTACCAGCCGGCGTTGAAAAACCCAAGCAGACCGATCAAGGCCAAGCGGACGCCATAGCCAGGCGCCAGCAAGAAGGCGCTGAAGAGCAACAGTTCCAACAGCGCGCTCAGGCGTAGGTAGCGCAGGCCAGATACTCGCTCCAAAAGCGGAATGAGCAAGAAATCGCCCAACAATCCCACACCGGTCCACACCGTGACTGCCAGGCCGGCCTGCGCAGGCGTGGCGCCTGTCACATCCACGAAGTAGAGCGCCAAAAAGCCCAACAAGATGTCGAGCATCAGGTCGGAGAATTCGAGCAGCAAGAGCCAGCGCACCACCTTCGCTCGGCGCAGCAAGGCGAGTGCGGCAGGCAGTCCCTGGCGCAATCCCGCGAGGGGTGAGGCAACAACAGCGCCCGGCTTATCCAGCGGCTGGCGCCAGGCTACGGCCACGAGCAGCGCCGCCAGCGCGGCAAACGCTAGAAACAGACCGCGCCAGCCCCATCCCAGCCACGCCAGCGCGCCGATGGCGAGGGATCCAGCCAGCACGCCCACCGAGCCGGCAAACGTCCAACGCGCCATGTTCTGTTCATGACGATGCGGGGCCAGGTCCATCAACGTGGCCTGCGCCAGGCTCACAAAGGCGCCGGAAGCCGGCCCAAACACCATGAAGGCCACCAGCAGCGTTGTGAACCCCTGGCTGAACCCGGTCAGCAGCAGCGCGCCGACAAAGCAAAGGCCGCCGCCCAGAATCAGCGCGCGCCGTCGCCAGACATCAGCCAGGATTCCCAGAATCGGCTCGACGACGTTGCTGAAGAGGAGGGGAACGCCAAGTAAGACGCCAATCTGTGCGTAGGTCAGGCCCAGGTCGCGGCTGATCAGCGGCCAGGCCGCCTCACGTGCGCCAAAGACCAGCTCATCCAGGAACTCGATGAGCAGCAGTACCCAGATCGTGCGCGTGGCGCGGCTTTTCAGCAAGTGAGCATCCATCTATTCCGAAATTTTCTGCCTTGTTGTAAGTCATGCCTATGGCGTGACGACTTCGACGCAAAGTCGCCACGGTGCAAGGGCGCCAGGTGAAAAGGATTGTAGCAATTCCCAATGTAGAGCATAGTCAACCACAAGGAGCACAAAGAACGCAAAAAAACGGCAGATTAAACGCAAAACAGCAGTTTTTTGTGTTCTTTGTGATCTCTGCGGCGAAAAACTCGGCCAAATTTGGAACTACTGCAAGGATCGTCTCGTCGTAGACGACGCTCTTGGCCACAGCGCTCGCCTCGCTCACCCAACATCGTCTGGCCGGGTGGCCGGATCCACATCGCCCACGCGGTTCTGCCAGGAGACCGAACGGCGCTGCCGGCCTAAAACCAAAAGGGTTAAAACTTTGACGCGCGTCCCGATTACGGTTATACTCTCGCCGCGTTGCCCGACATCACAGGCAGGGCAAGGCGGAGACAAGCGACCGTATCCGGGTCGTCTTCTCCGTTGCAGATTATCATGGAGGTACTGTTTTGGAAGCCTGGATCGCCGAGCACCTGGTGCCGTTGTTTCAGAATCTGTTCAATTCCATCGGATGGCCCGGCGTGGTCATCATCATGGCGCTGGAAAGCGCCAATATCCCCATTCCGAGCGAAATCACGATGCCGCTCGCGGGCTGGCTGTTGACGCCGCGAGCCGTGTTCCCGTGGTGGGAAGCCGCACTGATCACAGGATTCCTGGGCGCCTTGGGGTGCACGATCGGTTCAATCGCCTCGTATGCCCTGGGCTATTGGGGTGGACGCCCGCTGGTGGTGCGCTATGGCCGTTTCATCTTGGTGACAGAAGAAGATGTGGATCGCTTCGACCACTGGTTCCAGCGTTGGGGCGACTATGTCTCTTTCGTCTCCCGCATCCTGCCCATCGTGCGCACCTTCATCTCTTTCCCAGCTGGGGTGTTCAAGATCCATTTCGTCAAGTTCACCGTGTTGACCTTTATCGGTTCCTTCATCTGGTGTGCCGCGCTTGGGCTGGTGGGCTGGGCGCTCGGCGATCAGTGGGAGCAGATACTCGGCATCATGGGGCCGGCCAAATATCCCATCGTCGCCCTGATCTTGATCGGCCTTGTCTACTACGTTTGGCATCACCTCACCGGACCGGCGCGCAAACAAGCCGCCCGCCGCGCGTCAGCCAGCGAATAGTCTGTGCCCTGGCTGCGGTCGGGCTGGCCGCTTCACCCGGCAGCCACGGTGGCAATGCCGGCCAGCTGAATGCGCTGCTCGGTGAAAAGCACCACCCGCAGGTCCACGCGCAACAGCGCCCCATCCGCCACGCGGCCGCTCCATACCAGAGAGTCGGCCGCCTGGCGGTAGGGGAAATCGCCCGCCGGCAGGCCGCCAATGCGCGCACCCTGGTCTGTCTTGCCCTCATACGTGAGCGTCGTGCCAGGAATGCGGTCGCCACGGGCGATGTTATAGGTCACCGGCATGCGGTAGGCCACGACCGGCTTCTCTGGGAATGGGCCAGGCGCCGGGTTGGCGTTGCTGATGGTCAAATTGGCGGTGCCAGCCAACTGCACCTTGTCGGCCGTGTAAAACACGACGCGTAAGCCCAGGTCAGCCTGCAAATCGCGCCCGAGCGCGCCTTTCCAGCCGACGAAATCGCCGGCCTTCTTGGTCGCGCGCTGGTCATCAATCATCAGCTCGGCCCCTTCTGACGTTTCACGCACATAGCGCACGTTCGTGCCCGGCAGCGTCTGTCCAACGGCGATACTCTCCTCGGTCGGGCCAGAATAGTGCAGTGTGCCATCATCATTGTGCGCGCAGCCGGCGCCCAACATGGCCAGGCTTGCCAAGAGCAAACAGCGCACGATCCATGCCGTATGCTTGGCCGGCCGATCATGACCTGATTTCATGCGCACCTCCATCAATCAATCAGCCAATGGCGATCAGCGTTCCAGTGGAACATCCGGCGACAGCGGCGCCCAAACCTCGACCGGCGCCTGACCCAGACGGCGGCTGAAATAGACAAACAGGCCGCTGTTGATGATGAACAACCCACCCAGGGCAAACATGAGCAGGACGCCCCCAGCGCCCAGGAGCAGGTTTTGATTGAACGCTCCCTGTAACTGCATGGCAGAGGCCAGCGCGGCGACGGCGTTCCACAAGCCGTGAATCGCGACGGCCAGGGCGTAGTAGGTCGCCAGGCGCCAACGCCGCGCCCCGCTGAACCAGGCCTGCCATCCCAGCCCCATCAGCCCGGCGGCCAGGCAGTGAACAACTGCGGTGGCCGCGCGCATGGTTACCGGCGCACCCCAGGCCGGCAGCGCGCTGACCGTATTGAACATGGTTTCGGTCATTGCGAAGCCAGCGCCAGCGGCCACTCCCCACAAGAAAGCCTCGGCCGGTAGAAAATGCCGTCGCGAGGCGCCGAAAATCAGAACGCCGACGCTCTTGGAAAATTCCTCAATCAGCGGCGCTGCAACCGCAATCACGCCCCCAGCGCCAATCAGCACCAGCGGCGAATTCAGCAGCGATTGCAGGAACACCGGATCGCGCAAGATGTCTGGCTGGCTGAGCTGCGCCGCCAGGGTCTGCAGGCGCTCGGAGCCGCCTGGCGTCAGCGTAATGATCAACGCCGCGGCCACCAACAGCACCACAACCGCGACGACCTCAATCACCAACGCCAATCCGGTGGCAAAAACCGCGCCGCCCGCGACTTGCAGCATCAAATCGCGACGCTGCACAATCACCCCCGAGGGTCGAGCAAGCGTCGCGGCAAGCGTTAAGAAGAAAAGCGGCGGGGCAACGCTGGCCAGCACATGCAGCGGTGGAAAAATCCAGGGCGCCACGCGCGTGCCCAAGACTAATTCGCCCAGACCGAGAGCGAGCACGAAAAGGAGAGCAAACCACCAGGGGCCAGGCAGCCGCGCCACCACGGAACGGACGCCCGAATACCTGCGCCACCCGATCCAGGCCATGATCGCCCCAGCCAAGCCGCTGACCGCCAAAACGCTCACGGCTACGGTGTTGATCTGTAGTAGATCAAACTGAGCATCCGGCGACACCACCGGCAATCCCAGGTAGAAAAGGCCAGCTAACAGCCCAATGATGACAAACCCCAGACCGACTACAATCAGTGCTATGGGTACCAACCGCCGCATAAAAAGCCTCCACTCGCCATGAAGCTGACAGACGCCAACCTTCGGCAAGCTGGTATCGGTCAAAAAATCGTCGGAACTATGGTAGTTTAAGCCGGTATCCGTGTCAAGTTGCGAGCAGGCTGCCAACTTCGCAACTCCCAACTTCGCAGGCATTGACAGTTGCGCAGCGCTGTGTTACACTCATTTCAGCACCTGCGGGTGCTGCTAATTGAATCTACTGGACCTTCGGGGCAGAGTGAGGCCCGACCAGCCCGTTATCACAGCGGAGCCGGGTCAATTCTCGACCGGCGGTAGGAGCCAGGCGGCGAAGACGCTCAGCTCAAGCCCGCAACCCGCAGCGCGTGGTGGATCCGGTGACGGCGTCATGCCCAGTCCGGAGCCGACGGTATAGTCCGGATGGGAGAAGGTCGCGAGGAGGCTCGACGGCAAGGTCCGTGCGCGCCACGCGTCCCTGGAGGCAATCGCAAACAGGGACGTTTTCTTATCAGTCTCGACGCCTGCTGACGCGCTTCGCCGTCAATGGGCGTCAGGGTGATTGCTTCGCGGCATCCGGTCTCCGAAGGCGCCTGCTCTCGGAGACTTTCTTGTTGATCTTGCTGGCTATGCTGAACGATCGCACCACACGCTTGACCCGGGTTGCATCCCGCGTCACCTTACGCGCCTCTCGCCTAACCGTGCGGGCCTTCATGCGACTCCGCGCCGTGGTGACAGCGGTTGGCCTGCTGCTTTTCCTCCTCGGTTGGGACGCGCTGGTGAAATGGCAGAACTACGCGCCCTACGTCCTGCCCGGCCCAGGCCTGGTATGGCAGAAGCTCTGGATCGTGATCGGCGACGGCTCGCTGCTGCGGCACGTAACGATCACCTTGGGCGAAGTGCTGGCAGGACTCGGCCTCGGCGTCGGTGTGGCTGTCCTGCTCGGCTATGCGATTGCCAAATCAGAACTGCTCGATCAACTCCTATCGCCCTACCTGGTTGCCTTGCAGGCGGTGCCCATCGTGGCGGTGGCGCCGTTGCTCATCATTTGGGTCGGTTTTGGCGCGTGGAGCAAGATCCTCGTTTGCGCCCTGACTGTCTTCTTTCCCATGCTCATCAACACCGTGGTGGGCATCCGCGGCGTGGAGCCTGACCTGGTCGCGCTGATGCACTCGTTGCGCGCCAACCGCTGGCAGATGTTCTCCTTGCTGGAAGTTCCGTCCGCGCTGCCTGTTCTGTTGGCTGGCCTGAAGGTCAGCGTCACTCTGGCGGTCATCGGCGCCGTGGTCGGTGAATTCGTCGGCGCGGACCGGGGACTCGGGTTCCTGGTCAACCTGGGCCGCAATCTCCTCGACACGCCGCTGATGTTCGTGGCTCTCTTCACCCTCATCGCCCTGGCGTTGTGCCTGTATGGCCTTGTCAGCCTGATCGAACGCTGGCTCCTGCGCTGGAAAATCACGCCATGAAGTGCCTCGAAGAATCGTGCAAACAAAAATAAAGAGACGTACACAGAAAGGATCAAAATGATGATGAAACGAGCAAAAGCAGCAAACCTGTTGACCGTGATCGCCCTTTTTACGCTCCTGACGGCCTGCGTTCCCGCGACGCCCCAAGCGGCGCCGGTTGCGACTGCGCCGGCAACCCCGATCACGACCACAGCCGCCCCGGCGACGCCTTCAGCGCCCGCGGCGGCCAGCCAGACAATCGAGCTGGCGATGGGCTATATTCCCAGCGTTCAGTTCGCCCCGTTCTATGTTTCTGTAGAAAAGGGTTTCTACCGCGAAGAGGGGCTGGAGGTAAAATTCCGCTACGGCTTC
Organism: Candidatus Amarolinea aalborgensis; assembly: GCF_900491745.1. NCBI lineage: Bacteria > Bacillati > Chloroflexota > Caldilineae > Caldilineales > Candidatus Amarolineaceae > Candidatus Amarolinea > Candidatus Amarolinea aalborgensis. Next base: position 280,623 of record NZ_UETR01000002.1, on the reverse strand, counting down.
GAGTCCGACCTGATCAAATTAGTCGGCGCAAACGAGCTGCAGTTCATGATTGGCAGCGGCGAGGAAGTGATCCTGGGGCGCGCCCAAGGTCTGCCGGTCGTCTACGCCATGAGTTGGTATCGCAAATTCCCCGTGGTGGTCTTTGCGCCCAAAGGCAGCGGGTTGGATACGCCAGCCAAGCTGGTGGGGCGTAAAGTAGGTATTCCTGGCCTCTACGGCGCCAGTTACGTGGGTTGGAAGGCGCTGGTCTACGCCACCAAGTTGGACGAGAGCCAGGTGCGGCTCGAAAGCATCGGCTTTGCGCAAGTGGCGGCTGTGCAGTCCAAGCAGGTGGATGCGGCGCTCGACTATTCGGTCAATGGTCCGGTGCAGATACGACTGGCCGGGCAAGAGGTGGATGAGATCTTCATCTCCGACTTCGTTGACCTGCCCTCCAATGGCATCATCACCAACGACAAGACGGTGGCCGAACAACCAGAACTGGTGCACAAGTTCGTGCGCGCCACGTTGCGCGGCCTGGAGTACGCTCTCGCCAACCCAGACGGCGCGTTTGCCCTCAGCCTCAAGCAGGTGCCAGAAGCCGGCGCGGATGAGACCGCGCGCAAGACCAATCGCGCCATCTTCGATGAAGTGCTCAAGCTGTGGCAGACCAATGACGCCCTTGGCGTATCGGACCCGGCGCGCTGGGAAACAGCCGCGCGCTTCATGCGCGCGATGGGCCTCATTACGGCTGAGGTCAAGCCGGAGACGCTGTACACGAACCAGTTTGTAAAACCGCAATAGGCCGCGCACATGTGAAACGTGTGTATGGAGAGGCATGAACGACGCGTTGATCACAGTCACACGGCTGAGCAAGAGCTATCTACAAAACGGCGGGCTGGTCAAGGCGCTGGCCAACGTCAGCTTCGACGTTCACGACGGCGAGTTCGTCGCGTTGGTAGGGCCTTCAGGCAGCGGAAAGAGCACCCTCCTGCGCATGGTGGGCGGACTTTTGACGCCTGACGAGGGTGAGGTTCTGCTGGACGGCCGCACCATGACTGGCCCGCGCGCAGAAATCGGGTTCGTTTTTCAGGCGGCGAATTTGATGCCCTGGCGCACCGTGCTCGATAACATCGCCTTGCCGCTCGACGTGTTGGGCGCAGCAGCTACCCGTGCGGACGCACGGCATGAAGCCAAACGCCTGAGCGACCTGGTCGGCCTGCAAGGCTTCGAGCTGGCCTATCCACACCAGTTGTCGGGCGGCATGCAGCAGCGCGTCGTGCTGGCGCGCGCGCTTATTCATCGGCCGCGCGTGCTGCTGCTCGATGAGCCATTCGGCGCGCTCGACGCGCTGACCCGCGAACGCATGAATTTTGAGCTGCTACGCGTGTGGCAACTGCGCCGCGCCACCGTCCTCCTGGTGACGCACAGCATCCAAGAAGCGGTCTTCCTGGCCGACCGCGTGATGGTGATGGGGCCGCGCCCCGGGCATATCATCGCCACGATTCCCATTCCTCTTCCACGCCCGCGCAGCGCCGACCTGCTGAGCAGCGAGCAATTTGGCCGCCTGGCGCTGACCGTGCGCCGCATCATTGACCAGGCCGGCCAACCCTGGCCAGGCCCGCCGCTGTGAGGGAATATGAGGGAGATCGGGGGCCAGATACCAAAGACCAGAGATCGAAGACCAGATACCAAAGACCGGAGATTGGAGATTGGAGACCGGGCGCCGTGACATTCTCACACCCAGTCATCACACCCCACCGCGTGACCCGATCTCTAATCTCCAATCTCTGATCTCTCTCCAGTACGCTTTGAATTTTAGCGCGCTTCAGGGTATAATACGGTCTTGTGAACAGCCTACTCTCAACACGCCTTTATTGGCATGATGCCTACCTGCGCAGCTTCGAGGCCGCCGTGAGCGACCTGACCACGGTCAACGGCCAACCGGCCGTGGCGCTCACCGCCAGCGCGTTTTATCCCACCAGCGGCGGACAACCCCATGACACTGGCCTGCTCAACGGCGTTGCTGTGACCGACGTCAGCGCGGACGATGACACCGTGTGGCATCTGTTGGACGCGCGCTTGCCCGCCGGCCCGGTGTATGGTCAGATTGCCTGGCCGCGGCGCTACGACCACATGCAGCAGCACACGGGGCAGCACATCCTGTCCCAGGCCTTCATCGTGACCAGCGGGGCGGAGACCGTCGGTTTTCACCTCGGCATGCACAGCGCCACCATTGATCTCAGCCAGGCCGCCGTCAACCAGGCCGACCTGGACGCGGCCGAAGCGCTGGCGAATCAGATCATCGCCGAAAACCGAAGCATCCATGCGCGCTTCGTCAGCCCAGAGGAGCTGCCCACGCTGCCCCTGCGCCGACCGCCCAAAGTGCAAACGGACATCCGCATTGTTGAAATTGCAGGTTTCGACTGGTCGGCCTGCGGCGGCACGCATGTGCGTCAAACCGCAGAAGTCGGGCAGATCAAGATTCAGCGGCTGGATCGTCGCGGCGCCGAGACGCGGATCGAGTTTTTGTGCGGCCAGCGCGCCCTGGGCGATTATCGGCGCAAGCAGGACACCGTCCAGGCCCTCATCAACCGCCTGGATACGGCGGAGGATGATCTGCCCGCGGCCGTGGATCGCTTGCAGGACAAACTGCGCGCGGCGCAGCGTCAACTGCGCGAGATGCAGGCTGAGCTGGTCGCGGTCGAAGCCGCGCGGCTATGGGATGCCGGCCGCATGGTGGGCCAACGCTGCGTGGTGCAGGCCTACCTGGACAATCGCACACCAGAGACGGTCAAAGCGATTGCGAGCGCCCTGCGCGCCAGGCCTGGCTGTATAGCGGTTCTGGCCTGCGAGCTCAGCGCGGAGAGCGGCGGTCAGCTATTTTGTGCGGCAGCCGACGATGTGGCGCTGAACATGGGGCAGCTCATGGCGGCGGCCGCGGCGGCTGGTGCACGCGGCGGCGGCCGCGGCGCGTGGGCGCAGGGCGGCGCGCCCAACGCGACCCTGCTCAGGCAGGCTTTTGACGCGGCGGCGGCCCTTGCGCATTCGATGGGCGAAGTCTAACATCACGAGGAGTCGTGTATGCAGGAAATTGCACCGGGTGTATTCATTGAAACCGGTTATCGCAACGCCAATGTCGGCTGCATCATCACCGACGAGGGTGTCATCTTGGTGGACACCCCGATGGTCCCTGCCCAGGCGCAGGCGTGGCGCAAGCATGTGGCCGAAGCATCGAACAACGCCCGCATCCTTTACGTGATCAACACAGATCATCACCGCGGACATTCACTCGGCAATCAGTTCTACCTGCCCGCGCCGGTGGTGGCGCACGAGCGCGCCTGGAAGGAAATGCGCGGCTACACGGAGAATTTCAAACAACGGGTGCGCGACTCCTTCAAGAAAGAACCGGACATCCAGGTGCAGTTCAACGACCTGCAGATCATTCGGCCCGAAATCACCTTCAAGAAGCGATTGACCATCTTGCGCGGCGGACGCGAAGTGCGGCTGATTTGGATCGGCGGGCACACCCTGGCGACGGCGGTGGTGTGGATGCCGACGGAACGCATCCTGTTCGCCGGCGACTCGGTCTGGCTGGACCAGCATCCATACATGGCCCAGGCCAACTCGCGCGATTGGCTGCATGGGCTGGCCTTCATCAAGAAACTCAATCCGCTCACGATCGTGCCGGGTCATGGCCCGCCGTGCGGCGTCGAAGCCGTAGATCGAGTCACCGATTATATTCGATATATGCGCACGCAGGTCAAGGTGATGTTTCGGCAAGGCAAATCGAAGCAGGAGACCGGCTCGATCTTAGTCAAAGATTTGGTCACATGGTTCCCGATCCCGGCCGGGCGCAAGGCTAAGATCGAATCGCAAATCAAACAGGGCATTGGACGCGTGTACGAGGAAGTCAAACGCAGCGCCAATGAGGCGGCCTGAGATGCCGCATCAGCAGACAAGGCTGCGTGAAATACAATGGCCCACGATATAGCTCACGATACGAACACCCCGGCCGATGAGGTGCGCAGGCTGCTGGACACGGCCGAGGGCCTCCTACCTCTCATGCGAGAGCGGACATCGGCTGTTTCACAGCTGCTGGGGATTTTCGATCAGCTCGATGCGCGCATCCCCACCCTTGAACAGCAGGGCGTTGACCTGCGCGGCGAGCGTGGGCGTTGGGAGGCGCTGCAGCGGGGTTTGCGCTCACGCGCGCGCTGGGCCGTGTCGGCCATTACTTCTTGGCCTGCCGCCCGGCAGCAAGCGCAACCCCAACCAGAGCAGTGGTGGTGGCGCCTGGACGAGACGCTCGCCGCCGAAAGACGGCGCGCGTGGCTACGCGGCGCGGTCATTGTGCTGCTTGTCGTCACAGTCGGCGTTGTGGGCACGCGGCTCTTCCGTTTCTATTTCCCGGTGGATCCCAATGTGGCGGCGGCCAATGACCGCCGCCTGCAAGCAGAACGTCATGTGCGCGAGGGCGACTGGGCCGGCGCCTTTTCGATGTACGAACAAGCGACCCAGTTCGCGCCGGATGATCCTATGCTGTACTTATGGCTTGGGGTTCTCAGCGAGCAAATGGGTCGCCCAGAGCAGGCCGAACCGTGGTATGACAAGGCGCGGCCGTTGCTGCATGATGCCGTGCGCTTCCATGTTGAGCGCGGATTCGTCTACTTGCAGGCCAACCGCGCGGCCGATGGCGAACGTGAAGCGCGTACGGCGCTTGACTTGGACAACCAGTCGGCCGTCGGATACTACGTCCTGGCGAGCGCGCTGGAAATGCAAAAGCAAACTGATACGGCCATCGAGGCATACAAAATGGCGGCCAGCCTGGCCGAGGGGAATGATCCGGATCTGACGGCGCTGGCGCGCGTACACATGGGATTGCTGCTGCAATCAGCGCCGTTTGAAGATTTACGGATGCTGACGCCTACGCCATGAGTCGGGGCCAGCGTCGCCGGGCCAGTCCGTTGGCCGCAGGCGCAGCTGCATCGGCGGTGTGCGAAGGCTTGGATTGCTGCCGTGGGCGTAAAGGCCGTTGGACAGGCAGATAGAGAAGCAGATGGAGGTTGTATTGGCTACTGACCGTGACTATTACACTGTTGAGATTGCAGGATTGACTCGCCGGTTGCCCTTGTTTGAAGTGGCGCCTGGCGTACGCATTGCTGTGTTCAACATGCTGGGCGATACCACCGTGGTCAAGGCGGCGGCGGCCGTCCTTTCCGAGCGCATCAAGCAGGAAGCAGGCGACGCCGATGTGCTGGTAACAGCCGAGGCCAAAAGCATCCCCCTGATTTATGAGCTGTCTGCGCTGTTGGGCCTGCCCTACGTCGTGCTGCGCAAAACGTACAAGCCATACATGGGCAACGCCATCACAGCCGACACCCTTTCGATCACAACGGGCGCGCCCCAACAGCTCTTTCTCGACGAAAAAGACCGTGCCAGCATCGAAGGCCGCAAGGTCATCCTGGTGGATGACGTGGTCAGCACTGGCAGTACGCTCGCCGGCATGAGATCGGTGATTGCCAAAGCCGGCGCCACCGCTTTGGCCACGGCGTCCGTCTTCACGGAAGGCAACGACGATGGCTGGAAGGATGTCATTGCCCTGGGCAATTTGCCGGTCTTTACAGATCAGCCGTAACAAGAACTTTTGCGGCGAGATCAACGTTTGGTATCATGATGGCAACAGTCTCTACGCTGACCGCTGTTTGGTCAGCCAACGTGGAGAAGCGAAGGACGCATGTTCGAAAAACTGGAATCAACGGTTGCCCGTTATCAAGAGTTAACCCGCTTGCTGGGCGACCCGGCGCTGTTCAACGACAATCAGCGCGCGGTTGAACTGGCGCAAGAACACGCCAGCTTGACCGAGTTGGTAGAGACCTACCAGCGCTACCGGCAGGTCGTGGCAGAGCAGGCGGAGGCGATCGCGCTCTTGAACAGCGATGAAGAGCCTGATCTGGTGGCTCTGGCGCGCGAAGAGATCGGCCAGTTGGAGCAGGAGCGAGCAGACCTGGAAGCGCGGCTTCATCGTCTCCTCGTGCCCAAAGACCCGAACGATGAGCGTGATGTCATCGTGGAGATTCGCGCCGGCACCGGCGGCGATGAGGCTGGCCTGTTTGCGGCCGACCTGTTCCGCATGTACACGCGCTATGCGGAGAATCACAATTGGAAAGTAGACCTGCTCAACTCGCATGAATCGGGCATCGGCGGTTTCAAAGAGGTCATCTTCGAGGTGCGCGGCCGCGGCGCCTATTCGCGGTTGAAGTACGAGAGCGGCGTGCATCGTGTGCAGCGGGTGCCAACCACCGAGTCGCAGGGCCGCATCCACACCTCCACGGCGACCGTGGCGGTGCTGCCAGAAATGGATGAAGTAGAAGTGGACATTCGGCCGGATGAGCTGCGCATTGATGTCTTCCGCGCCGGCGGCCCCGGCGGTCAGAGCGTGAACACCACCGACTCGGCCGTGCGCATCACGCACCTGCCAACCGGCATCGTTGTCTCCAGCCAAGATCAGAAATCGCAGCTGCAGAACAAAGTCAAGGGCATGCAGATTCTGCGCGCCCGGCTCTACGACGCGGAACGACGCAAACAAAATGAAGCCCAGGAGGCCGCGCGGCGCAGCCAGGTAGGCAGCGGCGAACGCGCGGAGAAAATCCGCACCTACAACTTTCCCCAAAATCGCGTCACCGATCACCGCATCGGCAAGACGCTCTACCAGTTGGAAACTGTCCTGACCGGCGATCTGGATGAATTCATCAACGAGCTGAGCACGGCCGATCAGGCCGAACGCTTGCAGGCAGCTTCCGAAAGCGATGAATGAACACACATTTGCAGGTAAAGATCTCGTATTCGTGGCTGTGCCCTGGATCGCCCGGCAATGGCGCCGCAGCGATCAATTTCACCAACACCATGTCGGAAGCCGACATGACATCCTTGCAGGAGGCCTGATTTCATGATGCAGGTCAATGGAAGACCGGCAGCGTCCCAACGACGGGACCGATATGCGCCCCCCGCTTCCCTGGTCAACGAACAGACCAATCTCTCCTTTTCGTTCGCCTGGCGACTCGATCCCAGCACCAACGTGGGTCGGGCGATGGCCGCCGCTTTCCAGCGTTTGCGCAGTTCGCAATCGGAAACGCCCCGCCTCGACGTCGAAATTCTACTGGCGTCGGTGCTCAACACGGATCGCGTCGGCCTGTTTGCACATCCAGAGCGCCCCCTCAACGCCGCGGAGAGAAGCCGTTTCGAGGAATTGATCGAACGTCGCCGCCGGCACGAACCAGTCGCTTACCTGGTCGGCAGTCGCTCGTTCTTCGGGCTCGATTTTCTGATCACACCCCAGGTGCTGGTCCCGCGGCCAGAGACGGAACTCCTGGTTGAACATGCTATCCTGGCGATCGAATCGCTCGTCACGCGCAGCGCGCAGGCGTACAGCGACGCGTGGCTGGTCGGCAACCGGCCGCCGGGAACCAACGGGCATGGGCCGGGTCGTTATCCACCCTACGCCCAGTTCTTCCGCCCCCCATCGGTTGACTCTGGCGTGTTGATGGCTGATATCGGCACAGGCAGCGGAGCCATTGCGATCAGCGTGGCCCACAATCACCCGCGCGTCATGGTCTACGCCACGGACATTTCGAGCGACGCCTTGGCCGTGGCCCAGACGAACGCCGTGCGCACGCAGGTGGCGGATCGAATGCAGTTCCTGCATGGCAGCCTGCTCAGTCCGTTGCCACAACCGGTGGACATCATCACCGCCAACCTGCCTTATGTGCCTTCAAGCGTCATCCCCACCCTGGCGCCTGACGTGGCCCAGTATGAACCGCGGCTGGCGCTTGACGGCGGACCGGATGGCACCCTTCTGATCCAGCAGCTGCTGAGCCAGGCGCCTGCGTATCTGCGGCCGGGGGGCGCGCTCTTGCTCGAAATCGGCAGCGACCAGGGCTTCCTGGTGGCGGACATGGCCCGTCAGGCCTTCCCGTCTGCAGACGTCAACGTGCTCCAGGACTTTGCCGGGTTGGATCGGCTGGTGCGCGTGCTGTGTAGCTGAAAAGGATTATGTATCGTTTAATTGCTTTTGATGTGGACGGCACCCTGGTGGATGCCAGCATGCATCTTTCCACGCGGCTGCGCACGGCAGTCGCTCAGACCCAGGCGCGCGGCGTGGCTTTGACCCTGGCTACGGGCCGCGGGGCCACGCCTATCCTTCCCCTGGCCGCCGCCCTGGGCATGACCGCGCCCCTGATTTGTTACCAGGGCGGCTGGGTCTATGACATTCGCACTGGCCGCACGCTGCACAAATCCACCCTGCCGCTGAGCCTGACGCACGAGGTCTTGGCGTGGGCGCAGCCCTTCGGTTGGGACATTTCGGTCTACATGGATGAGGAAATCTATCTGCAAACCATGCACCGCACCTCCGAATTCTACGACCGCTGGTTTGGCTTGCCGTGGCACCTGGTTGGCAACCTGAGCGAGGCCGTGACGCACGACCCAGAGAAGATTCTGTTCACGGGTGAGCCAGAGGTCTGCGATGTGATTCACGCCAGGCTCAACGCGCAGTTTGGCGCGGTGATCCAGGTCTTACGCACACACGATCTCTTTGTCGAGCTGGTGCCGCACGGTACCTCCAAAGGCAAGGCATTGGCCTGGCTCGCCGACCAAATGGGTATTCACCAGGATGAAGTCATTGCCGTGGGCGATTCGGAAAATGACCTGAGCATGGTGAAGTGGGCCGGCCTGGGCATCGCGATGGGCAATGCGACCGCAGAGGTCAAGGCTGCTGCGCGTTGGCAGGCGCCATCGGTGGCAGATGATGGCGCGGCCGTTGTTCTGGAGCATTTCATTCTCAATGCAAACACGGGTCATCTCCGCTGACCGGCCAGGCGCGCTCGCGCAGGCGGTCGCGGTTCTGCGAGCGGGCGGGTTGGTGGCATTCCCCACCGACACCGTCTATGGCGTGGGCGCCCATGCCTACCTGCCAGCCGCGATCGCGCGCCTTTACACGGCGAAGGTGCGTCCAGAAGGCAAGGCCATTCCCCTGCTGCTGGGCGACGCCGCCGACATCGAACGCGTCAGCTGTGATCTCCCGCCGTTGACCCAGCGGCTGATGGATGCTTTTTGGCCTGGCGCGCTGACCCTGGTGGTGCCGCGCAACCCTGAACTGCCAGACATCGTCACCGCGGGAGGGCCAACAGTGGCCGTGCGTTTGCCGGACCACCCCGTGCCGCGCGCGCTGGCGCGCGCCCTGGGCGCTCCATTGGCCGCGACCAGCGCCAATCTGTCGGGGCAGGCCGAAGCCGCCAGCGCGGCCGACGTCATGGCGCAGCTCGCTGGCCGCATTGACCTGCTGCTCGATGGCGGCCGCTGTCCGGGCGGAGTGCCATCCTCCGTCGTGGATCTCACGGTGCAGCCGCCGGTCATTCTGCGCCAGGGGGCGCTCGACCCAGGACTGCTGCAGCGCCTGCTGGCTGCCCGCTGATGATACTCGGCATTGACGCCAGCCGCGCCCTACGCCCGGCAAGTCAACGCACGGGCACCGAGATCTATGCGCGTCATCTGATTGACGCCATGCTCAAGCTGGCGCCGGGACTGCCGTCCCCGCTTTCGATTCGTCTGTACAGCGATGTGGCGCCTGATGAGGCCGCCAGGCAGGCCTGGCAAACGGCCGAATGGCGCGTCATGCCCAGCCCCCGACTGTGGACACACGCGCGCCTAAGCCTGGAGATGGCGCAGCGGCCGCCGGCGGCGCTCTTTGTCCCCGCGCACGTGCTGCCGTTGTGGCGGCCGCCGCGCACCCTGGTGACGATTCACGACCTCGGATACCTCTTCTTTCCGCAGGCGCATCCACCGCGGCAGCGATGGTACCTGGACTGGTCGACACGTTGGAACGGACGCGTGGCCACGCATGTCCTGGCCGATTCGCAAGCCACCGCCGCCGATCTGCGCCAGCGCCTGGCCGTGCCAGCCAATCGCATCAGCGTTGTGTACCCGGGCTTCATCCCCACGCGGCAGCGGGTGATGGACCCCGACCGCGTTCAAGCTACTCTGGCGCGCTACGGCGTCCGGCCGCCGTACTTTCTCTACATCGGAACCCTTCAGCCGCGCAAGAACCTGGTGCGCCTGGCGCAGGCTATGGCGCGCGTGCTTGCGCGCAGCTCGGCTGAACGACCGAACGCCGCGCCGCCGATGTTGGTGCTGGCGGGTAAGCCTGGCTGGCTCTCGGAGCAAGTGCTGCCGCCCATGGCTGCCCTCGGTTTGGGCGATCGTGTGCGCACGATTGGCTATGTGCCGGAGGCGGACTTGTCTGCACTGTTGACCGGGGCCGCAGCCCTGGCCTTTCCCTCCTTGTATGAAGGCTTTGGCTTTCCGATCCTGGAAGCGCAGGCGTGCGGCGCGCCGGTGCTCACCTCCACCACCTCGTCATGTCCCGAAGTGGCGGGCGAAGGGGCGCTGCTCGTGGACCCGCATGATGTGGAGGCCATCGCCGACGGTTTGTGGCGGCTGTTGACCGAGCCGGCGCTGGCGCAGCGAATTGCCGCGCTGGGCGCGGCCAATGTGCGGCGTTTTCGCTGGGAGACCGCCGCCCAACAAGTCTTCGACGTGCTTGGACAGATGGGAGTGGAAAAATGAGCAACGTCCAGAATGTGGTCTTCGACCGTGCGGCTGGCTACTACGACCAGACACGCGCCTTGCCCCCGCACGAGGCAAGCCAACTAACCGATGCCCTGTGGGAGGCCCTGGGCGCCGCGCCGGCCTCGCACGTCTTGGAAATTGGCGTGGGCACCGGGCGCATTGCCGGCCCGCTGGCGCAGCGCGGCCTGAGCATGATGGGCATTGACCTGTCTGGGTCCATGCTGGCCGTCTTACACGAAAAATTCCCGTCATTGCCTGTGGCCCTGGCGGATATGACCCGCCTGCCCTTTGCCGCGGCCGCGTTCGACGGCGTCATCGCATTCCACGTCTTTCACCTGGTCAGCGGCTGGCGTGACGCCTTGGCTGAAGCGGTGCGCGTGCTGCGGCCGGGCGGAAAGTTCATCTACAGCATTCACGGCCGTGACCCGAATTCGGTCAACAGCCAGCTGCGCACGCAGTGGCGCAGGCTGTTGGCTGACCAGGGCATCAAAGCTGAACCGCCAGGCATTCGCGACGACGCCCAGGTAGATCAAGTTTTACGTCAACTCGGCTGCCGCGACCATCAGCAGAGAGAGGTCATTCGCAGCCGCGAGCCGGTCACGGCGCGATTCGTGTTGGATGCAATGGAAAAGCGCATCTGGTCGGACACCTGGCTGGTGCCAGATGACGTTTTTGCGCAGACCATGGGCGTGCTGCGCGCGTGGGCCAGCGAACGCTTCGATCTCGACCAGGTGGATCAGGATGAATACCACGTCGGCTTCCATGTCTACACCGTCTGAGGTCGTCCCGTCCGTATCCATTCTGGGCGTGCGCGTCGATGCCTTGACCTGGGAAGCGTTCGAGGCGCAGGCGGCTGCCTTTGTGACCAGCGGCCGGCCGCACCAGGTGGTGACGGTCAACCCGGAGTTCGTTATGGCCGCGCAACGCAACCCTGCCTTCAGCCGTGTGCTGGCCGCGGCGGATCTGGCGCTGGCCGATGGCTGGGGCCTCCTGTGGGCGGCGCGGCGGCTAGGCCGCCCCCTGCCGGCGCGCATCACCGGCTCTGACGGCGTGCCTCGCCTGGCGGCATTAGCGGCGCAGAAGGGCTGGCGCGTCTTCTTGCTTGGCGCCGCTCCAGGCGTGGCAGATCAAGCGGCCAACGTGCTGTGCGCACGCCATCCAGCCTTGCAGATCGTGGGCGTGTTTGCTGGCAGCCCGGCCGTCAATGAAGAAGAGGCGATCGTGGCGCGTATCGCCGCGGCCCGGCCGCACGTCCTATTTGTCGCCTATGGCGCGCCGAGCCAAGACCTGTGGATTGCACGCACGCAGCCGCGGCTGCAGATTCCCCTGGCGATGGGCGTTGGCGGCGCGCTCGATTTCATTGCCGGCGTGCGCCGCCGCGCACCCGCCTGGATGCAGCGCGCGCGCTTGGAATGGCTATTTCGATTGGCGCAGGAACCGTGGCGTTGGCGGCGCCAACTGGCCCTGCCCCGCTTCGTCTGGGCGGTGTTGTGGGAATCACGCTCGCGCCAGGAGGCGGCTTGATGGACATCAATAGATGGGAGTGGAGGAATGGGCATCGAGACGCTTGTGGCGCGGCTCGCCGGACAGCGCGTCGTCGTGGTGGGCGATCTGTGCCTGGATGAATATGTGATGGGCGTTGCCACGCGTTTGAGTCGCGAGGCCCCGGTGCCCGTGCTCGAACTGCGCCAGCGGCTGAGCGTGCCGGGCGGCGCGGCCAATCCCGCGTCTAACATCGTCGCGCTCGGCAGTCAGGCCACGGCCGTCGGCGTGATCGGCGCCGACGCGGCTGGGGACGCCTTGACGAGCCACTTGCGCGGTCTGGGCATTGACACTGCGGGCGTTGTCACCGATCCCGAGCGGCCTACCACGACCAAGACGCGCATCGTGGCGCAGGGCAACCTGCGTTTTGCGCAGCACCTGGCGCGCGTGGATCACCTGGACCGACGGCCGCTCAGCCCCACATTGACGCAAAACCTGGACGCGCACCTGGAGCGCTTGCTGGCCGGGGCCAGGGCTGTGCTGATTTCCGATTACCGCGCCGGCGTCATCACCGCGGACCTGATCGCTACGGTGCAGGCGGCCGCGCGCCAGCACGGCGTGTTGACCACGGTGGATTCGCAAGGAGACCTGGGCAAGTTCCACGGCTTTGACCTGGTGCGCTGCAATGCGGCCGAAGCCGAGGCGCAGGTGGGCTTTGCGCTGCGCGATGACCATGATTTCGAGCGCGCGCTGGTGCGCCTGCAAAAGGAGCTGGCGGCTCGGCGCCTGGTCGTTACCCGCGGCGGCGACGGGGTCAGCCTGCTGGCCTGGGGCGATGTCCCGCGGCACCTGCCGGCCTGGAATCGCGAAGAGGTGTTCGATGTCACCGGCGCAGGGGACACCGTCATCGCCGTGTTGACCCTGGCCCTGGGCGGCGGCTGCGATCTGCGCACGGCGGCGCACCTGGCCATGACCGCGGCGGGGCTGGTGGTGCGGCGTTTCGGCAACGCCGTGGTGACGCCGCAAGAACTGGCCGAGGCGTTGGCGAGGCAGTGAGGACAGAACGCTAGATAGTGCAAAGTGCAAAGTGCAAAGTGGAGGGGACAGAACGCATTTTGTCTTCTGCATTCAGAATTCACGGCGTTTTCGCTGAAAACGCCAAGCATTCCGCATTGACGATGGGGGGAGAAGCATGACAGATTGCGGCGGCCAGGAGGCCAACGTGCGTGGGTAGCGTCGTCTTGCCAGCAAGCGCGCTCGCGCAATGCGACGCCTGGCGCAAGGCCGGTCAGCGCGTGGTCATGACCAACGGCCATTTCGATCTGCTGCACCTGGGGCATGTGGACTATTTGCAGCGGGCGCGCGGCCTGGGCCACGCCTTGGTGGTGGCCGTCAACAGCGACGCGTCGACGCGCGCGCTGAAAGGGCCACAGCGTCCCCTCATACCGGATGGGGAGAGAGCACACATGCTGGCGGCCTTGGGCTGCGTTGACCTGGTCGTGATCTTCGACGCGCTGACGGCTGAGTCGCTCGTGGCGGCGCTGCGGCCGGCGGTGTATGTCAAAGGCGGCGACTGGGATCCGGCGGTTACCGCGGCGGCGTCCACGGTGGGACAAACCGCGTCGCCACGGCGTGAACCGCCTGAAGCCGCCATCGTCGCCGGCTACGGCGGCGAAGTGCGCTATCTGCCTTACCTGGCCGGCCATTCCACGCGTGAACTGATTGCGCTGATCGTTGCGCGCTACGCGTCGGGCGCCGACTGCGGCGAGCGTTCGACTGAGACTTCGGCGAGCGGCTCGACTGAGCTCGCCGAAGTCTCAGTCGAGCCGCGCTCACGCCGAAGGCTCAGTCGAGCCGCGCAACCACGGGAGACTGCTGGCCCATGACAGACGCCCCTGTAACCGATGCCGCCAGCCCAGACGTCGCAACGGCTGAAACCGGCGGCGTCGCGCGTTCGGCCGGCATCCTGGCCTTCGGCAACGTCGCCAGCCGCATCCTGGGACTGCTGCGCGAGACCATCATCTCCTACTATTTCGGCTCAGCCGGCGAGCTGAGCGCGTTCCGTCTGGCTGCGCGCGTACCGACCATGATCTATGATTTGCTGGTCGGCGGTCTGCTCAGCGCGGCGCTGGTGCCAGTTTTCAGCGATTACGCGCGACCCGAGAGGCGCCGCGAACTGTGGGAGGTTGCCAGCGCGGTGCTTACGGCGGTGGGCGCGGGTATGGCCGTGCTCTTCCTTGCGCTGGAGGGCCTGGCGCCTTACGTGGCGCGCCTGATTGGCGGCGGCTTCGATGACCCCTTGATTGCGGTCATCACCAATGCCCTGCGCATCATGGCGCCCGCCGTCTTCTTCTTCGGCTTAGCGGGCGTGCTGACCGGCATCCTCTACGCGCTGAAGTCGTTTTCCTACGCCGCGCTGGGCGCGGCCGTGTTCAACCTGGGCGTGGTGGTCTGCGCGCCTCTCTTGACGCCGTGGCTTGGCATCTACAGCCTGCCGGTGGGCATTGCCGTTGGCAGCCTGGGCCAACTAGCCTTGCTGATGCCTGGACTGCGTGCGGTGGGCGCGCGCCTGCGCCTGGCGTGGGGCCATCCGGCTGTGCGCCAGATTCTGCGCCTCTATGCGCCGGTCAGCATCAGCTTGCTGGTCGGCCAGTTCCAGGTGCTGATGGACGCCAACTTGACCTCACGCACCGGGGAGCAAAGCGCGGCGTGGATGCAGTACGCCACGACGCTCGTGCAATTTCCTTTGGGCTTGGTGCCGGTGGCCGTATCGCTGGCGGCGCTGCCCACCCTATCCCGCCATGCGGCCGCAGGCGAGTGGTTGGCCTACCGCGGCACCCTGGGCCGCGGCCTGCGCTTGGTGCTCGTCCTTCTCATCCCGGCCATTGTGGCCCTCTTTGTCATGGCCGAACCAATCATCCGCCTGCTGTTCGAACACGGCAGCTTCGTTGCCGCGGATACCATGTGGACGGCGCGGGCGCTGCGCCTTTATCTGTTGGGCCTGGGCTTTGCCGGCGTTGATTTTCTCTTCAATTACGCATTCTACGCCCGCCAGGACACGCGCACCCCGGCCATCGTCGGCGTCGTTTCAGTCGCCGTCTATCTCGTCGTCGCCCTGAGCCTGCTGCAGCCGTTCGGGTTTTTGGGTCTCGTTCTGGCTGACTCCACCAAACATATGACCCATGCCATCATCATGCTGATCTTGCTGCTGCGCGCGGTGGGCGCGCTGCGCGACCAGGGCATTGTGCGCACTGGGATCAAGGCGCTGCTGGCTGCCTCAGCCATGGGCGCGGCGCTGTGGATTCTCCCTGGCTGGTTGAGCAACCTGGCTGGCGGCGGCCTCGTGGGCAAGTTCATCGTGGTGGGCGGCGCAGCCGGCAGCGGAATCGCGGTCTACGTCGCGCTGCTGTGGCTGTTGGGCGTCGAAGAGGTGCAGATCGTCTCGCTCATGGTTGCGCGGCGACTTATCAGGCACAACTAGGTCTTGTTTGACGCCCTGCGCGGCGTCGAGTATAATCGGACTGGCAATCATTCCAACGCAGGAGAGAGATTTTCATGGCAAAGAAACAACGTGTGGCGCAGCGGGCGCCGCGCAGCGCATCGCCCACGCGCTATTCCCAGGGCACGACATCCATCACGCCAGGGGACGCGACGAGCACGACAGGCGCGTCTGGCGCGGCCCGCAGCGCTTCGGGCCGCGGGCAAGCAGGTCGCGGCGCCAAAGCGCCTGTGCAGGTGGATTACGCCAAGGAGTATGGCCACGTTGCCAGCGACCTGCGTCGCGTGGGCCTGCTGGCCGCGTCGCTGTTTGCAGTGATTATTATTCTGAGTTTCGTTGTACGCTAGAACCAAGCACGGGGCCATCCGATTTCTGTGAGAAATCGGATGGCAGCCACAATCAACAAGAAACCGGGCTTCTTCGTGAAACCCGGTTTCTGTTTGCGGTGAGTCCAGCTGGAATCGAACCAGCGACCCGCTGATTAAAAGTCAGCTGCTCTACCTATTGAGCTATGGACCCGCGCGCCAACGAGTCAGATTATAGCACCGCGTTTGCGCAGTGTCAAAACCCTACGCAAACGCGGCGCCAGCGGTTTGTAGTTGTGTGAGCGAGATGCTGCCTTACGCGGGCATCATTTCTGAACTGCGCAAACGGGCCTCGATACTCTGCAGCACGCCGACGCGGTTGCCATGCACACGCTCGTACTGGGCAATCACGGTCAACTGGGCCGTATCCAGTTCGTCGAGCTTGGCTGTGATTTGCTCCACGGCCAGATCATCGTAATCGGCGATCGGCATCGCATCAATGCGGCGGTTCAATTCACGCAGAACCGTCGCCCGCTTGCCCATGGACATTTCAGCGTCGCGAATGGCGTGCAGCTCTGACACGGTCAGATCAGCCAGCTTGTTGACGATTTCCTTGACGTTCAGCTTGCTGTAGTTGGCGATCGGCAGGTTCTTCACGACAGCGTCGTGCACATCCGCCGCCTGCTCTTCCACCTTGCTCTCGAGGTGATCAATTTCCTCAACCAGGTTCTGCACCTTTTCTCGCGTCGGGACATTGATCCGCTCTACCACGGTCTTCACCCGGTGCTCCAGGTCGTTTTCCACGGTCTCGATGCGCTTGCGTCCTTCCTCCCAATAGTGGCGCGCCTCCTTCATGCCCCAATCCTCAAGCTCCTGGCCGCGCTTGAGCGATTTCTCATAGAAATCGGTCGTCCACTTGATGAGGTCGGCCACGACATCCTGGGTCGTGCCCATAGAGCCGAGGCTCACCAGTAATGCCTTGTGACTGGTCTCGCGCACATCGTGCACGGCCTCGTCGCCCCATTTCTTGATCGTTTCCTCTACATCGTGCAGTTGCGTTTCTGCCTGCTTGCGCATGTTCTCAAGTCGTGTCATCTCAGCCATGATTGGCCTCCCTTTTCCTTTTGTTGTTCATTCATCCCGCCAGCCGACGTGCGCTGTGACAACGGGTTAGCTTCGTTTATTTTTCGGGTTGATCTTCATGACGCATTGCGTCATGAAGCATTATAACAGGTTGCGTCGCATCTGTCAATAGTCTGTGCAACCAATTTGCGCTATCGTGTTAGGGACATTTCAAAATTTTGTGCGCCGAGATCGCAGCCGCACGATCACACCAGGACGTAAATATCCTCGCCATGCACCAGGACGCGGTAGGTGGTGGCTGGTTTGGCCGCCTTGAAGCGGAGCATCTGCTCCGCGCCCAACGGCAAGGTGCGCCCAACCCAGGTGACCACAGCGCCGTTGGTAACATCGAACTGGCTGCCGTGCGCCAGGCAGGTCACCACACATCCTTCCAATTTGCCCAGGCTCAGGGGCACCGAAAGATGCGGGCACAGATTGTGCAGCGCGTAAATCGTTCCGTCAACGTTCGCCAGCAACACCGGGGTCAGTCCGGCCACCACGGCGCGCATGGCGCCTGGCGGCAGATCGGCGACCCATGCGACTTTGTAACGAGCATGAGCCGGACGCGGCGCGGTCTCGTCGCGCACCGTATCCCACAAGTGCTGCGTATTGGTGCGGATCGTTGCTTCCATCGTGCGGCCGCGCTGCAGAGAATGATCATACCAGCGCGTCGTGCGGCTGGAAAGATCATTCACCAGATCCTGGACCGCGCCAACACCCCCAAGGCCGAACAAAAGTACATGGCGCCCACCCTGGCGCAGGCGATTGACCACCGCGCCACCCTGCTGTTTCAGGCCTTTGAGCACGCTTGCCGCCGGCTGATCTGCCGGCTGAACCATGACTGCCTTTGTCATTATCTTTCTCCTTATCTTCATGACGCATTGCGTCATAGGTATTGTATCACGATGCCCAGGGCATGTCAAGACCCCTACGGCGCGCAAAAACAGTCCACGGCTGCGTATGGATTGCAGCCGTGGACTGTTCATTGGCAAAGAGCGGCGCGTACCTGTCCCGCGCCGGACGCTGGTTTTAGAGTATCTGGCGCAGCGCGTCGAACACGGGCTGGATGTCCGCTTCCGTCACCTGGCCCATGTGGCCGATGCGGAAGATGTCATTCTTGAGCGCGCCCTGCCCCCCGGCCACTTCCTGGCCGAACTCGTCGCGCAGCCGCGCCCGCAGCCTGGCTGCTTCGATGCCGGGCGGAACGCGGATGGCGGTCACGGCGTTGGAGGCAAAGGCCGGATTGGCGAACAGCTGCAGGCCCAGGTCGCGCACGCCCTGGCGCGTGAAATCGCCCACCCGGCGATGACGCGCGTGAATCGCGTCCAGCCCTTCCTCGCGCATCATCAGCAGGGCTTCTTGCAGGCCAAAGATCAAGCCGACGGCCGGCGTCCAGGGCGTTTGACGGTTGGCGGCCGATTTGCGCGCCTGGCGCAGATCGAAGTAGAAGCGCGGTGATCTGCACCGCTCGATTACCGGCCAGGCGCGTTCACTGATCGCGACAAAGGCCAGGCCGGGAGGCAGTCCCCATGCCTTCTGCGAACCGCTGACCACGACATCGAGGCCCAGCTCGTCCATCGGCAGGGGCAGGCAGCCAACCCCGCTGACGGCATCCACGATCGTGAGCGGCCGCACCTCCCCCAAGTCGTTCACTGCCAGGGCAATCTCGCGCATCGGATTGGTCACGCCGGTTGAGGTTTCGTTGTGCGTCACCAACACGGCGTGAAAGGGCGGGTTGTCGTGCAAGGCCTGGCGCACCTGGCTGACATCAATCGGTTGGCCGGCCGGCGCGTCCAGCGCGGTCACCTGCGCGCCATGAATACGGGCCAGGGTGCGCAGGCGCTCGCCGAAATTGCCAATGCTCAGGGAAAGCACGCGATCTCCGGGGCTGATGGTGTTAGCAACCGCCGCCTCCAGGCCGCCGGTGCCGGAACTGGTCAACACCAGCACCTCTTGCGCGGTCTGAAACGCCCAACGCAGGCCGTCGGCAGCCTCGCCAAAAATAGCGCTAAAACGAGGGCCGCGATGATTGATCATCGGCTGGTTCATGGCCGCCATCACCCGTGGGTGCACCGGGATGGGGCCAGGAATGCGTAAATTCATCCTCGATCTCCTCCATCTGAAACACGTCTACACGTGTTTTGAATCTGAAACACGTCTACACGTGTTTTTCAATGATCTCCTTAATGAATTCAGGGATGTCCTTCTGAAGTTCCATGGTTCGTTTCTTCAGGCGGTCATAGACCTCAATTTCCGCTCCTATCCACATGAGGTCCGCCCGACGCACTTGGCGCATGGCGACATGATCGTAATCTTCCGGGAAAGCCCAATAGCACTTTTGACAAATCTCCGAATCCTTCAATTCCTGCCAGTTTGCACAGTGTTCGCAGGACCAGGATTTTGCGCGGTTCGCAGACCCACACAATAACATGTATGTTTTTGGGTCGTCCTTGTTCGCAAGGCTATCACCAGCGACTTCGAAGGGTATTCGATGGTCTATCTGGAGGTCGCGCGGATCAAACTCCTCCAAATAGATGGCACAACGATTTCCATGTAGCCTGATGAGCTCTGCTTTCAATGCTTTCGCAAAGGCCGTTCTACCGGAAATTCTGGAGTACTTTGTCGTGGTGGGATCGCCAAACCGGTAAGCGCCTATCTTTCGCCCGTCACTTCCAGTAACCCAGAACGTTTCTAGTGGAATGCCTTGTTCTCGCACATCGCGCGCGGCCCTGGGTGGATGGTTGTAGCCGTATTTCTCCTGCAATTCCTCGGTTGTAATATAGCCATATGTCAATATGTGATCAATGACGGTGCGCGGTCGCTTCGCGGTGACTGATTTACACTTGTCTAGAAACGCTTGAGGCAGATCAAGGACGGTCATTGGGGGCGGCCTTCCATGAGACAAAGCTGCTCACCGCGGGTGTAGCGATAAACAATTGGGGCATGGGCCAATTCATCCGCCAGGCTTGGCGAAAGATAAAGTGATTCAATCGTGACATCGTTTCGGCCCAGGAGCGTGGCTTGTGTCGAACGACCCGCGTACAACTCAATCAGCGTGAGATTGAGTTCTGCAGGGAGTTGTTTGCCAAAGGTCTTGTCGCCGGTGCGGCCATCGTAACTGACCAGGTAGCGGATTCCCCTGGCGTTCAATCCTTCCAGCGCCTGTACGAATTCGCAGAATTGTATGTTCTGAAGATAGCGACTGTCTCTGTTACCGCCGACTCCTTGATAAGGGGGATCCATGTAGACAAGGTCAGCGGGAGTCGCCATGTCCAGAATATCTCGATAATTGCGTGACGAAATCGTGGTGCGCCCTTTAAGGTAATACGACACGCCCATAACCTGCAAACGCATGGTCTCTGGCATCATGCCCTGCCGGCGGTTGTCCGGGCTTTGGTTGAACTCCCCTTGCGCGTTGTAACGCACAGAACCCTTCACGCAACGCGCCAAAAGGTACAAGAACAAATCTGGCCTTCCCAATCGGTTGAAGTCCGATCGTACCTGGTCGTAAAACGATCGAGGGTCGGCTTGTTGTTCCTTCCATAGCGCTGCATATTGTGAAGCAATTTGCTCAGGCGTTTCGATCATTGCACGCCATAAATCCATCAGGGGCTTATTAAGATCGTTGATATGATAGGACTGGCCGAGCTTGTTCACAGCGGCCGCAATCGTGATCGCGGCTGATCCGGCAAACGGCTCATAAAGTGTGACGAACTGAGGCGGGAAATATCGAAGGATCTCGGCTGAGAGATTTCGCTTACTTCCTTGATAGGGTATGGGATGAGGAACGTTCTTTGTCTTCATATCATGTGAGGTCAGCGGACATTGGTAAGCCGGACGCACCGAATGATAACTGAATGGCTGCGCCAGTCGCCCACGTCAGCCACAGAAAGCCAACGCGAGCGGCTGACGCCACGTGCGCGAAAAACCAAACCAACCGCTGTTCTACAGCGGCCACTCCTGCAGGATGCGCTCTGTCTCTTGCTCGTGACCGCTCTCATCGAGCACCATGTTTTCGAGCTGGACTTTAAGCCCCACATCGCCCAATTCGGTCGCATCCTCGGCGCGCTGGGTATAATCCTTGAGGGCTTGTCGCTCCGCCGCCAATATGGCTTCCAGCATCTCGCGGTTGCTGTGCGCAACGGGCACCGGACGCGGCTGGGTGGTGGGTTCGCCGCCGAGGGCGACGATCTTGTTCGCCAGGAACTGCGCGTGGAGCTGTTCGTCTGGCACTTCGGCCATGAAGAACTGCACCAGCTGCGGCCGGAATGGCCCGTTGGCCTTGGCCGCGTAGGTGAGATACTGAATGATCGCGCCCAATTCACCGGCGAGGTCATTGTTCAAGCGTGCAACAAGCGTTTGCTTATCCATAAAAAGTATCCTTTCTTTGCATTTGACACAAAAGCGATGATCTTCGAAACCATGTCATTGACGACACATGCTTGAATTCTACCACCGCCTGCGTCAGGCACAAAAAGCCGTTGCTGACATCTTTTTGACTTCCCTTTCGGCGTGCGGTATACTCGCTTGCGTTTGGGAGCGGGCAAAAAACGATCGCTTCGCCCCGGATGCGATCTAACAGCCAAGCTGACAAGCGTGAGAGCATGATTCGTCTACTAGACTTGACATTGGAACAAATGCGCACACAGGTGCAGACCTGGGGCGAGCCGGCCTTTCGCGCGGAACAGCTGTGGCATTGGCTGTATGCCCGCCAAGCCAACGATCCTGCGCAGATGACGAACTTGCCGCGCACCCTGCAGGCGCAGATGGCAGCCCATGCCAAGATTGATCTCCTGCAGGTCGTCGCCAAGACGGTGTCGGCCGATCGGCTGGCGCACAAGGTTCTGTTCCAACTGCATGACGGACAAACGATCGAAGCGGTGCTTATGCTGTACGACCGCCGGCGCACGCTGTGCATTTCCACGCAGGCAGGGTGCGCGATGGGCTGCACGTTTTGCGCGACAGGGCTAGGCGGGCTGACGCGCAACCTGACAGCCGGTGAAATTGCCGCGCAGGTTCTCTATTTTGCCCGTTGGTTGGGCGATCCAGACGCCAACGGGGCTGACTCACTGCCGATCATGCGCCCTGCGCAGGTGACCAACGTCGTGCTGATGGGTATGGGCGAGCCGCTCGCCAACTACAAGGCGGTGTGGCAGGCGCTCCACACTTTGACCGACCAGCAGGGTTTTGGCCTGGGCGCGCGCCATTTCACCCTGTCCACCGTGGGGCTGGCGCCGATGATCGAGCGCATGGCAGCCGAGCCGCTGCAGATCAATCTGGCCGTTAGTCTGCACGCACCCACCGATGAGCTTCGCAACACGCTGGTGCCCATTAACAAGCGCTATCCGCTGGCTGTGCTGTTGACCGCTTGCCGCAATTACACGGAACGCACTCACCGCCGCTTGAGCTTCGAGTACGCGCTGATGCGCGGCATCAATGACAAACCAGAACATGCGAAGCGCCTGGCGCAGATTGCCCACGGCATGTTATGTCACATCAACTTGATTCCACTCAACCCCGTGCGCGGATCGGCTTTTCAGCCGTCCACCAAGGCAGACACGGAGGCGTTTCTCAACATCCTGCAGCAAGCCGGCATTTCAGCCACGCTGCGCTTGCGCCGCGGGGTCGAGATCAATGCGGGGTGCGGTCAGTTGCGGCAGCAAATCCAACTCGTGAACGCGTCGGGGTAAACAAAAACGCCAACCGACACAACGGCTGGCGTTTTTGATCGCTCAAGCAATGCTGAGAGTGGAACCATCAAGCATTCTTTTGCAGCGTCTTCAGGCACTTGGCGCAAGCATACACCCGGCGCGACCTGCCATCCACCACCAGCGTCTTGCGCTGGATGTTGGCTCGCCACATGTGACGAGTATGTCGGGCCGAAAAGCTCACCCGGTTGCCAAACTGCGGCCCTTTGCCGCACATTTCACACATTGCCATGTCGAACCCCCCAAGGACGTGGCGCCGCTTTCAACGATGCACTGGCATCGAGGAGCCGCAGCGCCTGGATTTTTTCGCCTGACTGCCGGGCAAAATAAACGCCCCGCAATGCTGCAGGGCAGTCGGCCCAAAGCCGTGCTGTTCAATGGGACGCATCTTACCACAGGATGGCGACTTCGCCAAAAAAGCCAGTGCGCAATCGTGGATAGGACTGAAGTTGAGGTCGAGGGTCAAGATGGAAGAAACCAAACTGGGACGCATTGAGATTTCGCCGGCGGCCATCGCCGCGCTGGCTAGCGAGGCCGTCCTGGAGTCATACGGGGTCGTGGGCATGGCCAGCCGCAACCTGATTGATGGGATCAGTGAGATGCTGCAGGGAGATCGAGCGCGGCGCGGGGTGCTGGTTCATCAAGACAACGAGCGCATCATCATTGATCTATATATCATCGTTCAGTATGGCACCCGCATTTCCGAAGTGGCGCAGAGCGTGATGAGCCGAGTCAAATTCACGCTCGAACAAACCCTCGGTCTGCCCGTGCAAGAGGTTAATGTTCATGTGCAGGGCTTGCGCATGGATGGCGAAGATCAGGCTGAGTCCTGACACTGAGATCAACAGGAGGCTCCAGGTTTGGCAGGGACATCTTTTCAACACGGCCGAGCCGCTTCGCCTACGCTGGCCGACAAATACCCACAGGGCGCGATCGTGACCAGTGTGGATGGGGCCGATTTCCGCTTGTTGCTTGAGGCCGGGTTTAGTTGGCTGGCGCAGCATCATGAGAGCGTCAACGCGCTCAACGTTTTCCCTGTACCTGACGGCGACACCGGCACTAATATGCTGCTCACCATGCAGTCGGCCTGGGAGGAAATTGTCAAGCTGGACAGCGGCCACCTGGGCAAGATCATGCAGGCCGCGGCCCAGGGTGCATTGATGGGCGCGCGCGGCAACTCCGGCGTGATTTTGTCCCAGATCCTGCGCGGGATGGCGCGCGGCCTGGAGCAGCAAACCGCGTGTAATGCCCCACAACTGGCGCATGCGCTGCGCCTGGCATCCGACACCGCGTACAAGGGTGTTGTCAAGCCGGTGGAAGGCACCATTCTCACGGTAATCCGCCTGGTGGCCGACGCGGCCGAAAAGGCCGCCCAGCTCGATCATGATCTGCGTTTTGTCTTTCGACGCATCGTTCACACGGCCGATGAAGCGGTGGCGAAAACGCCCAGCCTGCTTGCGATTCTGGCGCAGGCGGGCGTGGTGGATGCGGGGGGCAAGGGTCTCTTTTACCTGCTCGAGGGCATGGCGCGTGCACTGGAAGGAGAGCGCTTGACACAAGACCACCAACGACAGGCGACATTTGTCGGCCATGCGGACGCGCTGGACGGCGAGTACGGCTTTGACATTCAGTTCATCCTGCAAGGCAACAACCTGGACGTAGACGAGATTCGCCGCGTCATCACCGGCATGGGCGACTCCGTCCTGGTCGTGGGCGACCAGCATACGGTCAAGGTGCATCTGCATTCCAGTGAGCCAGGCCACGCGTTGAATTATGGCGTCAGCGTCGGCCATATGAGCCGCATCATCGTCGAGAACATGGACGCTCAGTTCGACGAGTTTGTGCACGGCGAAGGCAGCGGCGACGGGCCGTTGGCGGGCCGCACGCTGACCGAAATCAGCGCGCCGCCCGCGTCCGCAGCCAGTACGGCGACCATTGTGGTGGCGCCAGGCGCCGGCCTGCAGCAGGTATTCCAGAGCCTGGGCGCCAGTCAGATCGTCGCCGGCGGCCAGACCATGAATCCGAGCACGCAGGAACTGCTGGCGGCCGTGGAAGCTACCCCGGCCGAGGATGTCATCATCCTACCGAACAACAGCAATATCGTGATGGCCGCAGAGCAGGCCAAGCAGTTGTCGCACAAGCGCGTCCACGTGGTGCCGAGCAAGACGATTCCACAGGGCATCAGCGCGCTGATCGCTTTTCAGCCTTCAGACAGCGTCGAAGACAACATCAAGGCCATGACCCACGCCTTAGGCGCGATTCAGACAGGCGAGATTACCGTGGCGGTGCGCAGCGCGGCCTTCGACGGCATTCGGGTGGAAGCTGGCGAGATGATCGGGCTGCTGAACGATGTACTGACCGCGCATGGCCGCAATGCCCAGGACGTGGCCCTGGAACTGCTGCGCCAGATGCAGGCCGACGCCCGCGAAATCATCACGGTTTACTACGGCCAGCCTGTCAACGAAGCAGAGGCCATGGCGATGCAGGGCCTGCTCGTTGAGACGTTTCCTGAACAGGCCGTTGAGATGGTCAACGGCGGTCAGCCTCATTATCACTACATCGTTTCGGTCGAATAGTCGCAGCCTGGAGTCGTTCTCGTGTCAATGGTAAAAATCGTTACCGACAGCAATGCCCAACTATCGCCTGGCGTCGTCGAACGCTTAGGCATCCATGTCGTGCCGCTGCGTATTCAACAGGGCAAACGCATTAGCCGTGAAGGCGTGGATGTCACGCCGCACAACTACTTCGCACGCTTGGACCGCAGCAACGTGCTGCCGGTGGACTTACCGCCTTTGCAGCAGGAAATGGCCGATCTCTATGCACATCTGCACCGAGAGACCGATCAGATTCTCTCGCTGCACGTATCGTCACGCATCAATGACACCTGCGCGGTGGCGCGCACAGCCGCAGCCAACCTACTGGGCCGCTGCCGAATCATGGTGCTCGATTCGCAGATGGTCTCCATTGGACTTGGCATTCTGGTGGAGGCCGCGGCCGAAGCGGCGGCGGCCGGCACGCGGCTCGATGAAGTGGTGCGTCTGGTGCGAGGCATGGTGCCGCACCTGTATGGCGCATTCTTTGTCGAAACGCTTGACTACCTGGAACGCAGCCGGCGCATCAGCAAAGCCCAAGCCCTGTTGGGAACCATGCTCGGTATCAAGCCGATGCTCACCGTGGAAGAGGGCGAAATTCTGCCAGCCGAAAAAGTCCACACGCGCGAGCGCGCAGCCGAAAAATTGGCCGAGTTCATCGGCGAGTTTTCACAAATCCGCAAAATGGCCGTTCTGCAGCACGATTTTGACCACGAAACAGAAACGCTGCTCACACACCTGCACGATCAACTTCCAAATCGGGAGATCCCAGTGTATACCTACAGCCCGTCGCTGGCCTGTCACCTGGGGCCAAGCGCCATCGGCGTGATCGTTTACGAAGGTCAGATTTAGCATGATAAGCAAATCCGAATTGCCCGGCGCGTTCGAGCGTCTGAGCAAAATCCTGGCTCTGGAAAAACGGCAGGGCTATCGCAACAAAGCAGTCATTGGCGGGCTGGACAAGTTTGCCGCGCGTTGGGAACAAGATGCACGGCACGAAATGCCCCAAGACCAGCCGTTGATTGGCGAGATTGTCTCCCTGCTCACCGGCTACCCAACCGTCGCCGACCAGGAAGCGCGCGCGCGGGTGATCAACGATATTATGCTGCGCCTGAACATGCCAACCGCCACGGCTGCGCCAGATAGCGCGCGCCCGCCGCGGCCGTCTGAGGACAGCCCAGGAAACAGGCAGCAGGCGCAGCCCCCGGCGGGCGTTGCCCCGCGTCCAAGCGAACAGCGCCCAACCACGGCGAGCCAGGAGCCTGAGGGGAACCCACCTCCGACCGCCGGGGCCAAGGCTCAGTCAGCCTCACCGCAGGCGCCGCGGCCGCAAGCTCCGCAGCGTGCACAGCCTGAGGCGCAGCCAGGTCGCGGCGCAGCGCCAGAAAAGAACAAGCCCGCGCCTCCACGTCAAACTCCCGCGGCCAGCGAGCGGCCAAGCCAGCCGCAAATCAAACCAGCCAAGGCGCCGGACAAGCCCGCGGCGAAGTCATCCCCGCCCGCGCGGCCGAGCGCCCCAGCCAAGGGTGGACAGAAGCAGCCGCCCGCCAGGCCAGCGCCGCCGGCCAAATCGGGCGCGCCCGAACGCGCGCCGCGATCGAGCGCGCCGCCCCATCCGGTTCCCGAGCGCCGCCCGCCCACGCGCCGGGCGCGCGGCCTCGCCAACAGCGAGATCAACCTGGGCCTACAGGCGCAAGTGACCAGCCTGCCCAGCATCGGCCCCCACTATGCTGAGCTGTTGGCGCGCTTGAACATTACGACAGTCGAAGACTTGCTGTGGCATTTCCCGCATCGCTATGTGGATTACAGCCGCCTCAAGCCCATCGCTTCGCTGACCCGCGACGAAGAGGTGACTATTCTCGCCACCGTCTGGGAAGTGCAGGAGCGCCTTCAATTCAACGGCCGCCGGGTCATTCAAGCCATTGTGGCTGACGGCAGCGGTACGATGCAGGTGACCTGGTACAATCCGTATGTCAAAAACCAGGTCAAGGCCGGTCGCGTGCTGGCCCTCAGCGGCAAAACCGACCTTTA
This sequence comes from Candidatus Amarolinea aalborgensis, assembly GCF_900491745.1. Classification (NCBI taxonomy): domain Bacteria; kingdom Bacillati; phylum Chloroflexota; class Caldilineae; order Caldilineales; family Candidatus Amarolineaceae; genus Candidatus Amarolinea; species Candidatus Amarolinea aalborgensis. The sequence goes on along the minus strand of NZ_UETR01000002.1, from coordinate 253,280 downwards.
CATGGGACGCCTGGTCATGAATAGCCCGCAGTGGGAGCCGCTCGACCAGGAGCTCGTGCACACCGGTCGCATGGTACCGATGTATCCGTTGACCAAAGACTTGAGTCAACGTTGGCTGCGTCAACGGATCAAACAGGTAGTGGATGCCTGGGCCAGTCACATCACGGACTTCCTGCCCGACCGCGTCCTGGCTTCTACGAGGCTCATGTCGCTGTCCAAGGCGTTGGCGCAGGTGCACTTTCCAGATAGCGCCGACCAGCTAGACCAGGCGCGGCGCCGCCTTGCGTTCAATGAGCTTTTCCTGATCCAGCTGGGCGCGCTGCGTCGCCGTCAGGCGTGGCGCGGGCATCCGGCCCCGCGCCTGGCGATGGGCGAGTCCGATTTGGCGCGCTTCCAGGAAAGCCTGCCATTCACGCTCACCGCCGCGCAGGAGCGCGCGCTGGGTGAAATCGTGCATGACCTGCAGGACCTGCGCCCCATGAGCCGCCTGCTGCAAGGCGATGTCGGCTCCGGCAAGACGGTGGTGGCGGCCGCGGCCATGTGGATCGCTGCGCAGAACCAAATGCAGGCGGCGATGATGGCGCCGACCGAGATCTTGGCCGAGCAGCACTTCGTCGGTCTCTCGCGCCTCTTTGCACGCCTGGGCGAACAAGGGCTGCCCGCGCCCAGCGTGGCGCTGTTGACCGGCAGCCTGAAGGAGACTGACAAAGAGGCCGTCGTCGCCCAACTCGCCAGCGGTGAAGCGCAGGTCGTCGTCGGCACGCACGCGCTCATCCAGGAGGGCGTCAGGTTTGCCAACCTGGGTTTAGCCATCGTGGACGAGCAGCAGCGTTTTGGCGTCGAACAACGCGCGGCGCTCAAGCAGGCGGCGCGCGGCGAGGGCGAGGCGTTGACGCCGCACCTGCTCGTGATGAGCGCCACGCCGATCCCGCGCTCCCTGGCGCTGACCGTGTACGGCGATTTGGACCTGTCCATCATTGACGAACTGCCGCCCGGTCGCCAGCCGATCAAAACCTATGTCGTGCACCCTGACGAGCGCGAACGCGCCTACAGTTTCATCCAGACGCAGGTAGAACAGGGCCGCCAGGCGTACGTCATCTGCCCGTTGGTGGAGGAATCCGATCAATCGGATGCGCGGGCGGCCGTGGCTGAGCATGAGCGTCTGCAGCGCGAGGTTTTTCCGCGGCTGACGCTGGGCCTGCTGCACGGTCGCATGAAGGGCGAGGAAAAGGAAGCCGTCATGCAGGCGTTTGCGCGCAACGAAACCCAGGTGCTGGTCTCCACCTCTGTCGTCGAGGTAGGCATTGACGTGCCCAACGCAACGGTGATGATGGTGGAAGGCGCCAATCACTTTGGTTTGGCACAGCTACACCAATTCCGCGGCCGCGTGGGCCGCGGAGAACATGCCTCCTTCTGCCTGCTGCTCGTGGAGCGCACCGATCAGACGGAGGACGAACGTCTGCGCGCGATGGCGCAGACGCAAGACGGCTTCAAACTGGCAGAGATTGACCTGCAGCTGCGTGGCCCCGGCGATTTCCTGGGCACGCGCCAAAGCGGCATCCCCGGCTTGCAGATGGCCAGCCTGGGTGATGCCAACCTGATGGATATGGCGCGCACCGAAGCGCAGCACCTGCTAGATCTGGATGCGAGTCTGAGCCTGCCCGAGCATCGCAACCTGGCAGCCCGGCTGGAACGTTTCTGGCACGGACAAGGAGATGTAAGCTAGAGCCATGACGATCGCCCTTTATCCAGGCACCTTCGACCCAATTCACAACGGACACATTGATATCGCCACGCGTGCGGCCAGCCTTTTTGAGCATGTCATCGTGGGGCTATACGATCGGCCGGCCAAGCGCCTGCTTTTCAGCACAGAAGAGCGCACGCGCATGGCCCGCCAGGCCCTGGCGCACCTTCCCAACGTGACCGTGCAGTTGTACAGCTGCCTGACGGTTGATTTTGCCATCGAGGTCGGCGCGCGGGTGGTGGTGCGCGGTTTGCGCGCCATCTCTGACTTTGAATTTGAGTTCCAGTTGGCGCTGACCAACAAAAAATTGGCGCCCAACGTTGAGACGGTTGGCCTGATGACCAGCCTGGAATACCTGTATCTCAGCTCGACCATTCTCAAGGAGGTGGCCTTGCTGAATGGGGCGGTGAGCGATCTAGTGCCTGCGCATGTCGAAGAGGCGCTTCAGCGTAAGGTCGTTGGATTGGCATCGCCCGCGGCATAGGCTGCGCCCGCGGCCAACGTGGCGCAGGTAACAGCGAGTGGAAGGATCGTGAGTGGCATGGAGATTTTGCAGCTCGTAGACCAGTTTGACAACCTTTTGCGCAGCAGTTGGCGCGTCCCCCTGACCAGCCGGCTGCTGGTGAGCGAAACCGACTTCAATCGGTTGATTGAACAGATGCGCATGACAGTGCCCGAGGTGATCAAACAAGCGCAGCGGACGGTGCAAGAACGTGACCGCATCCTGGCCCAGGCCAAGGAGGAGTCGGACCGCATCGTGGCGCGTGCACGCACACGCGCCGCGGAACTGGTGAACGAACACGACATCACGCAGGCCGCGCAGCAGCGGGCCGCCGCTCTCCTGCAGGACGCCGAAATGCAAAGGGCGCAGCTGCGCGATGATGCCGACGACTACGCCGTGCATTCCCTGCAGAACCTGGGCGAACACCTGGAACGGATGCTGACGGAGGTCCGCAACGGCATCGAGGTCCTGAAGCCAAGCGCCAGCTAAGGACAGAAGCCAACAATTTTGACGCCTGGCGTACTCTCGCCTATAATGTCGTGCTGCTTGATAAGCAAGCAAGCCGTGGTCAAGTGTGATCTGACGCGATGGCGTCCCCCCTTCATAATGGATAGCGTCCGATGGATTTGGAATTTAATGTTGCCCAGCTTCTGAAAGCACCGGTTGGCGCAACGCGACGTTATGAGCTGGAAGAAGATGTCCACGAATTGGTCGCGGAGCTGCGGCTGGTGTCCCCGGTCACCGGTCAGATTCAGATGCTGCACATTCCGGGGGGCGTTTTAGCAACCGGCCAATTGCAGACGACCGTGGCCATGGAGTGCAAGCGCTGCTTGAGGCCGTTGGAGCTGCCGACTCGGTTTGAGATCGAAGAGGAGTTCAAGTCCACGGTGGACGTGCTCACGGGTACCGCGTTGCCGGTTGATCCTGGCGAGGATATGGCTCTGCTGATTGATGCACAGCACATCCTCAACCTGGCTGAGATCATCCGTCAGGACTTGTTGTTAGCGGCTGAACCAACCGCCCTCTGCCGGCCAGACTGCCGGGGACTATGCTCCAATTGCGGGCAAGATCTCAACGAAGGCCCGTGTGGGTGCCAACGCGAGTCTGAAGATGCACGTTGGGCGGCCTTGAGCCGTTTATTGAATACGTGACGTATGTGGGGACTGCGCCCCTGGATTACCCCAACGGGCAGGCAACCAGCGGCGGGCTCACGAATAAAACACAAGATACCAAAAGAGTCTAGAGGAGATTGTTCACCAATGCCACCATTAACGAAACGTCGTTTCTCGCATGGCCGCACGCATCGCCGCCGCGCGCACGACGCCATCACGCTGCCTAACCTGGTAGAGTGCCCTCACTGCAAGACGCCGCGCATGGCGCACCAGGTTTGCCCAAGCTGCGGATACTACAAGGGCGTCGAAGTAGTCAAACAGGAAGACAAAGACAAGAAGAAGCCGGCCGCATAAGCAAGCCGACGCCGAATGGGGAACACGGCGATAGTGACCGGCGCTGATGGGGGCGAATGCAGGCATGGTCAAGCTGATGCCTACCGAACGGCTGCCGTCAACGCTTTCCCTCTACGGCGCGACCATGCTCAACGCGGCGCCGGTTTAACCGAACACCCGCCGCACTTTGATGACGAAGGACGAAACGCAGCGCCTGGCAGCCTAAATTCGTCCTTCGTCTTTCGTAGCGATTACTTTACATCCGACTATGCCACATATTGCCTACATCTTCCCTGGTCAAGGCTCGCAGGTTGTCGGCATGGGGCAGGCCCTGGCCGGCTCCCTCGCCGCGGCTGCCGCCGTCTTTGCCGAAGCTGACCAGCTGCTTGGTTTTTCCTTGTCTGATCTGTGCTTCAATGGCCCCGCTGAGGCGCTCAACCAAACCATCAACACGCAGCCCGCGCTCTTCGTCACCAGCATCGCGGCGTGGCGCGCTATCGAAGCCGCGCTCGGTCAGGCTCCACCAGCTCAGTTCGTCGCCGGACACAGTTTGGGGGAATACAGCGCGCTGGTGGCTGCGGGCGTGCTCAGTTTTGCCGACGGCCTGCGTCTCGTGCGTTTGCGCGGCCAGCTCATGGGCGAGGCTGATGAGACGGCGCCTGGCGGCATGGCTGCCATCTTGGCGCTCGATGCCGCCGCGGTAGATGCGGTGTGCGCCGAGGCGCGCACCTTGACAGGCGGCGTGGTGCAGGTTGCCAATTACAACAGCCCCGGTCAGGTAGTCATCTCAGGCGATGACGCGTCGCTGGCGCAGGCTCTGGAGATTGCCAAGGCACGCGGCGCGCGCAAATCCATCCGCCTGCCCATCAGTATTGCCGCCCATTCGCCTTTGATGGCGCCGGCGGCTGTGGAGATGAGCCGGGCCATTACGGCGACTGACCTCTGGCCCCCGCGTACGCCCGTGGTCAGCAACATCACCGCGCTGCCCTTGACCACGGTGGAGGAAATCCGCCGCGAACTCGTGGGCCAGTTGACGGCTGGTGTGCGCTGGGAGGACTCTGTACGCATGATGGCTGCGGAAGGCGCTGACTTGTTCATCGAGATCGGCGCGGGCAACGTTTTGACGGGATTGGTGAAACGGATTGTCAAGGATGTGGGCGCGCTCAATGTCGGCGATGCGGCAGGCATCGAACAGATGCGCGCGCTCCTGTAGTCATTGATGGAGGAAAGGCAGCTGTGAACTCGCTTGACGGTCAAGTGGCCATTGTCACCGGCGCTTCGCGCGGCATTGGAGCGGCCGTGGCGCGGCTGTTGGCCGCGCGCGGAGCCAAGGTAGTGATCAATCATCGCGCCAGCGCCGACGCGTCGGTCGCGCTGGCGGCTGAGATCAAAGCAGCCGGCGGAGAGGCCCTCGTGGTGCAGGCCGATGTGAGTGTGGTGGAGGAAGCGGCCGCGCTGGTCAAGGCGACGCTCAGCGCCTACGGTCGCATTGACATCCTGGTGAACAACGCCGGCACGACACGCGATAATCTGATCATGATGATGAAAGAGGCCGATTGGGACGCCGTGATCACCACGAATCTGAAGAGCGTCTACAACTGCTCGAAAGCGGTGCTACGGCCCATGCTCAAGCAGCGGTCAGGGCGCATCATCAACATTACCTCGGTCGTGGGCCTGTCGGGCGCGGCCGGCCAAACCAACTACGCCGCGTCGAAGGCCGGCATCATCGGCTTCACGAAGAGCCTGGCCAAAGAAGTTGGCTCGCGTCAGGTAACGGTGAACGCCATTGCGCCTGGTTTCATCCCTACCGCCTTGACCGAGGTGCTGCCAGAAGAGGCGCGCCAGCAGGCGATTGCGATGACGCCGTTGGGCCGTTTGGGCACAGGCGAGGATATCGCCGAGGCGGTTGCGTTTTTTGCATCCCCCGGCGCCAGCTTCATCACCGGGCAGGTGCTGAGCGTAGACGGTGGACTGGTGATGCAGTAGCAGAACGCCATCGCGCCTGCCCCCTTGCAGGCAGATGTCAGCGTTGCGCCCGACGACAAGACGCCGTTACGGAACAGGAAGGCCATGAAACAAGAAAAAGAAGCCGCCGAGATGGCTGCGGGCGAAGTCGGCGTTGTCAGCGACAGCGCACACCTGGGCCGCGTAACCATCGCACCCGAAGTCCTTCTGACCATTGTGCGTCAAACTGTCTTGAGCCAGGAAGGCGTGGTGCGCTTCTCAAACCACAGCATGCCCAAATTAGGCAGCATTGGCAAAACGCGCACCGCCAGCGCGGACGGTTTACGGATCGAGCTGGCCCAGGATAACAGCGTGGCCGTGGGTGTGCGGCTGGTGGTGTCAAGTCAAGTCAACATGCGCGAGTTGGCCCAAACGCTGCAGACTGAGATCACACGCGCCATGCAGACCATGGTGGACATGAAAACGCGCGAGGTCAATGTGCACATTGACGCGGTTGAGATGGGCAGCGGGGGCCAAGAAAACGCCGCGGAACATCGTGCGCGCCGCCGCTAAGACAGCACGTCAAGAGCAAAACAAGGAGCTATCGGTGTGAAAGCAGCCCGTCGCCAAGCCCGGACCATCGTGCTCCAGGCGCTCTATGAAACGGATACGGTTCATCATGACCCATTGCTGGTCATTGATAACCGGTTGGTAGAAGATCCAACCGATGTCGAAGCCGAGTCGTTCGCGCGGCGCCTCTTTTTCACGGTGCTGGAAAACAGGGCCAAGTTGGACGCCATCATCCAACAGCATGCGCCCGAGTGGCCGCTCGAACAAGTGGCAGTGATTGACCGCAACCTCCTGCGCATGGCGCTGTGTGAAATGACAATCACGCGCGATGCCCCTGTCAAAGTAGTCATCAACGAGGCCATCGAACTGGCCAAAGACTTCGGCAGCGACAGCAGCCCTCGTTTCATCAACGGAGTTCTCGGCAGCATCGTGAATAAGAGCACGGCCAGCGCCGAACGTAAAAGCAAGAAACCTTGACCGCACAACTACACTGACGATCGTTGTCAAGCGGTGCATAGGCGCACCCGCTGGAAACCGTCCATCAGAAAGGACCAACATTCAATGGTGAAGCAACGAGTTTTGATCATGGGCGCCGCCGGGCGCGATTTCCACAATTTCAATGTCTATTTCCGTGGCCGCGAGGAATACGCGGTCGTCGCCTTCACCGCAACGCAGATTCCCAACATTGATGGGCGTCGCTATCCGGCGGCATTGGCTGGCCCGCTCTACCCTGATGGCATCCCAATTTATCCCGAATCTGATCTTACCCGCCTCATTGCCGAGCTGGCCGTGGATCAGGTGGTGTTTGCCTACAGCGATGTGGCGCACGAGTATGTGATGCACAAGGCATCGCAGGTGATGGCCGCGGGCGCTGATTTCCGCCTGCTTGGCCCACATGCCACGATGCTCACCTCGCGCAAGCCAGTGGTTGCCATCGGCGCCGTGCGCACCGGCTCCGGCAAGAGCCAAACCACGCGCCGCGTGTGCGACATTCTGCGCGGCCAGGGCAAAAAGGTCGCTGCGGTGCGGCATCCCATGCCCTATGGCGACCTGGTCAGCCAGGCATGCCAACGATTTGCCTCGTACCAGGATTTGGACGCGCACCAGTGCACGATTGAGGAGCGCGAGGAGTACGAGCCGCATCTCGACCGCGGGGTGGTGGTCTACGCAGGCGTGGATTACGAGCGCATCTTGCGCGCGGCCGAGGAAGAGGCCGATGTGGTCGTGTGGGACGGCGGCAACAATGACTTCCCCTTCTACAAGCCGGATATCTACATCGTGGTGGCCGATCCGCACCGTGCAGGACACGAACTGACCTACCACCCAGGAGAGACGAACCTGCGCATGGCTGATGTGGTGGTCATCAACAAGGTGGACACCGCAGACCTTGACCCGATCACCCGCGTGCGCGACAGCGTGCGGAGCGTCAATCCGAAGGCGATCATGATCGAAGCGGCTTCACCCATTTCGGTCAGTGATCCAGCGGCCATCCGCGGCCAGGCGGTGCTGGTGGTAGAAGACGGCCCCACGCTGACGCATGGAGAGATGGCCTATGGCGCCGGCGTGGTGGCTGCGCGGCGCTTTGGCGCGGCCGAGATTATTGACCCGCGCCCCTATGCCGTGCGCACGATTGCCGACACCTACATCAAATATCCGCGCACCGGCGCCGTGCTGCCCGCCATGGGCTACGGCGATGCCCAGGTCGCCGACCTGGAAGAGACCATCAACAACATCCCGTGCGACTTGGTGATCATCGCCACCCCGATTGACCTGACGCGTGTGCTGCGCATCAACCGCCCCACGCAGCGCGTGGGCTATGAACTGCAAGAAATCGGAAGCCCTACGCTGAACGACGTGCTGGCAAAGCTCACGTAATCCGTCCTGAATGATAAAACGCTGATTCGAGATTATGGAAGCGTTATGTCAATTGATATTGATTTGGATGAACGAACCGAGATTCTCGCTGAGATTACACGGCGCATCACAGATCTCAACGAAGAGAGCCTGGTGCGCCTGTCCGAGTTCATCAGTTTCCTGAAGTGGCAGGAAGAGCAATGGCGCTCGCCTACGCTGGGCGAGTTGGAAGGCAGTCAGCCGCAGGTGATCTGGCGCTTCGACATGGTGGAGCAGTTCGCCAACGCCCGCCAGGCATCCACGCAGGCCCCGGCCGGCATGGAAATCAAGGTGGGACCGGCTTCCAGCGGCGGCGAGCTGCGGCCGGCGATTTGGGAACACCCGCCGGTGGCAGGCGCGGCTGTGATCGAGTATCAATTCACGGTGCCGATGGCCGTGGAGCGATTGCGCTTCCGGGCCAGCGTCGGTGTGCGTGATGGTTCGCTGATTACGGACAACAACCCGGTTGCTTTTCGTCTCTACGTCAACGGCCACAAGCTGTGGAGCACGCTCAAAGCCTCCTGCCGCTGGGACCCCGTCGAAATCGTGCTGCCGTCCCTGGCCGGCCGCGAGGTCACGGTGCAGCTGGTGACGGATGGCCTGGGCGATGCGCGTTGGAATTGGGCCGTGTGGGGCGATCCGCAGGTGGTGGGCTATGCGTCAGCAACCTGATGCCGCCGCCGGGCAGTGCCTGCGTATCATCGGCGTGCCGATGGACCTGGGCCAGCAGCGCCGCGGGGTGGACATGGGGCCAAGCGCGCTGCGCTACGCGGGTCTGCAGGCGCACCTGGAGCGCCTGGGCTACCAGGTGCGCGATGAGGGCAACCTCAATGTGCCGGTGCCCGAAGCCTCGACCGAGGCAATCACCCGCGCCAACGATCTGCGCCATCTGCCCGCCATTGCGCAGGTGACGCAGGAGTTGTACACCCGCGCCGCCGCCCTGGCAGGCGGACCAGACTTGCCGATTTTCCTGGGCGGAGACCATTCGATCGCCATGGGGACTGTCGCCGGCACGGGCAGCGTGGGTGCGATGGGCCTGCTCTGGATTGACGCGCACGCCGATTTCAACACCCCGGAAACCACACCCAGCGGCAACATCCACGGAATGCCGGTGGCTGCGCTCTTGGGGCTTGGCGCAGCCAGCCTGGCCGAGATCGGACGCCACAGCCAACTCAAGCCGGCGCAGATCGTCATGATCGGCGTGCGTGACCTGGACGGCGCGGAACGGCTGCAGCTCAAGCAGAGCGGCATCACCGTCTTCACGATGCGCGAGATTGATGAACAGGGGATGGCGCGCATCGCCCGCCGCGTGCTGGACCGCCTGGCCGCCTTCCCGCGCCTGCACATCAGCCTGGACATGGATGCGCTCGACCCGGACTTCGCGCCCGGCGTGGGGACGCCGGTGCCCGGCGGCCTCAGCTACCGTGAAGCCCATCTCCTGATGGAACTGCTGGCCGAGTCCGGCCGCGTGGCAGCCGTTGACGTGGTTGAAATCAACCCGATCCTGGATCACGGCAATAAGACGGCGGAACTGGCGGTGGAGTTGGTCTGTTCGCTGCTGGGGAAGCGGATTCTGTGATCCGAGACCGGAGATCGGAGAGCGGTGGACAGTGAGCGGAGGGCAGTATGACGGATGAGTTTTCGTTTGTGGGCGGGGGAGAGATTGTCTGGCGGCCATCGGCCGAGGTGATCGCGCGCAGCCGGCTGCAGCAGTTCATGAACCGGCACGGCATCAGTTCGTTCGAGGAGCTGCACCAGCGTTCGACCGACGACATCGGCTGGTTCTGGGAAGCGGTGCTGGCCGAATTGGGCATTGAGTTCTACGCGCCCTACCGCCAGATTGTGGATGTTAGCCGCGGCATCCAATGGCCGGTGTGGTGCGTGGACGGCATGATGAATATCGTGCACAACTGCCTGGACAAATGGCAGAGCACGCCCACGGTCAACCGCGCTGCGCTGCGCTGGGAAGGCGAAGAAGGCGCCGTGCGTGTGCTGACCTACGGCGACCTCTACCGTGAGGTCAACCGCATGGCCGCGGGGCTGCGCGCGTTGGGCCTGGGCAAAGGCGATGCGATTGGCCTCTTCCTGCCCATGATCCCCGAAGTGGTGATTGCGCTGCTCGCGATTGCCAAGATCGGCGGCGTCATTCTGCCGCTCTTTTCCGGCTATGGCGCGGGCGCGGTCGCCAGCCGCCTGGCCGACGGGGAGGCCAAGGCGTTGTTCACCGCCGACGGCTTCTTGCGCCGCGGCCGCGTCGTGCCGCTGAAGCCAGTGGCCGATGAGGCGCTCCTGCACGCGCCGAGCGTGCAGCATGTCATCGTGGTTAACCGGGCGCACAGCGCCATCCCCTGGACAGAGGGACGCGATCACCACTGGGCCGATGTGATGGCAGGTCAGCCGCAGCGAGCCGAGACGGAACGCACCAGCGCCGAAGACGTGGTCATGCTGATCTACACCTCCGGCACCACCGGACGCCCCAAAGGCGCGGTGCACACGCACTGCGGCTTCCCCATCAAAGCCGCGCAGGACATGGCCTTCGGGCTGGACGTGCACGAGGACGATACCGTCTACTGGATGTCGGATATGGGCTGGATGATGGGGCCGTGGCTGGTCTTCGGCACGCTGCTCCTGGGCGCGACCATGGTGCTTTACGACGGCGCACCCGACTTTCCCGACGTGGATCGCACCTGGGCGCTGGTTGCGCAGCACGGCGTCACTGCGCTCGGCGTCTCACCCACGCTCATTCGTTCCCTGCGGCCGCATGGCGCGGCGCCCGTCCAGCAGCACGATCTCTCCACCCTGCGCCTGGCTGGCTCCACCGGTTCGCCGTGGGACCCGGAATCATGGCTGTGGTTCTTCAACACCGTGCTGGAGGGACGCAAGCCGATCATCAACTACTCCGGCGGCACCGAAATTTCCGGCGGCATCGTCATGGGTCATGTGCTGGCACCGCTCAAGCCCGGTGCGTTTACGGGGCCGGCGCCGGGCATGGCGGCCGATGTCGTAGATGACCACGGCCGTTCGGTGCGCAACCAGGTGGGCGAATTGGTCGTACGCCAGCCCTGGATCGGCATGACGCGCGGTTTCTGGCGCGATCCGCAGCGTTACCTCGACACCTACTGGTCACGCTTCCCGGACGTGTGGGTGCACGGCGATTGGGCGGCGATTGATGAGGATGGCCTGTGGTACATCCTGGGGCGCTCGGACGACACGATCAAAGTCGCGGGCAAGCGCCTGGGTCCAGCCGAGATCGAATCGGTCTTGATTCGCCACCCGGCCGTGATCGAAGCGGCTGTCATCGGCGTGCCGCACGAGATCAAGGGACAGGAGGTAGTCTGCTTCTGCGTCCTGCGGTCGGGACATGAGGCCAATGAGGCCCTGCGCCAGGCGCTGCAAGCCATGGTGATTGCCGAGATGGGCAAGGCCTTGCAGCCCAAGGCGATCAAGTTCGTCAGTGCGCTGCCCAAGACGCGCAACGCCAAGGTGATGCACCGGGTTATCCGCGCCGCCTACTTGGGGCATGACCCCGGCGACCTGTCGTCGCTGGAGAATCCGGCCACGGTCGAGGCGATCAAGCACGCGGTGTAACAGAGCCACTGTGCCAATGAAGCCGGAGGCAGTTTCTGGGGCGATTTTTAGGTGATGGGGTATGATACAAGCACGATGTGACAAGCGATGAGCTATTCTCCGCCGCATCAAGCGGGCCATGTTAGCTACGAATGTTCTGTATGCGGGGAACGGGTATTCGAGCGCGAGGCGGTGGATAGGATTCAAGCGTTCTCGCCGGCGTTCGCCAAACCACCCCGGAAGACGGTCAGGATTCACGGGGCAAAGATCTGTTACCAATGGATCACCCAGCAAAAAACTGGACCTGAACAAGAAAGCGCCGTTGGGCAGAGAAGACCATCGGTGCTATACTGCGCATGACGAGAACAGGCTCTATCGAACCCAAACTCCGACTTTGCCGATCTATTGAGTCTTTTCAACGACAACAGGGAGACAGGAGATGAGCGCAACAACGGTAGATATCCACGAAGCACAAACACAGCTACTCCAACTAATGACATTGGCCCTGAAAGGTGGTGACGTTGTCATCGCCAAAGATAATGTCCCGCTGATCAGGCTCGTTCCCGTGAAATCGCCCCGTAAACGCCGTATTGCTGGCTTGCACCAAGGTGCGATGCGGATGCATGCCGATTTCAATGACCCCTTGCCGGATGAATTTTGGCTGGGCACAGTATGAGACTGCTTCTGGATACGCAAATCTTCATTTGGTGGGATAGTGAATCGGAGAAACTACCCGCGCGTGTCTTGCAGTTGTGTGAAGATGAAGCGAACAGCTTGGTGCTGAGTGTCGCCAGCATATGGGAAATGCAGATCAAAGCCCAACTGGGCAAGCTTGATCTGAATCGCCCACTGCAAGAAATCATTCACGAGCAAGAACGCGCGAATCGCATTGAGCTCTTATCAGTGCAAGCTGCGCACGTATTTGGCATACAACAGCTATCCTTCCACCACAAAGACCCATTTGACCGCCTACTTATCGCACAAGCCATGGTGGAGAACATTCCTGTGTTGAGCGTTGACCCTTTGTTTGCGCAGTATCCAATTCAGGTGATTGCCTCGTAAAAACGCCAACTACAAACCTGCGAATCTTTAACCCGCACCCTAGCTTCAAGACATTGCGATTCAGAATGTTGGGACAACAGATAATTCCCGATCGTTGACTTGAGGGATGGTCGCACGATGACCCTATCGTAAAGAGAAGTGCATTTTGACTCAAACCTTTCAGCGGAATCGCTTCACCTGGTTGGCCTACCTGCTTCTAGCCTTCTATGGTTATTTCCTCAATGTCCTGGGTCCGATCACGCCCTTCTTGAAAGACGAACTGAAGTTATCGTACACCGTGAGCAGTCTGCATTTCACGGCGTTTGCCATCGGCATGTTACTGGCTGGCTTAGGCGGCCACTGGCTGATCGAGCGCGTGGGGCGCGGGCGTGCACTGTGGATCGGCGCTGGCGGCATGAGCCTGGGCGCCCTCCTCCTGGTGGCCGGCAGGACGCCCCCGATCACGATCGGCGCTTCCTTTCTGATGGGATTAGTCGGTTCACTGATCCTGGCCATTGTGCCTTCCGCCCTGTCGGATCAACACGGCGAGATGCGAGCGGTCGCGCTGACAGAAGCCAACGTCATTTCCTCGCTGGTGGTGGTGGCCGCACCGCTGCTCGTGGGCTGGTTTGCTCGTGTGGAGGGAGGCTGGCGGGTGTCCTTAGGGATGGTTGCCTTGACGCCCATCTTGCTGTACCTGAGTTTCAGGAAAGCCTCTGTTCCCTCACCAGCTTCGACTCCGGCAGCCCTTGCCCAGGCCAGGCAGCCCCTGCCCTTCGTGTATTGGGCGTTCTGGACGGCGATCGTCCTGGCTGTTTCGGCTGAATTCTGTATGGTTTCCTGGAGCGCTGATTACCTGAAGAACGCGCTGGGGATGTCCATCACGACTGCCGCCCAGGCCGTCAGCCTGTTCTTTGTGGGCATGGCTCTCGGCCGCCTGGCAGGAAGCCTGCTGGTGCGACGATTTTCCACTCCGCACGTTGTCACAGGGTCTATCTTGGTGGCAGGCGTCGGTTTCCTGCTTTTCTGGCAGGCGCGGATCACAGGGCTGGGACTGGCCGGCCTGCTTGTCACCGGGTTAGGTATCGCCAGCCTCTACCCCCTGATCCTCTCGCTGGCCATCGGCGCGGCGGGGAGTAACACAGTCCAGGCCAGCGCACGCGCCACGCTGGCTTCGGGCCTTGCGATCCTGACGCTTCCCTTGGTGCTGGGACGCCTGGCCGATGCCTTCGGCATCGGGCGGGCCTATGGCGTGGTGATTTTCCTGCTGGCAGGTGTTTTCTTGATCATCCAGGTTGCCGGCCGGCTCTCGCCGACGCCGCGGAGGACTACGTAAAGCCATGTCTCGATTCGAAACGATTGCCTTTGATGCCGATGATACGCTGTGGCACAATGAGCGTCTTTATGTCAACACTCAGGCCAGGTTCAGGCAGCTCCTCAGCCATTATCAGCCCCCAGAATGGATTGATGAGCGTCTCTACCAGACCGAGATGCACAATCTGCAGCACTTTGGCTACGGCATCAAAGCCTTTGCGCTTTCGATGATCGAAACGGCCCTGGAATTGACGGAAAACCGCATCTCCGGCGGCGATATCCAAACGATCATTGATACGGCCAAAGCCATGCTGGCGGCCGACGTTGAACTGCTTGAACATGCAGCCGAAACGGTCGCCGCGTTGGCCGAAACCTACCCGCTCATGGTGATTACTAAAGGCGATTTGCGCGACCAGGAGACGAAGATGGCTCGCTCCGGTTTGGCCCGCTACTTCCGCCATGTCGAAATCGTGAGCGACAAAAGTCCGACCAGCTACGCAGCCCTCTTGCAGCGACACGGGATTGCGCCAAGCCGGTTTCTCATGGTCGGCAACTCACTGCGCTCCGACATTTTACCGGTGCTGGCGCTCGGCGCCTGCGCCGTGTACGTTCCCCATCATTTGACATGGGCGCACGAACTGGCTGAATCTCCGCCAACTGATCACCCAGGCTTCTACCAGCTCGAACATCTCGGCCTGTTACCTGACTTGCTGCTAAGGCTTGAGCGCCTATAAACCCAAACGCTTGCGTGGCGTCGGCGCGGTCTGCTCTAAAGGATGCATCTGCCTGCGCCTAACCGTCGGCGGCCTCGCGCAGCACGCGGATGAGGTGTGTCAGCGCCTGATCGAGCTGCGCGACCGCAGCCAATTGGTCAGGTGAGGTTAACGCCGGCAGCGTCGTCTGCCATTCCTGCAGCATCTCAAGCAGCACTGGAATCCGCGGTTGCAAGGCCGGCGGCGCCAGCATAGGCGGTTGCCGCGGCGGCGATGCATCGAAACCAGGTTCGCCTTGCACCGCCAGCGCCGCGCGTGCGGCATCGCCAGCCACTGGATCATCGAGCAGGCGCTGCAGCGCATTGACCGCGGCCGGCGGCAGACCAGGCAGGCGACCCAGGGCTTCGGCCGCCGCGCGCCGCACATGGCCGTTGAGATCGCCGGTCAATTTGATCAGGTCAGGCAGCGCGCTCGCGCCGGCCAACAGCGCCAGGCTGATCACGGCCTGCGGCCGCCGGAACGGATTGGGATCGCTGAAGGCTATCTGGCGCACCGAATCCACAGCCGCCGCATCGCCCCATTCGGTGACGATGGTCAGGGCCATTTCGCGCAAGGCATCGCGCTCATCTCGCAGCAGCGGGCGCACCAGCGGCAGCGCCAGCCGGTAGTTCGCCTGGCGCAAGAGGCGCAGCATGGCGCGGCGTAGGCGCCAACTGGGATCACCCAGCAGCGCGATGAGGAGCGGCGCGACTTCGGCTGCCTGCCAGCGCACCAGCGTCTCCACAGCCGCCGTGCGCACGCCGATCTCTTGCTGCGCCAGTTCCACCAACAAGGGAATGGCCTCACGCGCGTGTAAGCGCGACAGGGCCTCGACGTAAGCGGTGAGCAAGGGCAGGCGCACACGGCGGGGCAGATCGAGCCGGCGATCAGCGATCAGGCCGGCCAGTAGTTTCGGCGCGGCGGGCGCGTAGTTCAACAGCCCAACCGCGCGTACGGCCGCCAGGCGCATGGCCGGCTGCGGGTGGTCGAGAAATGCGGCGACTCGTTCACCGTCCTCCGGCGCACCCAGGCGCCCCAGGGCGGTCACCGCGCCCCTGACCACGCGCTCGCTCTCATCGTTCAAGCATTCGAGCACCTGGTCACGCGCTTCTTGGGCATTCAAAAGACCCAGGGAGCCGAGCGCGGCCTCGCACACGTAATCGTTCTGGTCGTCAATGGCAGCTAGAAGCTGCTCGATCACCTCGGATTTCAATTCCTCGTCACCTGCGCCGCTGACGTCGCTCAACCCCAGGGCATGCGCCGCGGCCGCGCGCACGAAGCTATTCGGATCATGCAGCGCGGTCAACAGCGGAGCGGGCGGCGCGCGCAAATCGCCCAGGCGGCGGGCCGCGGCCTCGCGCACGCGAGGGTCACGCGCTTGCAGGCTGAGGGCGCTGCGGGCAATTTCTTGCTGACGTCGGGCTTCCCGTTCATCGGCCAGAGTGTCGTCTGTGGTCATGCGGGCCTAACCTCCGAAAGTGCACATGGCTTGCTTGCCATCCATGATTGATCCATGAAAACGCGGCGCGCCGGCGCAATCCGGCGGATCAGCGCGACCATTCATGACGGGCGCGGCTAGGCGGCAACCTTCAACGCCCGCCAGCGCAGACCCAGAACAGCCTCCTCTCCCGGCGCCAAGCGCCAGGAAAACTGCGGCGCCAGGGTCAGGGCAAAGAGGCCATCCGCGCCGGCGACATCGTCGGGCGCGGGCTGCGCCTGGAACACCGCCAGGTAGTTGACAGCCCGGTTCAGCACCCCGCGCGTGCCCGCATCGGCGCTGGCTTGCGGCAGTCCGTCCGCCTGCCAGTAAACCGCGGCCTGGCGGCCGGCATCCAGCAGATCCACGCTGGATGGACACAGCTCATTCTCGATGACCAGGCGTACGGCAACCGGCGCTGCAGACTCCGGCGAGCCTTCGGCGTGAGCGCTCAGTCGAACGCTCAGGCGAGCCGCGGCAAGGCGCAGGCGATACACCACTTCCAGGCCATCGGCGTGCAGCGTCACCTGCTTGCGCAGGGTAAACGTGTCGCGCTGTACAGAAAAAATGACGCCGTCGGCCGTCTCAACGACGTCCCAGGCCACATTCTCAGCCGGTTCGAGCACAAGATGGTCATCCAGCCAAAGATAATCGGCCAGGGCGCGCGTCTGCGCCGCAACCGGACGCCACTCCGGCGGCGAGGGGGCAGGCAAGGCGGGCGCGAAGTAGGTCGGCGTCGTTTCTGGTTCGCCATCCCACCAATCGTCAGGCAGGAATTGTCCCCAGAGGATACGCGGGTCGGCCGCAGCCGCCGTGAAGCTGCTGACATCGGCCTCGAAGGTCGTGGGAATCCAGGCCATCGGCCAGGTGCGCGTGATCACCGGATAGGCGCCGTCCTGGCTAAAAGGCGCCGGCGGCATGGCGTTTTCGTTGCCCACCCAGGAGACACCCTCCTGGAGATCGAAGGCGTACAGCAGACGGCCGCCCAGCGCGGTCAGGACGGCAAAGAGGCGCGCGCTCGCCAGGCAGATCTCCTCCTGGCCGTCGTCATTGACATCTTCGCGCCAACAGCGCACGCCGGGTGAAGTCGCCGCGGCGGGCGCATTCGCCAACTGCTGGCGTCGTTCCGCGCGCCAATCGAAAGGATCACTGGCGGCTTCGGGGTCGGCAGCGGACAGGTGTGGGCTATCCACGACCGCGTCGCGGCGACCTGAAAAATCCGGCGCAGACACGGCGGCCGCAGCCAGTTCGGCCGCACGCAGACACACCAGCGCGGCGCGTGCCATCTCCCATTGGCGATCGCCCGGCTGACCGATGCCGATACAGCCAAATTCATACTGATGCGCGGCCAGTGCCAGGTGGGCCTGGGCGATGAGGCGCGCCGCGGCCGCGACTTCGGCGAGCGGTTCGACTGAGCGTTCGACTGAGCGCTCATGCCGAAGGCTCGCCGAAGGCTCAGTCGAGTCGTTGGCCGGCGGCGCGGCCTGGCTGGCTTGCAAGCGCGCACGAATCCCGTCGAAAAGGCTGCGAAAATAGGCCAGTTTGGGCGAGCGCGCGTTGAAATCGAACCAGTCCTGGTAACCGTCCTCATGATAAGGCTTGCCCGTGGCGCGCAGCGACGCCACCATCCACGAGGCCTGTCCATCGGGTATGACGGGCAGAACGCCCTGCGGCTTGGGCGCCTGCGTCGGCGCGGTAATCGCCAGCCACGGTTGCTGCTCCAACTCGGTGAGCAAGCGATCGAGATTGGCCCAGGCCGATTGCGGCAGGACGCCGCGCGCATGACCCCAGAGGCCCGTCGCCTCCGCATCCTCAGCGTACCACAGATAGTAGCTGTCACTGTCAGGCTGCGCGGCCAGCGTGCGTAGGTAGTCGAGGGCGCGGCCGGTGCGTCCAGTCCAGATGGCGTAATTCATCACATTCTTCAGGTGTTGGTCATCGTTGAAGAGGGTGATGGAATGATCGCCCTGGCCGGTTTGCCAAACGGCGTGCGGCTGCGGGCTGCCGGCCTGGCGCAGGAAATCGCCTTCGATCAGCGTGTGTGAATAGCCGCCCGCCCTTAACACGGGCGCCAGGGATTGGCGCCAGCAGCGCTCTGGGTTCCAGAAGATGGCCGGGCTGACGCCAAAATTGCGCTGCATGACCTCACGATGCAGCATCATCTGCAGCAGATTGTCCCAATCATCGCTGGCGTATGCCACATTCTGCGCATAGGTGCTGCCCACGAGCGTAAACTGGCCGGCGTTGATGCCGTCGGCCAGCAGTTGCAGCGGTTCCGGATCGTACCACTGCAAGGCATGAATCAGGCTGCCGGACATGTGGATGGCAAAGGGCAGGCGGGCGTGCCGCCGCAGCACATGCAGCAGCCCCTTGTAGCAGGCCTGGCTGGCAAGATGGCTAAACTGATTGAGGTTTTGATTGAAATGGAAAAGGAGTGCAATGTGCAATTGGCTCATGGAGCGGGCAATTCATAAGGAAGGGGTGGCACCAGGGTGACGGGGAGCGATTGCAGCGGCTCGGCCAACAGCGGCATGACTTGCTGACGCCAGCCTAGAAAATGGCTCGATCGCAAATGCGCCTCCCTGGCTTCAGCGTCGGTGTAGATCTCCAAGACGGTGAAATGCGTGGGGTCATCGGCCTGTTGCAGCATGTCAAAGCGCACCACGCCCATCTCGCGCAGGGAATGCGCCAGCGCGACCTGCGATGCGGAAAGGAACGCGGCGAGCGCGTCAGGCTTGACCACCAGTGAAATCAAACGAGCAACCATCGAGGCGACACCCCCTGTATCTGGTTCACGCGGCAAAGCGTGCTTGCAGCAGACATTATACCGACAAGCGCCGACTTGAACAAGCGCAACGGGCCATGATCCGCGCACGCGCTGACCCGTGATGCACAACCGTGGCTGACAGCGTCAGCAGACCAGGAGTCCCGTACTGGTTCGGATTCGTTTCAAGTCAGCCCTCATTCCAAGCCATCAAGATGTCAAGAGCTTCTTGGTGGCTTGGTGTGAGACATCGGGTCCTTTTCAGGTCAGCCGCGCTTGCACAGCCGCGCTGGTCAATTCCCGCAGCGCATCGGCCGCCACCCAACGCGCGGTCTTGTTGTCGTTGAGCGCCAGGGCCTGCGCTGCGGCGACAGCCTGCGCGTTGAGGTTGCGGTTGCGCTTACCGATGCCGCGCAGCGCCCAGTTGACCGCTTTCTTCACAAAATTGCGCGCATCGCCGGCCTCGCGGGCGATGATAGGCAGAAATGCCTCGAAACGCGCGTCAGGCGCGGACTTGTCATGCACCGCTAACGCCGCCATCAGCACAAACCCGGCCCGCTTGACAAACTCCTCCGGCCGGCTGCTCCAGGCAACGGCTTTGTCCCACGCGAAGGGCGTGCGGTCGAACAGATTGCTGCACACCTGGTCGCAGACGTCCCAGGAATCAAAATCGCTCACCCACTGCTCCATCTGCTCCTCGGTGACCCAACGCGCGTGATCCACCAGGGAGGCCAGGATGCGCGCTTCGTGAATGCCTGACGCCCATAACTCGGCCGCCAGCGCATGGTCATGGCCCGCCAGCCTGGCAAGCCTGCGCACCTCAGGGATCGAGATGCCCAGCGTTTGATGCGCGTTGATGCCAAACCGCGCCATCCCCGCGACATGGGCCGGGTTCGCCCGGCTGTGCAGTTCGGTCATAAGTTCTTCCGCTGTCATGCACGACCTCCAGGAAAGCGCAGGAAAGTTGCCTGCTCTCCATCTTCTCGTTTCCAGGGCGAACACGCAGGGTCGCCCGTACGCGATCTGCCCTGCATTTTCGCGTTGCTTAGCGGACCGACGCCGGCATACCAGGTTTCAGGCGATGATCGGCGTTTTCCAGGCTCAGCTTGACCGCAATCACCAGGTTGGCGCGGTCAGCGCTGTTCTGCACCGTCTTGGGGGTGAACTCGGCAGCGCTGGCGATTTCAGTCACATGGGCGGTGAAAACTTCGCCGGGATACGCGTCCACGGCCACGGACAACGCCTGCCCCATCTGCACCTGGCCGATCTGTGCGGTTGGGACATAGACTTTCAGGCTGACCTGATCGAGGTCCGCCAGGCGCAGAAGAACCGCGCCGGGCGCGGCCAGTTCGCCTACGCGCGCAGGCTGCTCCAACACAATGCCTGCGCGGGGCGCATGTAGGGTGAGGCGAGCCAGCTGCGCCTGGAGATGGGCCACGGCGGCCTTGGCCTGGTCTACTTGCGCCTGCGCCACGGCCAGATCCTCAGGGCGCGCACTGGCCTGGGCCGCGGTCAGGCGCGCCTGGGCCAGCTGCACTGTGGCTTCGGCCTGCCGGTAGGCCGCCTGCGCACTGTTGGCCTGGCTGCGCAGCGCCAACGGGTTCGCGGCCAGCGCCTGCAGCAGGGTCAGCTGACGCCGCGCGCCAACCAGCTCGGCCTCGACTGCAGCCTGATTCGCCTGGCTGGCCTCCACCTGCTTGACGGCGGCTTGCGACCGGGCGCGGTCGTCGTCTGTCGCCACATGACGCGCCGCCTCATCGCGTTGGATTTCCGCGGACTTGACCATCGCCCTGGCGGCGTCCACCTGCTGCACAAGCAGCGCGATCTCACGATCGGCGGCCGCGACGCGCGCCTTCAGTTCCAGCGGCTGCGTGATGACCGCCTGCACTGTTTGCCAGACCGTGTACGCGCCGTCGCGGCCGGCCTCAGCCTGCGCCAGGTCGGCCTGCGCTAGCGCAATGGCCTCGCTGCGGGGCGGGGCCGCCACATTCGCCAGGTTGGCCTGTGCGGTGGCGAGGGCCGCGGCAGCCTGATTTTCTTGCGCCAGCAGCAGCGTACGATCCAGCTCGATCAACGCCGGACCCTGCGTCACTGTCATGCCCTCGGCGCTGTGGATCGCGACAATGCGGCCGCCCGTCTCGCTGGACAGCGCCAGCACATCGGCTTCGATAGCCCCTGAGCCTTGCACGCCGGCCGTGCGGCTGGCGCCATTGCCTGCAGGCGCCTGACCACCCTGGGCGCCACTGTCGTCGTCCGCGCCGAACACCACCTCCGCGCCCATGCCAGGCTTCAAGCTGTGGGCGGGGTTGGCAATGCGCAGACGCACCGCGTAAACCGTCTGCGTGCGTTGGTTCTGCGTCTGCACGTTCTTGGGGGTGAACTCGGCCTGATCCGCAATCCAGGCGATCTCGCCGCGAAACGGAGTCTGCGGGAAGGCGTCGGCCCACAGCGTCGTGGTTTCGCCCAGGTGAACCGTCCCCATGGCCGGCTCCGGCACATAGACGACCAGGTCTACCGTGTCGAGGTTGCCGAGGCTTAGCAACGTCACGCCGGGCATGGCCGTTTCACCTACATGCGCCGCCAACTCCAGCACCTGCCCGGCGGCCGGGGCGCGCAGCGTATACTTGGCGCGCAGAACGGCGAGCGCGTCACGCGCGGCGCGTGCTTGCACCACGCCGCGTTGGGCGATGTCGCGCTGCGTGGGCGAGGAGCCAGCCTGCGCCTGCGTCAGCGCCGCCTGCGCCACGGCGACAGCCGCTGCGGCCTGACGATAACTTGCCTCTGCCTGCGCGGTTTGGATGGCCGCCAGCTGCGGATTTGCGCGCACGGCTAACAGGTTGGTCAAGGCCTGCTGCGCCGCGGCGCGCGCAGCCGAGGCCCGGCTCAGGTTGGCCCACGCGCTCCAGACATCGGCCGTCGCCAAATCCCACCCCACGTTGAGCTGGCGTTTGATCTCCTCCCCCACGTAGGGTGAATCAGCCACCGTCGCGGCCTGACGTGCGCGCATGCCGGCCAACAGTTCAGCCGCGTCCTTCAGCGCCGTCGCCTGCACGAGACGCTTTTCGGCCACCGCAACCTGGGCGCGCGCGTTGGCGATTTGCAGATCAAGCTCTTGCGGATTGGCTTGCAGTATCTGAGCATCCTGCCAGGCCTGCTGCGCGCCGTCGCGCCGCGCCTCCGCCGCGGCCACCGCCATGGCCGCCACGCGGATGTCCTCGGCGCGCGCGCCGGCAACGATGCGCGCCAACTGCGCTTCAGCCAGGGCGACCACGGCGTCCGCTTCGGCCATCTGCGCTTCCAGGATTGTCATATCAATCTCGACCAGGGCTTGGCCGGCAGCTACCGTATCCCCCGCGCTGACCAGCAGGCGCGTGATGTGGCCGCTCACTTCACTCGCCACGGTCAGGGTGGGGGCTTCGATGAAACCGGACGCCGCCAGCGTGTTTGACCCTGTTTCGCCCCCAGTGAGACCCAGCCGCACCCATGTTGATTGGATCGCCGCACGCTGCTGCCAGGCATACCAGGCGCCGCTGCCGATCAGCAGCAGCAGCGCGCCACCAAAGACCACGCGCAGCCAGCGACTCCTCATGAGACCTTTCATCTCTCACTCCTCGCGACGCGCGCTGGCGATGAACACATCTTCCAGCGACGGCGTGATTGCCGTGATCGCCATCACGTGCACCCCGGCGGCAGCGAGCGTTTGCGCCACCACATCTTGCTGCGCAGCCGCGTCCGCGCTGATGACGTGAACCAGCGCGCCGTAGAGCGCCACCTCGTCGAACAGGCTGGCGCTTCGACCACGCGCTGCCTCGTCGAAGCGCCGACTGCGCAGCGCGATCACGGCCATCTCTGGCTGATCGCACGTCACTTCCAGCACCTGGCCGCGCATCTGCGTCTCTTTGATCTCCTGCGGCGAGCCGCTGGCGACGAGGCGGCCGCGTTGGATGAAGGCTAATGTCTGGCAATGCTCGGCCTCATCCATGTAGTGCGTTGTCACCAGCATGGTCGCACCGCTTGCCGCCAGATCATACAACAAGTCCCAGAACGCGCGGCGCGAAAGTGGATCAACCCCGGCTGTCGGCTCATCCAAGAACAGCATTTCTGGCTCATGCAGCAGCGCCGCGCCCAGCGCCAGGCGCTGCTTCCAGCCGCCAGAGAGGCTGCGCGTGATCGTACGCTCACGGCCGATCAGGCCAGCCATCTCCAAGATGACCGCTTTGCGCTGGCGCAGGCGCGCCCCGCGCACGCCATAGACGCCGCCGTAGAAGTCGAGATTCTCGCCCACAGTCAGGTCGTCATACAAGCTGAATTTCTGACTCATATAGCCAATGCGCTGGCGAATCGCTTCTGCCTCGCGTTCGCTGTCCAACCCCAGCACGGTCGCGCGGCCGGTCGTGGGGCGCAGAAGGCCCAGCAGCATCCGAATGGTCGTCGTCTTGCCCGCGCCATTTGGCCCCAAGAAGCCAAAGATCTGCCCCCGCGGCACCTCGAACGAAATCGCATCCACGGCCACGAAATCGCCAAAGCGCTTACTCAGCGCGTCTACCTTCACTGCGCTCGTGCTCATAGCCCCGTCACCAAGTCTGAAGGGTGAATAATGAACGCTGAATGCACCGTGCCCAACACAACCGGCCTCCCGTCTCCGGTTCTTTAATCCCCCCCTCCCTGCCGGCGGATCAACCAGATGAAGGCCTCCTCCATGCGTGCAACCGTCCGGCGCAGGCCGTTCGGCTCGATGTCAGCCGCGCGCAGCGCCGCATCCACCATGGGCAGACAGGGCGCGGCATCGTCCACCACCAGATGCAGCAGGTTGCCGTGGGTTTGCACCTCTAACACACCGGGCAGAGCGCGCACAACACGCTGCGCCTGGCGCATCAGGTTCACCCCCTGGCCCTGGGGACAAACTTCGATGATCTCTCCGTGCACCAGGCCCTTGATCTCGGCTGGCGTGCCGCTCACCACCAGGCGACCGCTGTGCAGCAGGGCAATGGATGAGCAGCGCTCGGCTTCATCCATGTACGGCGTGCTGACCACCATCGTCACGCCTTGCAAATGCAGGTCAGACAGAATGTCCCAGAACTCACGGCGCGCCACCGG
The DNA here is from genome assembly GCF_900491745.1 of Candidatus Amarolinea aalborgensis. Taxonomy (NCBI): domain Bacteria; kingdom Bacillati; phylum Chloroflexota; class Caldilineae; order Caldilineales; family Candidatus Amarolineaceae; genus Candidatus Amarolinea; species Candidatus Amarolinea aalborgensis. Next base: position 229,170 of record NZ_UETR01000002.1, on the reverse strand, counting down.
GTCTACGCCTGTCGTTGGTTCATCGAGCAGGAGAATGTCAGGCTGGTGGATGAGCGAGCAAGCCAGGGCCAGCTTCTTCTTCATGCCGCCGGAGAGCTGGCTGGCGCGACGCTGCGTGAACTCAGTCAAGCGCGCAAAGTGCAGCAGCCGCGCCATGCGCTCGCGGCGCACGGGGCCGTGCACCGCGCACATATCCGCGAAGAAATCAAGGTTCTCCTGCACGCTCAGGTCGCCGTACAGACGAAACTCCTGCGCCATGTAGCCCACGCGGCGCTTGATCGCCTGTGCAGCGGCCACCGTATCATGCCCATCTACGGTCGCCCGCCCGGCCGTAGGCGCCAAGATCGTGGCTAACAGGCGCAGGGTGGTCGTCTTGCCCGCGCCATCTGGCCCCACCAGGCCAAACACCGCGCCGCGGGCAACAGTCAAGTCGAGGTCCTTCACGGCTTCCACGGCGCCAAAGCGGCGGCTCAGATGTTCGGTCACGATCAGGGGCGTCGTCACGGCGGCAGGAGACTTCGGCGAGCTCAGTCGAGTCGTTGGCATAGCGCCTCGGTGCTACTCCAAGCGTTTTCGAAAACGGGCTGTGGCGACGGCCAGGATGACCACGCTGAACAGGCCGAGAATGACGACCTCGCGCCAAATCATCTCCAACCCCACCCCTTTCAGAACCACGGCGCGGATGATGGTCAGCAGATAGCGCAGCGGCACGAACTGGCTGACGAACTGCAACGGCGCCGGCATTGCCTCCAGCGGGAAGATATAGCCAGCCAGGAAAATGGAGGGCAAAAAGAAGAAGTAAGTGGACATCATCGCTTCCTGCTGCGTATGGGCGATGGTCGAGATCATCAAACCAAGCGCCAGCGAAGAGATCATGGCAAAGGCGTTGAGCAGCAGCAGCAGGGTCACGCTGCCGTGAATGGGGACCTGGAACCAGAAGACCGCGATGACCAGCACCGCACAGGTGTTGATGAAAACGATCAGCGCGTAGGGCGTCACCTTGCCCAGGATCATCTCCAGCGGCCGCATCGGCGTCACGATCAACTGCTCCATCGTGCCCTGCTCCCGCTCGCGCACGATGGCCAGGGCTGTCGTCATCATGGAAAGCATCTGCAGGATGATGCCGACCAGGCCGGGCACCATGTAGTTGGCGCTGCGCATTTCCGGGTTGTACCAGACACGCGGGCGCACATCAACGCCCGGTTGATGCTGCAGATCGGTGTGGATCAACGCGGTCAGCACCTGGATGGAGAAGGCCTGGCCCACGCTCTGCGAGGATGCGAAAGCGACATTGGCAATGGCCGGATCTGAGCCGTCAATGATGAACTCGATGGCTGGCCGTTCGCGGCGAATCAGGGCGGTCCCAAAACCGGCGGGGATGACGATGCCTGCGCGCACCTCGCCGCGATCCACCAAACGGCCCAGCGCCTCATAGTCGGCTGGGTAAATGACGATGTCGAAGTAGTTAGAGGCCTGGTAGGTGGCGATCAGATGGCGGCTCTCGGCCGAGCGATCAAGGTCGAGGACGGCCGTCTTGAGGTGTTCCACATTGGTGTTGGCCGCGTAGCCCAGGAGGATCAATTGCACGATGGGGATAGCGAACAGTGTGATCAGCGTGCGCCGATCACGAAACATGTGCCGGAACTCTTTGCGCATCAACGCCAGCGTACGCAGAATCACCGTCGGTTCCCTTGCGCAGGCTCTACACTTTACACTGACATCATTCTACACCCTGTCGCTGAGTCACGCAAGACCGCCAACCCGATCTTGACGCTGCTTTCACGCCCACAAGCGGTTCGGATAGAGCCCCTGGGCAATGAAGGTTCGAATGGCGGCTTGCACGGCCGCGCGATCAGCCTGGTAGGTGACGCCGAACCACTGTTCGTGCGTGGGCAAAACCTGGACGTGTGCACGGCCCGCCTGTATCAGTTCACCCACCACGGTCGGCAGATACAGTTCGCTGCGCAGGAGTGATGCCTCATCCTGGCGCAGGAAATCGGCCAGGCGCTGCTCCAGTTCAGGGAACAACGCGGGGGTGAAACCCCAGAAATTCATCGAGACCCGGATGTCCGGCGCAAGGGGCGTCCAGCCGCTATCTTCATGCCAGGTCTTGATGCCGTCGGCAAACGCCTGGATGCGGGTGTGCTCCTGCACGCTGATCAAGCTGCCATCGGGCGCGACCTCACAAACGCCCCGTGCGACATGCCCATGCTCGGACAAGGTGTTGCGCAGGGGATAGCCCACCATGCCGAAATCAAGCAGACCAGCCTGATCGTTGGCTTGATGAAGGTGTCCAGCAATCGCCTGGAAAGACGTGGCGCCGTAAAAATCGTCAGCGTTGATGGCTGCAAACGGCGCATATACGGCCTCGCGGCAGCACCAGAGCGCATGACCGGTGCCCCACGGCTTGACGCGGCCGGCGGGCGCGTGCGCGCAGCCAGGCAGATCGTTCAGTTCCTGGAAGACGTACGTGACCGCGGCCTGCGCTTCGACCACGCGGCCGATACGCTCGCGAAATGCGTCTTCGATGTCGCGGCGAATGACGAAAATAATGCGATCGAAACCAGCGCGCAGGGCGTCGTAAACGGAGTAATGAATGATCAGTTCGCCGTGCGGCCCCACCGGATCAATCTGCTTCAGTCCTCCGTAGCGGCTGCCAATGCCGGCGGCCATGATCACCAGGCTGATATTGGGCATATGTTCCGTCATCTCCTGTGATGAGCCGAACCCGATGTCCACGTTTTCCTTATCGGTTGAATAGCGCGCTAACAACGATTGCAAGACCGGGCAAAACAGCCGATTGGATCACTTCGTGCGCCACAAATTCGCCCAGTTCGGCGTATTCGCCGCCTGATAGGGTGAAAACCTGCACGGCGTGCGTGCGCGGGTGAACAATCCAGTATTCTGGCACACCGGCTCGCTCGTACGCATCGAACTTGACAAACTGATCGCTGCGCGCGCTGCTCGGGGAAACTACTTCAACAACCAAGTCCGGCGCGCCAGCAAAGAACTTGGCTCCAGGTGCTGGCCAGCGATCGCTGCGGATGAAGAGCACGTCAGGCTGCACCGGCCGTGAACGCTCAGATAAATGCACCTCGAACGGCGCAGTCAGCACATAGCCCAGACCCTGCGCCTTGACGAATTGCCTGATTTCGCCAACCAGCTCGGCCACCGTGTACTGATGATCAATGTCGGGCGCGTTGCTCACGTACAGGACTCCTTCGATGATTTCATAGCGACGACCGTCATCAGGCAGGGCTACATAATCCTCGTAGCTCCACTGACCTTGCGCTTTGGTTTCTTGCACTGGTATCGTGACCGCTTGTGTCATAACGTACAGTTCCTTGTTCGAACCCTTATTCGGCAGTTTTCATCGGGAGGAATTTCTCCTGTAATAATACCCGGTGTAACGAAAAACGCCAAGACGCAGCAGGATCGCCACGCGTTTCAGTTAGCTCATGCGCTTTGCTTTCTGGTTCATTCATTCGTATAATCAAGCAGGAGGATGGATTTATGCAGCCGATTGATGTGATTGTCATGGCCGGCTTCCAGGAAGGCAAGCCGGATTTACTGGCCGAATACACAGGTACGCCGCGCAAGGCGTTGGCGCCGCTGGCGGGCAAACCGATGGTGTGGCATGTCGTGCACGCGCTGCGCGCTGCGCCGTCTGTGCGCGATATCGTCGTCGTGGGCATCGCACCCGATGAAGGGATTGACCTGGGCACACCGGTGACGTTCCTGCGCAATCAGCCGAGTTTGCTCGATAATGTCTATGCTGGGTTCGACGCCGTGCAGCGCCTGCATCCTGACGCCATGATGGCCTTTGTTGCTTCAGGCGATATTCCCCTGCTCACGCCAGACATTGTCGAATGGTTTGCAGCCACCTGCTTACAGTCGGAACACGACATCTATTACTCGATCGTACCCAAAACAGTCATGGAAGCCGCCTTTCCGACCTCCAAACGCAGCTACATTCGCTTCCGTGAAGGGCGTCACTGCGGCGGCGACCTCTTCATGGTGCGCCTGGCCGCGGCGCATAAGAGCGAGAGTCTGGTGCGCGCTGCCCTGGACCGGCGCAAGAGCGCCTGGCGTCAGGCGCTGCTCATGGGCGTTGGCACACTGATCAAGTTCGCGCTTGGTCGCCTGACCTTGCCTGACGCCGAACGCGTGGCGAGTCGCGTGTTCCAGGCGCGCGGTCGCGCCGTCGTGACCCCCTTCGCCGCGATCGGCATGGACGTGGACAAGCCCTTCCAGTATGACCTGGTACGCCAGGCCATGGAAGCAGCAGCGCAGGCGCAGCAGTCCCGCGCGTGAGTGAGCAGCCGTCCAATCGCCCTCCGCCCACGCGGGTTGATCGCAACTGGCTCCATTTGGCCGCAGCCTGGGATCGGGAGGCCAGCACGCGCCTGCGCGTGAGCCCTGACCGTGGCGCCGCATTCGGTCTAGCCTGGTTGGGCGCCCACCTGGGGGACGGCTATCTCTGGTTTATGTTGGCCGGGCTGGGTCTGTGGCTGGGCGATGAGGCGCTGCGCGGCGGCGTGCTGCGGTGGATTATCAGCATGGCGATTGGCGGCATGATCACCACATCCACCAAGTTCATCTTGCGGCGCCAACGCCCAGAGGAGCAAGACGGTTTCTATTCAGTCAAGTATGACCGGCACAGCTTCCCATCCGGCCATGCCACGCGCATGGGTACGATAGCGGCCTGGGGCAGCATCCTCTTTCCGGGTCTGGCGTGGGCCGCCATCGGCGTGGCTCTGTGGACAGCCTGGAGTCGCGTCGCCCTAGGAATCCACTTCTTGCTCGATGTGGTCATCGGCCTCGGCATCGGCGTGGTCACATCGCTGTTGGTGTTGGTCATCATGGGAGGATGACAGCTGATTTTCATCACCCGCCCTACCCCCTTGTTGACATGCACCCGGAAGGCTGGGCTGCTTGACCCAGACAAAGAAGCGGTGGTAGAATGATACTATCTGCTCCCTCGTGGAGCATGACCTCTTACTCGCCGCTCAGCGGTGGCGAGAGCAGAGGCGGCTGAAGACAACGGAGTTTTCCGCCATTCGTGCAGTGAGCTCTGCAGAACAAGCGGAAGAGACGATGGAGATAAAACAATGCTGTTTGAACTCGATGATGAGCACAAAGCCCTGCAGTCCATGGTGCGCGATTTCGTAGATCAAGAAGTCGCTCCGCGGGCGCGGCATGTGGATGAGACAGGTGAATACCCCTGGGACGCACTACACAAAATGGCGCCCCTGGGCCTGCTCGGGCTGAACATCCCCGAAGAATACGGCGGCGCGGGCGCTGACCAGGTCAGCGCGGCCATTTTGATCGAGGAACTGGGCCGCGGCTGCGGCTCCACCGCCCTCATCGTGGCCGCCCATTTGGGACTGTGCTGCGGCCCAATCAATCGCTTTGGCACACACGCGCAGAAACAAACCTACCTGACGCCCCTGGCCCAGGGTCAGCACATCGGCTGCCTGGGGCTGACAGAGCCTGGCGCAGGCTCTGATTTGCAGGGCGGCGTGCGTACGTTTGCCGAACGCGTGGGCGATCAGTGGGTGATCAACGGCAGCAAGATGTGGTTGACGAACGGCGGTGAAGCCACCACGGCCGTGCTCCTGGTGCGCACGGATCGACGCGGCGGCAGCCACAGCCTGAGCCATATCATTGTCCCTACCCGCACACCAGGCTTTCAGCCGGGTAAGCCCGAAGAAAAGATGGGGCTGCATGGCTCTCACACCTACGCCGTTGCGATTGAGAATGTACGCGTGCCGGTAGAGAACCTGCTCGGCGAAGAAGGCCGCGGCTTGCATCAGACTCTCGAAGTGCTCGATGGCGGCCGCATCGGCATTGCCGCCTTGAGCGTGGGCCTGGCGCAAGCTGCCTTCGATGCGGCCCTGGCCTATGCCAAGGCGCGCAATGCGTTCGGCACCGCGATTGCGAACCACCAGGCTGTGCAATGGATGCTGGCTGACAGCGACACCGACATCCAGGCTGCGCGTTTGCTGGTCTTCAAGGCCGCATGGCTCAAAGACATGGGGCGTTCCTACACCAAGGAAGCCGCCCAAGCGAAGCTCTTCGCGACTGAGATGGCCGAACGGGTCTGTTACCGCGCCATCCAGATTCATGGCGGCTATGGCTATTCGCGTGAATACCCGGTGGAGCGCATCTACCGCGACAATCGTTTGATGGAGATCGGCGAGGGCACCAGCGAGATTCAGCGCCTGGTGATCGCGCGCCGCCTCCTGGAACAATAGAGAGAAGCAGTCGGAACCAGAGGCGAAGAACCTGGAAGGAGGCGCCATGTCTCACCAACTGGTTGAACTGGCGCGACAAACGCTCGAAGAGACGGTCATTCATCATCACCGCTTCACCGCACCCGCAGACCTGGTGCAGGAATTTCCAATCCCAGCGCCTGTTTTCGTCACCTTGCGCTCCGCCAATGGGGAGTTGCGCGGCTGCATCGGTTCCGTTGCGCCAACCGCCAATTCGCTCGCCGAGGAGGTCGTTGCCGAGAGCGTCGCCGCGGCCACACGCGATCCGCGCTTCCAGCCTGTCGCTGCGGACGAGGTGCCAACGCTCCATATCGAGGTCTCGGTGCTGAGCGAACCGGAGCCGATAGATTCCCTGGACGAGCTGGATCCGGCGCGCTACGGCGTGATTGTGGTGCGTCAGCGTGATGGACGCCGCGGGCTGCTGCTGCCAGACATCGAGGGCATCGAAACGCCAGAGATGCAGGTCAGGATTGCGCGGCGCAAGGCCTGGATTGGGGAACAGGAGCCTGTCCGTCTGTTTCGCTTCAGCGCCGAAAAATTCGAGTAATCTGCGCGGCCTTGCCGCGTCAAAGAAGGTTCGGCCACCATGCCGGAAATCCGTCAGAACATTGCGACGAAGGAATGGGTGATCATTGCCAGCGAGCGATCAAAGCGTCCAGAGCAGTTCATCACCAATTCGCGCCCCGTAACCGGCGACCTGCCGGCGCTCGATGCGAGTTGTCCCTTTTGCCCAGGCAACGAGGAAGGGCCAGAATTCGAGGTGCTGCGCGTGCCAACGACTGGCCCCTGGCAGTTGCGCGTCCTCAGAAACCGGTATCCGGCCGTGGGTCTTGATGGCGATCCGCAGCGCCATTTCCACGGCGTCGAGCGCAGCATCAACGCGGTTGGCTTTCACGAGGTGGTGGTGGAGTCGCCGCTGCACAACACGACGCCGGCCCTGCAGTCAGACGGCGAGTTGGCCTGGACGCTGTTCACCCTGCAGAAGCGGGCGCGTGACATTGCGCGTGACAGCCGCATCGAGCATATCCTGGTCTTCAAGAATCACGGCCCAAGCGCTGGCGCCTCGATTGCCCATCCCCATTCGCAGATCATTGGTCTGCCCATCGTGCCGCACAACACGCGCAACCGCATGGAGGAAGCGCGGCGCTATTTTGACGACACCGGTAACTGCGTCTATTGCCACATGTTGGCCGAGGAGATCAAAGAGGGAACCCGCGTCGTTGCGGAAAACGCACACCATGTCGCTTTGGTGCCCTATGCCGCGTCCACGCCTTTTCACGTTTGGCTGATGCCCAAACGCCACCGCCACTCTTTTCTCGGCGTACCACTGGAGGAAATCGAGGCCTTGGCCGCGCTACTGCGGCTCATTGCGCGCAAGCTGTATGTCGGCTTGCGCGATCCTGACTACAATTTCATGCTGCGCTCAGCGCCCATGCACGAACCGGGTCGAGACTACACGCATTGGTACATCAGTGTCGTCCCGCGCCTCAGCACCACGGCAGGCTTTGAGCTTGGCTCCGGCATGCGCATCAATGTCGCGGTGCCAGAAGAGAGCGCAGCTTTCCTGCGCGGCGCCGCTGTCTGATCAGAGCCAGACGGGCGCGCGGCCGCTGCGTCACGTTGGATCATCATCGTCGCCCAGCGGTCTGCCCTTCTTCTGCCCCAAAAACGCCTCAAACTGGCTGGCCCAGGCCGGGGCCGTGTCGGCGTCCGCGGCGGCGACCGGCGCAGGCGGCAGATGTTCACCGGGCCGCGCATAGGTGTAGGACGCGGCCGGAGGCGCTTGCAGCAGCTCGATGGCGTGCGGCAGCGCCGGCAGAATCGTCTCCAGATTTTCACGCGCCGCTTTCGGGCTGCCCGGCAGGTTCACAATCAACGTGCGCCCGCGAATGCCGACGACGGCCCGACTGAGCATGGCATGAGGCGTGACCCTGAGACTGGCCGCGCGCATCGCCTCGGCGAAGCCTGGCGCTTCACGCTCGATCACGCGCCGCGTGGCTTCGGGCGTGACATCACGCAAGGCAAAGCCGGTGCCGCCGGTCGTCAAGATCAGGTCAACCTCCACTTCGTCCGACCATCGCCGCAGCACATCTTCGATCACATGGCGCTCATCAGGCGTCACCGTGCTGACTACCACTACGCCGCCCAGCCGCTCCTGCGCCATCTGCCCCAGCAGCGGCCCGCTGGCATCCTCCGTTTCCCCGCGTGCGGTGCGATCGCTGACTGTCAAAATCCCAACCCGAATGAGCATCGTCTCGTTTCCTTTCCTACCTACGTACAGGTGCAACCACGCCAGGGGCGCCAGTGCAAGCCCAACTCACGCACAGAGGGGCGACCCCACATGATCCGCCCACATCAAGGCGCATCGTCCAACGCCAGGCTGATTTCGACGCGTGTGTCTGGATCGGCCTCGTTCAGCCAGGCGCGATCCAGCGCCTGGCGGGCTGCCGGTGTATGGATACGGCCCAAGGCCCAGGCGGCGTGGCCGCGCAGCAAAGGCTCAGGATCAGCCAGCCGCCGCGCCAACGCCGGCGCGGCCGCCGGGTCGCCCCAGTTGCCCAGGGCAACGCACACGTTGCGCAGCAGACCGCGGCGTCCAACCCGCCGCAGGGAGCTGCGGCGAAATCGCGCTGCCAGCGCGGCCGCGTCCAATTCGATCAGCTCAAGCAGCGGCGGCGCCAAGTCATCCACACGGGGGGCAAACAAGGCGGCCGCGGCGGCCGCATCTGCCTGACGATGACGGCCGTTCCAGGGGCACACGGTCTGGCACACATCACAGCCGAAAATCCAATTGCCGAGCTGCGGCCGCAGCTCGCGGGGAATGGCGCCCTTCAGTTCGATCGTGAGATAAGAAATGCAGCGCCGCGCATCGAGCACGAAAGGCGCGACAAATGCCTGCGTCGGGCAATCTGCCAGGCAGCGCGTGCAGCCGCCGCACCCGCCTCGCTCGCTGCTTGTAAACTGCCAGGAAGGGGCGCGCGGGATCTGATTTGCCAGTCCCGCGGCCAGGGGGGAATCGTCGTGCAGGGTGATCGGCGCCGCGGCCGCCACCTCGGTAGCCAACAAGGGAGGATCATCTGGATCAAGTTCTTCGGGCGCCAGCAGAGTCGCCAACAGCAGCCATGAACCAAGCCGGGGATGAATGAGACAGGTGTTCTTGCCGATGAAGCCAAGCCCGGCCTGCTGCGCCCAGCTGCGTTCGAGCACCGGCGCGGAGTCCACGCTGATCTTGCCGAGCGTCGCGCGGCCGCTTTGCGCACGCAGCCAGCGGTCCAGGGCATACAAGCGCGGCTTGAGCAGCTCATGATAATCCTCGCCCCACGCATAGCTGGCGATGCGTCCGCGCGCGGGATCGAGAGCCAATTCGGCCTGCAGCGGCCACACGGGATGGCTGACGCCCAACACGATCAAGGAACGCGCGGCCGGCAGGCGTTGGTGCACATCCACGCGTGCGGCCACGGCGTCAAGCCGGGCAAGATAGCCCATGTCGCCGTGGTAGCCGCGCGCCAACCAGCGCCGTAGGGCATCAGCCTGCCCTGACGGCCCGGCAGGCGCAATGCCCACCAGGTCGAATCCCAAACCGACCGCATGTTGTTTCAGCCGCTGCGTCAGCGATGAGTCGTGCATAGGTCGTTGTATGGTAGCCAAATCACATGGCTTGTCAAACATGTCATCTTGACCGGGTGCATTTCAAACTGGGAGCATGTTGGGCGATTGACGCTTCGTCGTGAGCGGCTCACCGCACGGTTCGACAGGCTCACCGCACGGTTCGACAGGCTCACCGCACGGGGCCTGAGCTTGTCGAAGGCCGCTGCAACCACTGCCAAGCCTAACCTGCGTGGGCTGCACCGCGAAACTGAAATGCGCCCGCTATAAGATGCGAGCCTCTCCCAGGCTGTCAGGCCCGATAGGGCCTTGCACCTCGTAGCCCGATCCGTTCACGGTCGGGCGGCGTTGGTTGCGCGCACGCCATCCGGTGCAACCCCGCCGGAGGCCAAAGGCCATCCGGCTACGAGGTGCAAGCCCCTGCGGGGCTACGCCCCCAATTTGAAATGCACCCGTCTTGACCGCGCGGCCTGTTCGGCTATAATCGCAGCGATTCCGCCGGAACGATCGGCCACATCGCAACGTCTGCAATGCCGTGCAGACGCCATGTCGTGCGTGATACCTGTGAAACGAGGATTCAGTTTGTGAGAAATCGTCTGAGTGTATTTTTGCTGACGCTGGTCGTCATGCTTTTTGTCCTTGCTTGTGGCGCGCTGCCTGGTCGCCGGGCTGCTGACCTGCCGACATCATCTCCGTCGGACGCTGTAACGCCGTTGGCGCCTACAGGTACGCCTACGCCGCGGCCGCTGCCAACGTTGGCCCAGGCCACGCCCACGCCGCAGGCCGCGGCCACCCCGTCACCGGCAGACGCCGACCAGAGCCGTCAGTTCATCGTGACCGAAGAAGACCTGGAGGCCGCGGTCAACAGCGACGAGGTGCAGCGGCAGGTCCAAACGGAGAACTTCAATGCCAAATTTACCGGCGGCAAGGTGATTCTGACCGTGGACAGCGTGCGCTTTGGCCTGTTGAGCCTGGGTCCGCTCAAAGTAGTGGGAACCTTGACCGCGACCGATGGCGTGGTGCACTTCAACACAGAGAGCGTCGAGCCGAACAACCTGCTGACCGCGGCCGTGCCGGGGCTGCTGGAGCGGGTCATGACCGCCAGCACGGCCAGTTACTACGTCGAAGACGTACAGGTCGAAGAAGGACAGATTGTTTACACCGTGCGGCCCAACGGTTCGAACTGAGCCGAGAAATGGCGCAGCTGCGGCGGCTGCCACGTGATACGGTACCCCCGAAGCGTCTCTTTCATGCGCGCGACGTACGTGATCACTTCCGCGACATAGTCCACGTGGCTCTGCGTGTACACCCGCCGCGGGAAAGCCAAACGCACCAGTTCCAGCGCGGCCGGCTCCTCGCTGCCATCGGCGTGGACGCGACCGAACATCACGGTGCCAATCTCGACACTGCGAATGCCGCCTTCCTGATAGAGCGCCACCGAGAGAGACTGCGCCGGATACTCGTTGGCCGGGATGTGCGGCAGGAGCGCGGCTGCATCCAGGTAAAGCGCGTGGCCGCCGGTGGGTTTCATGAAGGGAACGCCGGCAGCATCCAGCTTCTCACCCAGGTAGGCAATGGAGCGCAGACGGTAGCGCAGATAATCCTCATGCAGCACTTCTTCCAGCCCCACTGCGATCGCCTCCAAATCATAGCCGGCCAAACCGCCGTAGGTGGGGAAACCTTCGGTCAGGATCAAGGTGTTCTTGCAGCGCTGCGCCAGATCATCATCGTTCAGAGCCAGGAAGCCGCCGATGTTCGCCATGCCATCCTTCTTGGCGCTCATGGTGCAGCCGTCGGCATACGAGAACATCTCCTGCGCAATCGCCAGCGCCGGTTTGTCCGCGTAACCTGGCTCGCGCTCCTTGATGAAAAAGGCATTTTCCGCAAACCGGCAGGCATCCAGGAAAAACGGTACGCCGTGGGCATGACAAACCTGGCTCACGGCGCGAATGTTCGCCATGCTGACCGGCTGCCCGCCGCCCGAATTGTTCGTAATCGTCAGCATGACGATCGGCGCCCGGTCGTGCGGGGTGGTTTCCAGCGTACGCGCCAGCGCATCCACATCCATGTTGCCCTTGAAGGGCGCGATCAAGGCCGGGTGATGAGCCTCGGCGCAAGGCAAATCAAGCGCCTGGGCGCCGCGGTATTCCACATTTGCGCGCGTGGTGTCGAAATGGGTGTTGTTGGGCACGACGTCGCCAGGGCGACACACATTGCCGAAAAGGATGCGCTCGGCCGCGCGGCCCTGGTGCGTGGGGATGACGTGCTTGAAGCCGGTGATGCGCTGCACCGCGGCCTCGAATCGGTAGAACGAACGCGCGCCCGCGTAGCTCTCATCACCCTGCATCATACCGGCCCACTGAAACGACGACATCGCGCCTGTGCCTGAATCGGTGAGCAGATCAATCAGGACGTCCTCGGCGCGAATCAAGAACAGGTTGTAACCCGCCGCGGCCAGCTTGGCGGCTCGATGTTCCCAGGTGGTGAACTGAATCGGTTCGACGGTCTTGATCCGAAACGGCTCGATAATCGTTTTGAAATGTGGGTGCACAGCGTCTCCTCAGATGATGAGCAAAAAAAACCCGGCCTTTCCTTTCAGTGAAGCCGGGTTTCTGCCAGATCAGCCTACGCGTGGTCGTAGGTGCGAATGAATTCTTCAGCCTTGGCCACCAGGCTGCGGTTGCCGATAAAGAGCGGCACACGTTGGTGGAGCGCCTGTGGCTGGATGTCGAGAATGCGCTGGCGCCCATCGGACGCGTAACCGCCCGCGTTTTCAGCCACGAAAGCCAGGGGCGCGCATTCATAGAGCAGCCGTAATTTGCCCGAGGGCTTCTTGGGATCTTTCAAATCGGCCGGGTAGTAGAAGATGCCTCCCTGCAGCAGGTTGCGATGGAAATCGGCCACCATCGAGCCGATGTAGCGCGCGGAAAGCCCCTTGAACCCATTGTCCATTCCCTGCACATAGCGCGTAAAGCGCTGCACTCCATCAGACCAGTAGATTTCGTTGCTCTGATTGACGCTGTAATACTTTGGTTTCTCAGGGATGCGAATGTCTGGGTGCGAGAGCAGGAACTCGCCAATCATCGGATCCAGGGTGAAACCGTGAACGCCATAACCTGTGCTGTAGACAAGCATCGTGCTGGAGCCATAGATGATGTAGCCCGCGGCGACGATCTGGCTGCCGGCTTGCAGAACATCTTCCAGGGTGCCGGGGCCTGCCGTCGTCACACGGCGGTAGATAGAGAAGATGGTGCCGACGCTGACGTTGGAATCAATGTTCGAGGAGCCGTCAAGCGGGTCGAAAAGCAAAACATACTTACCTTGCGGGAAACGCTCCGGGATTGGGATGATATCAGGTTCTTCCTCGGAGCCCATGCAGGCGAGGCGCCCCGTGTGATCGTTCAAGCGGTAGATGGTGCGCTGCGCAAACTCATCGAGCTTCTGCACCTCTTCCCCTTGCACGTTCTCATCGCCAGTGGCGCCGAGAATCTCGGCCAGGCCCGCGCGCTGAATGTGGCTGGAAATAATTTTGCCGGCCAGGGCCAAATCATACAGAAGCCCGGTTAAGGTGCCGGTCGCTTCAGGGTAGAATTTCTGCTGCTCCAGAATGTGGCGCTCAATGGTTTGCAGCGGGCCTTTGGGTAAGAATGACGCCATTGTCTCTTCTCCTTACGCAGTCTAGTCACGTGGCTCACGTGGAGCCATGCTATGGCTTGCCCACATGAGCTATTTCCAGTAGATCACTCAAAACTGCAAAACCGGTCTCATAGCGACCGGCGCCCGGCCCAACCAGCGTGACATCGCCGAGTAGGTCGGTAGTAAAGGTAATTGCATTCGTTACGCCGCTCACCCCGGCCAGCGGATGTTGGATCGGCAGACGCATCGGCTGCACACTGACCGAAACTGCGCCATCGGCTTGCCGCTTGATATGGCCGATGAGCTTCCAACGTTCACCAGCTTCTGTGGCGGCTGCAATGTCGGCCCGGTTGAGGCCTGTGATGCCTTGTCGAACGACCGTTCCCAGGCTGACGTGCGCGCCCATCATGACATTGGCCAGGATGACGACCTTGGCCATGGCATCGAAGCCCTCGACATCTGCAGTCGGGTCGGCTTCCGCGTAGCCCAGACGCTGCGCCTCGGCCAGCGCCGCGGCATAGTCAACGCCAGCCTCCATGTTGGTTAGGATGTAGTTCGTGGTGCCATTCAGAATTCCTTTGATCTCGCTGATCTGGCAGCCGGCCAAAGCCTGCCGTCCCAGGCGAATGGCTGGCGTACCGCTCATCACCGTCCCTTCAAACCGGAGCAGGCAGCCAGCCGCATCCGCGGCCTGCTGCAGCTCGTGATAGGCCAGCGCGATCGGGCCTTTGTTGGTCAAAACGGCATGTTTGCCGCTGGCAAATGCCGCTTTGACATGGGCGATGGCCGGTTGTCCTGTCTGAACGTCGGTCCAGCTCACTTCCACGACTGTGTCTGCCTGCGCGGCGACAATGGTGCTCAGACTGTCCCAACCCTTGACAACGCCAGACCGATCAGCATAGGCATCCAGCCGCTGTCCCGTGCGCGCCAAATCGAGCAGTTCGGCCAGATCAAGGCCGTCAGGGTGATACACGCTGCCCTTGAGCAGGTCGCTAACCGCCACGACCACGAAGCGCACGCCGCTGACCGCTTCAAGCTCAAGTTCACGCTTGAGCAGGATTTCAGCCAACCCCTGGCCCACGGTGCCAAATCCGATCAAGACCAGCCTATGCTTCATTCATCCTTCTCCCTCATGGTGACATGACCGCAACCGCCTGGGCCGCGGCCGGCGTTTCGTTGCCATCCAACGGCACGGGGCGCAGCTGCACCAAGACATAGGTCTCAGCATGTTCGATGACCTGGGTATGCTGCAAACCAATCTTACTCAAAAGGTGCAGCATGTGCCTGTTTTCGGCCTGGATATAGCCCTTGAAGGTGGTGATACCCACGGCCACAGACGCGTTGACCAGGCGCTTTAGCAGCTGCAGCCCAATTCCCTGGTTTTGAAAATCATCGCGCACAACCACCGCGGCCTCGGCCTCCAGGCTGCCAGGCAGACGATGCGCCCGCGCAATGGCCACGGCGGTTTGCGCGCCGCGCTTGCCATCAACCAGGGCGATCAAAGCCACCTGATTCACCTGGTCCACCTGCGCCAGGGTGCGGGCGCGGAGTTTCACCTCTGCCTCGCTCAGACGATCCAACGAGAGGTGGAAGCGGTGATACAACGAATCGGCAGAGAGATGATAAAAAAGATCTACCATCAACGGCACATCACGCTTCGTCAGGGGCCGCACCGTGACCCGCGCGCCGCTTCTGGATACAAAATAGTCCACTACGCCTCGTATTCTCCCAGGGGCTTCGCCTTCCAAACAAACTACACAAGGAATAATACATCAAGTTGCGCGATTCTGCAACGTGCTAAGGCGCCAGTAAACCAAGTATCGAAACCAGCAACCCTTGACATATTTTGCAACTCATGCTAAAATGGTGCAGCTTACTCCCTGACCGCATTTGAACGTGGTTGTCGTTACAGTGATATAACCACACGCATCGTACATCATCGCCCGATTCAACTACCGACGTCAGGTGTGGCTGAAACGTTTTCAGCAAACGTATACATGATATGTCAACAGGGAAGCACTGCACAGGGTATGTTGCAAGGGCGGCAAGGAGCTCATACCAGTTATGAGTAATTCAGATCACTTCCAAATCGAACCGAACGGCGACGCCGGACCATCCGATGACGCTGAGGTTATGCCCACCATGAACGATTTCGCGGACCGCGCGATGGCGGACGCTGAGTCCGCGGCGCTTGCGGCTGACTCGCCGGCTGAACTGGTTGAAACGCCAGCTGAAGAAACCGGTGGGCTGCCGGTCGCGGACAACGACACGATCCGCGAGGCGCCAGAGGCCCATCCGGCCCTGGAGCCAGAGCCGGATGGGTCGAGCGCAGCGACCGAACCGACGGCCGCACCGGATGATTCCAGCCCAGCGCCGGCCGCGGAGCCGGATGAGTCCAGCCCAGCGCCGGCGGCGGAGCCGGATGGGTCGAGCGCAACGACCGAACCGACGGCCGCGCCGGATGAAGCCGCTGTGTTGTCTGGCGCGGATGGGGGGCTGGAAGGCGTCGCGCCCCAAACGCTGCACGCGGCCGTCACGGCAAACGCCGATCCTGACCAGCCTCTGCTGGACATTCGCGCACGGCGTCGAGGGCGGCCGTCCGTCTGGGCATTGGCCGCGCTGGGCGCGGCGGACGTCAGCATGGAGCTGACCGAGTCGGTGTCCGTGGTGCCGCAGCAAGCTGGTGAACCGGGCGCTGAGCCAAGCAACGAGGGGGTGGGCGACGAAGACTGGACGCACGCTCAAGAATTGTTGGACGCGCAAGAAGTGTTCGAGACTCGAGTGACCGGTTATAACCTGGGCGGCGTCACCACCACGTTTGGCCGCCTGCGTGGGTTCATCCCTAATTCGCACCTCAGCATGATTCAACCAGAGATGAACACCGAGCAGCAGCAGACCGAGTTGAGTAAGCTGG
This sequence comes from Candidatus Amarolinea aalborgensis, assembly GCF_900491745.1. Taxonomy (NCBI): domain Bacteria; kingdom Bacillati; phylum Chloroflexota; class Caldilineae; order Caldilineales; family Candidatus Amarolineaceae; genus Candidatus Amarolinea; species Candidatus Amarolinea aalborgensis. The sequence goes on along the minus strand of NZ_UETR01000002.1, from coordinate 212,739 downwards.
TGGGCAAGACCATCCCAGTGCGCATCATCGAGGTGCAGCGCAAACGACGGCGCCTGGTGCTCTCCGAACGCCTGGCTGAACGGGCCTGGCGCGAGAAGCAGCGCGATCGAATTCTGAGCCAGATTGAAGTGGGCCAGGTTGTGACCGGACGTGTGCGCAGCATGACCAGCTTCGGCGTGTTCGTGGATATTGGCGGCGCCGATGGCCTGATTCACTTGAGCGAGCTGACCTGGAAACGGATCAAACACCCGCGTGAGGTGGTCAAGGTCGGGCAAGAGCTGACGATGGAAGTGATCCGGGTGGAGCGCGAACGCGGTCGTGTGGGCCTGAGCCTGAAACGTACGCAGCCCAATCCGTGGGGAGATATTGAGGCGCACTATCACGCGGGTCAGCTCATCACCGCACGCGTCACGAACCTGGTCAGCTTCGGAGCCTTTGCCTCCGTGGAGCCAGGCGTCGAGGGCCTGGTGCACATCTCGGAACTGAGCGATGATTACATCGAGCATCCTCGCCAGGTGGTGCAGCGTGGTCAAGAATACACCATGCGGGTTCTGGGCATTGACCGTGAACACGAGCGCATCTCATTGAGCTTGCGCCAGGCGCCGCAGTGGATTGAAGCGCCAAGCAAGGCCACAAGCGATGAGGAGATGACGGATGACGGGTAAACCACCCAACGCGCCGCGTGGGCCATCACGGCGAGACAGGACGCCTGAGCGCGCCGGCCGTCGCGCGGACGAGAGCGCAAGTCCAAGTGAACCACGGCGTGACAAGGCGCCGCGCCGCGTGGAGCAGATGCCCGGCCATTCTGCAGAGCAGGCGCCCCGTGCTGAGACCCCGTCAGAGGGTAGGCAGGGGCCGCCCCACCGTCGGCGCGAGCGTGTAGGAACGCACGCTCCCAGACCCGTATCAACCGCGCCGGTGGCCGTGGGAGGAGCACGGCCGACATCGCAGTCGGCAGCGCAGCGCACAACCGCCGTGCCGGTCGCAGCCAGTGGAGTCAAGGAGGAGGCAGCCAAGTCATCCGAAAGTAAGGTCTTTATTTATACCTATACGATTTGGAACCGCTCGACCAGTTCGTAGCGATGCGCGGCCAACGGTTGGTAACGCCCACCAGCAGAATGTCCGCCAGAACGTAGGTGTACGAGGATGGTGACATGAAGGATAGGATGCGCATCATCGAGGAAACATTGGCAAGGCTGATTAGTCAAGCGCGAACTCAAGGTTACTTGACATACGACGATATTCTCAGTTTGGTGCCGAATGCAGAGAGCAAGGTGCCGGAGTTAGAAACGTTGTTTGCGCAGTTGCAGGAGGAGAATCTACCGGTTTATGAGACAGAAGATGAGGTCCTGGCGGCGTTAGAAGGCATCGGCGGTAACCCGGATGCCATTGAGAAAAACGAACACAGTCCAACGGTCGCGGAGGTTTTCACCAATTTGGGCGCAGGTGACATCACCGACCTCTATTTTCGCGAGATGAGCAAAGAGCCGCTGTTGACCGCGGATGAGGAAATGACCCTGGCGCGTGCGGTTGAGTCGGGACGTATGGCTCATCAACGGCTTTCCCGCAGTGAACCACTGACCGCCATCAAGCGCCGGCAGCTCCGCAACCGGGTCAATGAAGGAGAACAGGCGCGCGCACGCCTGATTCAAGCAAACACCCGCCTGGTCATTAGCATTGCCAAACGCTACATGGGGCAGGGCGTGCCGTTTCTCGATCTGATCCAGGAAGGCAACCTGGGCCTGATGCGTGCCGTGGAGAAGTTCGATTATCATCGCGGCTTCAAGTTTAGCACCTATGCCACCTGGTGGATTCGCCAGGCCATCAGCCGCGCCGTGGCAGACCAGGGGCGCACGATTCGCCTGCCCGTGCATATGGGCGACAAGGTGCGGCAGTTGTACCGGGTCTTACAAGAAACGGAGCAGATGCTGGGGCGCAGCGGCACTGCGGAAGAGATTGCCGGCATTCTCAACACCACGCCCGATCGTGTGCGTTGGCTGCTGAAGGTGTCCAGGCACCCCACGTCGCTCGAGCAGCCGGTGGGCGAGGATGAAGAGCGCGAGCTGGGCACCTTGATCGAAGACACCGAGTCCGCGCAGCCGGCCGACATGGTCATGGGCTCCATGCTGCGTGAACGCATGGAACAGCTCCTCACCACGCTGCCGCCGCGTGAGGCGCGCATCCTGCGTCTGCGCTACGGGCTGCAAAACGGCCGCACCTACACGCTTGAAGAAGTCGGGCGCAAGATGGGACTGACGCGGGAGCGCATTCGCCAGATCGAGACGCAGGCCCTCAACCGGCTGCGCCATCCCTGCCGCAGCCGACAATTGCGCGATTATTTGGAATGACCAAGACAGCGCACCTGCGTGCTGATTGCCAAAAGCAGGCAGGTGTGCTAAACTTGGCTCGTACAGCCCCCATAGCTCAGAGGATAGAGCGTTGGCCTCCGAAGCCAAAAGCGCAGGTTCGAGTCCTGCTGGGGGTACACAGCCGAAAAACGAGACCGGATTCTATGGAACCTGGTCTCGTTTTTTCTGCGTGGTTCATTCGTTTCTGTGTCGCAAGTACGTCCCGTACTGCCATTGGCACAGTTCATTTGCCACCGTAATCACCAGTTATTGTGTCATGGCACTGCTTCGAATCATTCTACTCCGAGCGTGGTAGTTTTGCCGATTTCTGTACATAATGCGGCAGGTAACCGATCTGAACCGTGACGAACGCCATTAGCCATCACACTCTTTCCACGGCTATCGGCGCGCCGAGCCATGCTTCAGCGCCCGCACGCGCCAAACACTGGCGTCAACCAGACAGCATAGAAATGGATCACTCCAGGAGCTGCCGCGGGCAAATTGACAAAGAGGGAGTAACGCCATGCAGACCCAAAGCAACCTAACCCCCCGACTGTGTGCTCGCTGGGCGCTCCCAGCATTCTCCAAATCTTCGCTGACGGAGAAAACAATGTTCACCAAATTCGCGCTCGCGGCCATACTGTGCCTGACCATGACCGTTGCGGCCTGCGGAATGGCGACTCCAACTTCACTAACCGCAACGCCTATCCCACCAACCCCAATCCCCGCCGATACAGCAACGTCTATTCCACCAACCCCAATCCCCGCCGAGACACCCACCCAACCGCCCCCATCACCGGCCGCCATGCCTGCGAGCGCCATATCGCTCCTTGCCAATGAGAATGAGGGCTATGCCCTTCGCTATCCCGCTGAATATCATGTCGTCCTTTTTGGCAGATCCATCTGCTTCACACTGGCGCAGACGGACGGTGTTCCCGGCACGTGCCATGTCGCCGACGGGCTGCTTGAAGTCAGCGACATGGGGGGGCGAACTCTGGCCAATGTCGCTGATGAGTTAGCCGCCAGAGCGAATCCAACGATCCCCGTGACCCGCACCGAGGCGAAGATTGGCGGCGAGGATGCCATCTTGCTGGATAACATTTACTCCTATGATGTTCTGCGCCAGTTGGTGGTTATTCACCATGATCGTGTCTATGTGTTCACCTTCCTTCCGTGGACAGAACGATTCGATGAGTTCCAAAGACTCCAGAGACTGTACGCAACCTTGACCGAATCATTCACCTTCTTGCGCGCCCCATGAGCACAGACATCAGCACGTGGAGGACGGGACGACGCCGCCGTTGGCGCGGCCCTGCGCGGCGCCGCCCTCTTCAATCGGCCAATCTGTAATCCGTGGCGGCCCGCCCACGGGAGGCAACTTGACAAATCTGTAAACGCCCTCAATAATATAGGCAGATAACCATACTACCCCGGTGGCATCTGGCTCACCGTGGGTCTCACCCGCAACCAACGGTCACTCAGCGGCTCGCTGTGCACACGCTGCGCAGCCAGAGAGTAGCTCCATGGCAATCGAAATCACACCCTATACAGACCCAAGCCAACCCAACCCAGGCCGCCGCAATCGTGTGCGCAATGGCAAGCTCGGCGCCGCTGGCCTTGCAAACGCCGTTGTTGGGCAAACTTCAAAGATCATAAGCCAACCTACTGCTCCCCAAGTTGCGGGCAAAGAACTAACGCCAGCGATGAGAACGGGATTTGTCGAACGACATGGTAAACTGGCAGAACTTGATCGGTCATTCGATCTGAAATTCTGGCAAGACCAACCATCCCAGGCGCGCTTTGACGCCGCTTGGGAGTTGATTGCACATGCGCATAGGATCAGAGGCGGCGATGTTCGTCAACTCCGACTTCAGCGATCTATTGAGTCTTTCCAACGCCAACCAGGTTAGGTATCTCGTCATCGGCGGCTATGCCCTCATCCAGTAAGCCGAACCGCGTTACACCAAAGACCTGGATTTGTGGATCAGCACCGACGCCGCAAACGACAAGGCCGTCTACGATGCGCTGCGCGAATTCGGCGCGCCTTTGGCGGACTTGTCCGCAGCCGATTTCGCCCAGGAAGGCTATTTCTACCAGATGGGTGTACCACCCGTACGGGTTGACATCCTGATGGGCATCCCAGGCGTAGCCTTCGAGGAAGCCTGGCCCAAACGCATGACCATGGACTTCGACGGTCTAGAAGTAGCTTTCATCGCACGCGACGACCTCATCATGGCCAAACGAGCCGCGGGACGCCCCCAAGACTTACTGGATGCCGAGGCGTTGTCACAGGTGGAAGCCAAAACGCCCAAGCGGCGCCGTCCCAAACCGGCGCAGAACAAAAAGGAATGAGCCAGCTGTGGGCTCGGCGAGAGAGGGGACGGTTCGGGGTAACTTACCCAGGAAGCGCTGAACACAATGCCCATCCTTCCTATCAGGCGCCTGAGCGGGAAGCGGGGATGAGACAGAATGTGACTTACGCCGCTGGCGGCGTTTCGTTTGTGTCTGCCACCGCAGCTATCGTGCCTTACGCAACCGGCGAGCATGGCCTCAGAACAATCTGCACGCCTATCGCAAGCAGAGCCAGAAGACGCCTCCACAGGAGTTGGCGCTCGCAGAACGCCGCCTGCATGTAGAACACCAAAAATGCACCTAACGCCGCATCCGCCATATCGTAAATCTTGTTGTGCCTGGTCCGATGATCAGGCGTTGGAACTGCTGCGTTACTGCCTGCCAGCTTGACAATCCGGTGCAAAGCGTGGTACAAGAACTGCGCGCCTGGGATGTCACAGCGGCATCGCGCGGGCCATTGCGGGGTCGCCGCCTGGCGTTGAGCTGCCGGCCCGGCCCACTCTTTCCAACAGGCCAACCATGCACGAGCTGTCAGTGACACAGGGTATTCTCGACATTGCTATTGAAACTGCGCAGCGCGGCTCGACTGAGCTCGCCGAAGTCGCAGGCGCGCGGCCCATTACGGCCATTGACCTCGTGATCGGCGATTTGAGCAGCATCGTGGACGATTCAGTCCAGTTTTACTTCGATATTCTGAGCAAAGGCACATTGGCTGAAGGCGCCGTGCTGCGCTTCCGTCGTGAGCACGCAACCGCCCGCTGCGGGGATTGCGGCCACCAGTTCAGGGCGCGCCCCCCCTTGCTCACTGAATGCCCAGCCTGCCACAGCCCCCGTTTGCAGGTTACAGGCGGCAAATCATTCCTGGTTGACAGCATCGAAGTGGGTGACGCGTGAAAATCTCTGTCGCACAAGACATTCTGAGCGCAAACGATAGCATCGCGCTCGCCAATCGGGCGGCCTTTGACGAAGTTGGGGTGCGCGTGCTGAATGTCATGGCGTCGCCAGGCGCCGGCAAAACCAGCGTGATCCTGGCGACCGCCGCACGACTGCCAGCCGACATCCGCCCCGGCGTCATCGAGGGCGACCTGGCCTCGAGCATTGACGCCGACAAGATCGCGGCTCATGGAATCCCCGTGGTGCAGATCAACACGGGAGGCGGCTGTCACCTGGACGCGCCGATGATCCGGGACGCGTTGCCGCGCCTGCCTCTGTGCGAGTTGCGCCTGCTCTTCATCGAGAACGTGGGCAATCTCGTTTGCCCGGCCAACTTCGCCCTGGGCGCGCATGTCAACGTGGTGATCGGCAGCACCCCTGAAGGCCATGATAAACCTTACAAATACCCCGGCATGTTCGCCAGCGCCGATGTGGTGATTCTGAACAAGTTCGACCTGGCCGCGGTCTTCGAGTTCGACCTGGATGCTTATCGCCGCGGGATCGAGATGGTCAACCCCGGCGTGCCCTTCTTCACCCTTTCCTGCCGCACCGGCGAGGGGATGGACGGCTGGCTCACCTGGCTCATCAATGGGCCACAAACCCTGGAACCGAATGTTGGCTGAGCGCCATCCAACGCCCGATCGCGCCCAACAACCGGACATGGCAGCCGCCGCGTCTGCGCAGCCAGGCGATGTGGCCGCCGGCCGGTTGCGCGTCGAGATTCACGGGGCGGTGCAGGGCGTCGGGTTCCGCCCCTTTGTTTACCGGCTGGCGACCGAACTCCAGCTTTGCGGTTGGGTACTGAACGATACGCGTGGAGTGTTCATCGAGGTCGAAGGTCCTGGCGATAGACTGCACGCTTTTCTGCAGCGCCTGCCCGCCGAGCGCCCGCCGCTCGCTGTCATCCATGCGCTGACCTCCAGTTGGCTGCCGACCAACGGCGACAGCGGCTTCGAGATTCGCCACAGCGATGCGTTGGGCGCCAAGACGGCGCTCATCTTGCCGGATATGAGCACCTGCCCAGACTGCCTGGCCGAGGTGTTCGCTCCCCACGATCGGCGCTACACCTATCCGTTCACCAACTGCACCAACTGTGGGCCGCGTTTCACCATCATCGAAGCGCTCCCCTACGACCGCCCCCATACGACCATGCGGCGGTTCATCATGTGCCCAAGCTGCCAGGCCGAGTACGAAGACCCTCGCAGCCGCCGCTTCCACGCACAGCCCAACGCGTGCCCGGTGTGCGGGCCGCAGCTCGCGCTGTGGCGTTGCGCCACAGGCAGCGCAGAAATCAATCTGGCCGCGAAGGCCGCAAGCGCGCCTGCGCCTGCCATTGTCACCCTGGCAACGGGCCACGACGCGCTATGCGCCGCGGCGGAAGCCCTGGCGGCCGATCAGATCGTCGCCGTCAAGGGACTGGGTGGTTTTCACCTGATGGTGGACGCACGCGACGCTGCTGCGGTTGCCCGTCTACGGGAGCGCAAACGGCGGCCGACCAAACCCCTGGCGCTGATGGTGCGCAACCTGGCGCAGGCGCGCGCGCTGTGCGAGGTGTCACCCGAAGCGGAAGGCCTGCTGACGGCGCCCGAAGCGCCCATTGTGCTGCTACCGCGGCGGCCTGAAACCGGGGTTGCAGAAGGCGTGGCGCCGGGTCACCCCACCTTGGGCCTCATGCTGCCCTACACCCCGTTACACCACCTGTTGCTGACTGCGGTCGAGTTTCCCCTCGTCGCCACCAGCGGCAACCTGAGCGACGAACCGATTTGTATTGACGAGCGCGAGGCGGTCGAACGCCTGGGCTCGGTGGCTGATCTCTTCCTCGTACATGATCGGCCGATCAGCCGTCATGCCGACGACAGCGTGGCCTGGATGGTGGACGGTCAGGCGCAACTCCTGCGCCGGGCGCGGGGATTTGCCCCACTGCCGGTGCTGGTCAAGCATGAGCTGCCGGTGATCCTGGGCGTCGGCGCCCATCTCAAGAATACAGTCGCCCTGAGCATCGGGCGCCAGGTCTTCATCAGTCAACACATCGGCGACCTGGAGACGCCTCAGGCCATGGATGCCTTCGAGCGCGTGATCGCCGATTTCCTGCGCCTCTACGAAGCCGAGCCGGTGGTCATTGCGCACGATCTGCATCCTGACTACCTCTCCACGCAGTGGGCACGCGCCCACGGCGGGCGGCTGTGCGCCGTGCAGCACCATCATGCGCACCTGGCCGCGTGCCTCGCCGAAAATCAGGTGGACGGTCCGGCGCTCGGCGTGACGTGGGACGGCGCTGGCTATGGCGCAGACGGCACGATATGGGGCGGTGAATTCCTGCTCGGCAACGCAGCCGGTTTCACGCGCATGGCCTCTTTACGCCCATTTCGCTTGCCCGGCGGGGAAGCCGCCATCCGGGAGCCAGCGCGTGTCGCCCTGGCGCTGCTCTGGGAACTTTACGGCGACGCCGCGTTTGAGATGGATGACCTGGCCCCGCTGCAAGCCTTTCGTCCTGGCGAGCGCCGGCTGCTGCGTCAGATGCTGCAGCGAGGGCTGCATGCCCCCATCACCACCAGCGCGGGACGCCTGTTCGACGGCATCGCCGCGCTGATCGGGCTTCGGTCCCGCGTGAGTTACGAGGGCGAGGCCGCGCTCGCGTTGGAGTTTGCAGCCAATCCGAACGTGCACGACGCCTATCCAATCCGGCTGACTACGGTTTCAGCACACTACCGCGACGCTGAATTGCCTTCATCGCTCATCCCTGATCGTCCTATACAACAGATTGACTGGTCGCCGACGCTGGAAGCGATCCTGGCCGACTTGCGCCGTGGGACAGATCGGGGTATCATCGCTGCACGCTTTCATCAAGCGCTCGTCGGGGCGATCGTGACCGTGGCTGAGCACGTGGGAACAAACCGTGTGGCCTTGACGGGTGGCTGTTTCCAGAATCGCCTGTTGACCGAACGAACCGCGCCTGCCCTCCGCCGGGCCGGTTTCGAGGTGCTGCGGCATCGCCAGACGCCCGCTAACGACGGCGGGATCAGCCTGGGTCAGGTGGCTGTAGCGGCCGCGCAGCTGACCAAAACGAGCGCCGCCTAAGAACGGTGGGCTGCATCTGCCGCCCGCGACGCGATGAAGAGCAATTGGGGCCTGGGGGGTGGTTCATTGACAGCCCCGCACGGTTTGCACCTGGCAGCCGGACGGCAAAAGTCTCCGGTGAGGAGGTATGTATGTGTCTGGGTGTTCCCGGTAAAGTGACAGCGATCGAGCCAGATCCTCTCGGAATGACGATGGGTAAGGTCAACTTTGCCGGCATTGTCAAGGATGTTTGCCTTGCCTACGTCCCCGATGTCCAAATCGGCGATTATGTCGTCGTCCATGTTGGGTTTGCCATCAGCAAGGTGGATGAAGACGAAGCCCGCCAAGTTTTTGCTTACTTGCGCGAGATGGACGAGCTGGGTGAGTTGAGAATACCGCAGCCGGAATAGGGGGAGGCGCCCGATGCGCTTTGTTGATGAATACCGCAGCGAGGCCGATGCGCAGAAGTTCCTCCACGCCATTCAGCGCGCCGTGACCCGGCCCTGGACGATCATGGAGATCTGCGGTGGACAAACGCATACGCTGATCAAGTCGGGGATTGACCGCCTCTTACCCGAGGCGATCACCCTCGTGCATGGCCCTGGTTGCCCCGTCTGCGTGACGCCCCTGGAGATGATTGATCGAGCCATTGCGATCGCGCGCCGGCCTGAGGTAATCTTCACATCCTTTGGCGACATGCTGCGCGTGCCCGGTTCGACCGACGATCTGCTCAGCGTGAAGGCGCGCGGCGGCGATGTGCGCATGGTTTATTCGCCCCTGGATGCCGTCAAGGTGGCGCAGAAGCAGCCGGACCGTCAGGTCGTTTTCTTCGCGGTTGGTTTCGAAACCACGGCGCCCGCCAACGCCATGGCCGTCTGGCAAGCCGCGCAGCTAGGCCTGACCAATTTTACCATCCTGTGCTCGCATGTCCTGGTGCCGCCGGCGATGGCGGCCATCCTTGGCTCGCCCACGAACCTGGTGGAGGGCTTCCTGGCCGCCGGGCATGTCTGCGCCGTGATGGGCTATTGGGAATACGAGCCGTTGGCGGAGAAATATCGTGTTCCGATCGTGGTCACCGGCTTTGAGCCATTGGATTTGCTGCACGGGATTGCGATGACGGTGATGGCGCTCGAGGCCGGGCGTTTTGGCGTCGAGAATCAGTATGCGCGCGCCGTGCGCCGCGAGGGAAACGAGCCGGCGCAGACGCTGGTCAAACGAGTCTTCCAGGTCACCGATCGCGGTTGGCGGGGCATCGGCGTCATCCCGCAAAGCGGCTATCGTCTGCGCCCCGAATACAGCCGCTTCGATGCCGAGCTGCGCTTCGAGGTTGGCAGCATCACGGCGCAGGAATCGCCGCTGTGCATCGCCGGACAAATCCTGCAAGGCCTTCGGAAGCCGCACCAATGCAGCGTTTTCGGCGCACGCTGCACGCCGGAGCACCCCCTGGGTGCGCCGATGGTCTCTGCGGAAGGCGCGTGCGCCGCGTATTACCAGTACGGGCGAGCCGTGGGCCAGGCAGGAGAAAAATGAACAAACCCATCAACTTCATGGCCGGGCCGCAATGCCCGATCCCAATCAGCGACTACCCACATATCCTGCTGGCGCATGGCGGCGGCGGGCGCCTGACACAAATGCTCATCGAGCGGATGTTCGTGCCCGCGTTCGCCAACACGACGCTCGAAACGCTGCACGACGGCGCCCTGCTGCCGATCAACGGCGCGCGCGTGGCCTTCTCCACCGATTCCTTCGTGATCAGCCCGCGCGTCTTTCCGGGCGGCGATATCGGTTCGCTGGCGGTGCATGGCACGGTTAACGACCTGGCTATGTGCGGCGCGCAGCCCCTGGCCCTGGCGGCTGGCTTCATCCTCGAAGAAGGGCTGCCGATGGAAGAGTTATGGCGCTACGTGCAATCCATGCAGCACGCGGCATCAAACGTGGGCGTTCCGATCGTGACCGGGGATACGAAGGTCGTTGATCGCGGCAAGGGCGATGGCATCTACATCAACACGACCGGCATTGGATTGATTCCGGCCGGCATTCATGTCGCGCCCACGCGGGCGCAGCCAGGAGACCTGATCCTGGTCAGCGGCGCGATTGCCGTGCATGGCATTGCGATCATGTCGGTGCGCGAAGGCCTCATGTTTGAAACCACCCTGGCCAGCGACTCAGCCCCGCTGCACGAGCTGGTTGCGCAGGCCCTGGCGGTCGGCGGTGAACACGTGCACGTCTTGCGCGATCCGACCCGCGGCGGCGTCGCCAGCACGCTCAATGAGATCGCCCAGGCGGCCAACCTGGGTCTTCGCCTGGACGAAGCGAAGATTCCGGTGTGGGATGATGTGCGCGGCGCGTGCGAAATCCTGGGCCTGGATCCGCTCTACGTTGCAAACGAGGGCAAATGCCTGGTCATCGTGGCGCGTCAGGCGGCCGAGGCAGTCCTGGCCGCGCTGCAGGCGCATCCATTGGGACGCGAAGCGGCCTTGATCGGCGAAGTCGTGGCCGACCATCCGGGTCGCGTCGTCTTACGCACCCGCATTGGCGGGCAACGCATCGTGGACATGCTCACAGGCGAACAACTGCCACGGATCTGTTAGCAAAATCCTCGTCCGCAACCTCCATCAATCCTCTTTGACATGCAGGATTCATGCCGCGACCTGTTTTATCTCATATGCGACAACGGGTGATTCCGCTACAATCCCAGTGAAGTATTTCACACATCTAGCATCGTTACAGCAAGAAGACAGTATTCTTACTGGATGAGGAGTTTCACCATGTCGTCAAACTCAAGCGATCCAGGCGCCGGGCGCACCATCCCGGGCGTTGTGATCAACGGGCAACCGGCGCATGCGCGGGCTGGAGAATCCATCCTGACTGTCGCTCGGTCCAATGGCATATCCATCCCAACTTTATGTCACCTGGAGGGACTGAGCGATGTGGGCGCCTGCCGGTTATGTATGGTAGAAACGGTAGGCTCGAATAAGCTCATTCCGGCCTGCGTCACCCCTGTCACACCTGGCATGGAAATTACGACCCACTCGCCCACCCTGGCGGCGTATCGCAAGATGGTTTTGGAATTGTTGTTTTCTGAGCGCAACCACATCTGCGCGGTGTGCGTGGCCAACGGTCACTGCGAACTACAAGCCGTGGCCCAAAGCTGCGGCATGGACCATGTCACCTATGTGTATGCCTGCCCGCCTTTACCCGTTGATTACTCTCATCCCCGCTTTGGCCTCGATCACAATCGCTGCATCCTGTGCACGCGCTGCATCCGTGTTTGTTCAGAGGTCGAAGGCGCCAGCACCTGGGGACTTCGGGATCGGGGAAGCTCAACGCTGCTGATCGCCGACCTGGCCGGGCCGTGGGGTGAATCGCTTACCTGCACCAGTTGCGGCAAGTGCGTCCAGGTCTGCCCAACCGGCGCGCTGTTCGAAAAGGGGAAGTCAGTTGCAGAGATGACCAAGCGCCCAGACCTCATTTCAGAATTGGTGCAGAAGCGCCAGCGGAGCCAATCATGACCAAGCCTTCCTTCGCGACTGTCTGGCTCGACGGCTGCTCGGGCTGTCATATGTCGTTCCTGGACATAGATGAACGCTTGATCGCCCTGGTGCAGCTGGTGGACATCGTCTACAGTCCACTCGTTGACACGAAGGTCTTCCCAGACCATGTTGATATCGCCCTCGTGGAAGGCGCCGTCAGCAGCGAGGAAGACCTGGAGAAGATCAAGCACATCCGCGCTCATACCACAACCCTGATCTCGCTGGGCGACTGCGCCGTGACATCCAACGTGCCCTCGATGCGCAACGCCTGGGGACCCGATGCGGTTCTACGTCGGGCTTACATCGAGAACGTCGGTTATCGGCCGCTCATCCCAGACCAGGTGATCCCGCGGCTGCTGCCCAAGGTCATTCCGATCCATCACGTGGTCGCCGTGGATGTGTTCATTCCTGGGTGTCCGCCGTCTGCCGACACCATTTTCACCGTGCTGACCGAGTTATTGCAAGGCCGCACGCCAGACGTGTCCGCGCTGACCAGGTTCGGAGCCTGAGGGTGCGCAAGTTCTGAGGAGATCATTTATGCCAAGACAAATCATGATTGACCCCGTCACGCGCATCGAGGGCCATTCCAAGATTACGATTCAGCTCGATGACCAGGGGAATGTGCAGGACGCGCAGTTTCATGTGACCCAGATGCGCGGGTTCGAAAAGTTCTGCGAGGGACGCCCCTTCTATGAAATGCCTAGTCTGATGGCGCGCATCTGCGGCATCTGCCCGATCAGTCACCTCCTGGCTTCGGCGAAGGCTTGTGATGCGCTGATGGCCGTGCGCATTCCGGCGACGGCCGCGGCCTTGCGTCGCATCCTCAACCTGGCGCAGCATATGCAGTCGCACGCACTCAGCTTTTTTCACCTCTCCGCGCCCGATTTTGTCCTGGGTATGGATGCTGATCCAGCCGTGCGCAACATCGTCGGCCTCCTGCAGGTCAACCCGGGCATGGGGCGCGACGGCATCCGCCTGCGTCAATTCGGTCAGCAGATCATCGAGTGGCTGGCCGGCAAACGGATTCACCCGGCCTGGGTTGTCCCCGGCGGCGTCAATGCGCCCCTGGCGCCGGAAACGCGCGAGCGTATTTTGGCCGGCCTTCCGGAGATGATCGAAATCGCAGAGCGGTCACTGGCCTGGTTCAAGCCCACGTTCGAACGGTTTAGCGACGAAGTAGCAGTCTTTGCCAACTTCCCCACCCTGTTCATGGGACTGGTGAGCGACGATGGGACGCTTGAGCAGTATGATGGCAAGCTGCGGTTCATGGATGCCAACGGCCAACGCATCGCCGACATGGTCAATCCGGCGGATTACCAGGACTTTATCGCCGAAGCAGTCGAGCCGTTCTCATACCTGAAATCGCCGTTCTACCGGCCCTTGGGCTATCCCGCCGGCATTTATCGCGTCGGTCCGTTAGCCCGCCTCAACCTGGCCGATCGCTGTGGCACCCCGCGTGCAGACCGCGAGCTGGCAGAGTTCCGCAAGCTGCAAAACGGGCCGGTGAGGAGCTCGTTCCATTACCATTACGCGCGCCTGATCGAGATTCTCTACAGCCTGGAACGCATCGAGCAGCTGCTCAACGAGCCAGACATTCTTAGCCCCCACGTGCGCGCAAGCGGCGGGCCCAACGCGCACGAGGGCGTTGGGGTCTCCGAAGCGCCGCGCGGCACGTTGATTCATCACTACCGGATTGATGACGACGGCCTGTTGACCTGGGCGAATCTGATCATCGCAACCGGCCACAACAACCTGGCCATGAATCGTGGGGTCTTGCAAGTCGCGCAGCGTTTCGTTCAGGGGCAAAAACTGACTGAGGGGATGCTCAATCGGGTTGAAGCCGTGATTCGAGCCTATGATCCGTGCCTGAGTTGTTCGACGCATGCGCTCGATCACATGGCGCTGCATGTTCAACTGCTCGGCCCCGACGGTGCGCTCGTGGATGAGCGGCGGCGTGACTGAGAGGCTTTCGGCGCTGATTATCGGTTACGGAAACCCGCTGCGGCGCGATGATGGTATCGGCCTGGCGGCGGCGCAGCAACTGGCAAGCGACCTGGACATCCCCGGTGTTCAGGTCGTTGCTTGCCACCAGTTGACGCCCGAGCTGGCTGAACCGATCAGCCGCACGTCACGGGTCATTTTCATTGATGCCTGTGACGGCGATTCACCCGGCCAAGTGATCTGCCAACCTGCGCTGCGTGACCCGGAGTCGGCGCCTGCCTTTGCCCATCACCTGACGCCCGCTGCACTCTTGGCCTGTGCTCATGCCCTGTATCACGCCAACCCAACTGAGGCGCTGGTCATGACCGTAAACGGCGCCTGCTTTGAGTACGGCGAGGGTCTGACCCCCCAGGTTGCCGCTGCGCTGCCCGTGGTAACGACCATGCTTTCTGTTATCCTGAATACGTGGTTCGAGGGCGATAGAAAAAGCGCGCGAGGATGATCCCGAATTCGTACAATGCGTAGAGCGGCAGCATCACCAGGGTCATGTTGAACGGATCCGGCGTGGGTGTGATGACCGCGGCGACGACGGCTAAGATGACAATCGCGTAGCGCCGGCCGCGGCGCAACTGCGTGGGGCTGACCACGCCCAGGCGCGCAAAAAAGGCGATGATGAGCGGCGTCTCGAAGCTGAGGCCGATCCAGACGATGAAATTGGCAACAAACGAGATGTAGTAGTCAATCGAATACTGCGGCTGAATCAAATCGCTCAGAAAACGGCCCAGGTAATCCAGCGAAAACGGAAGCATGACGAAGGCAGAAAACGCGACGCCGATGGCGAACAGCAAGGTCGCGCCGGGAATGACGATGGTCAACGCGCGCTTTTCACCGGGTTCTAGACCAGGCACGACGAAAGCCACAATCTGATAGACGATAACCGGCATGGCGAACACCAGGCCGAGGACAAGCGCAACCTTGAAATAGACAATGATGTTTTCGGCCGGGCGCAGCGCCTGCGGTCGCGCGACGCCCATCGGCGAAATCAGGATCTCCAGGAATCGCCGCGCAAACACCGTGCCCAGCGCCGTGCCTACAACCAGGCTGACCACGATCTTGATCAACCGATCGCGCAATTCCCGCAAGTGCCCCACAATGGGCATGACCGATTCTCGTTTATTCGGGCTGGACATCAGTGATGATACCCGTGTTTGTCGCCGGCGCTGCGGGCGCAGCATTGGTGGATTCAGAGCCGGCGTCTGGCGGCCGCAGACCCGTGTTGTCCTGCACATGCTCGGCCTCTCCGCTCAACGGCTGCGCCAGGGTCGGCCGGGCCTCATCAAGGGGCTGCTGCATTGCGCGTGTGAACTCCTCGACATACGGCTCGGTCATGTGCTGAATCTGATAGAAAACTTTGCCTAACATGCGCGCCGCTTTAGGCAGTTCCTCTGGCCCCAAAAAGATCAAGGCCAGGATCACGATCAGAACCACTTCAAATGGGCCAATTCCAAACAGGTTCATAGTTTGATGTCATCTTCAATCAGGAAAATGTGCAGATGAGCCGGCCCGCTTGCACCTCGGACTGGCATCTGTTCGATGTCCATCGTCAGGCTCGGTCCGCTGATGATCGTCATGTCGTGCTGCATCCAGCCAGCCAGCTGCCCTTGTTGGCGCGCCGCGGCCAACCACGACTCGAACGAAGGCGCAATCTGAGCCGCCGGCAGCAAGACCAGATGAGTCGTGGGCCACGTGGCGGCGAGCATGGCCGCGGCGGATGGGTAACGAATCACAATGCTGCCCTGGTCGGCGAGTCCTGCCAGCCCAGGGGACATTCCCACGGCAGCCATTTTGCCGTCGCTGACCAATGCGCCGCTGCGAAGCGCTGCGGCTGACGGCGTTGTGGTTTGAATGTCGAGCATATGCAGCGCGTCCAAGAGGCCAGGCACCGGCAGCTCGTCCTGTTCCCACACCAGCACCTGGCGCACATCCGCGCGACGCAGGAAGGACAGAATGGAGAGGCGCGCTGCGCCGGGACCGACTTCACGAGTCACGGTGACGCCTCGTTCAGTGGCTGCGGCGGTGAAGCGCGCAGCCAACACGGTCTGGTCAGGCGCGCTGGTTTCCTGGGGACGCCGCCAGTCCGCAGGCCCGACGGGCGCGCCGGCAACCTGGTTCAGCGCGGCCAGAATGGCGCCGCGGGCATCATCAGGCATGCGCCGCCCCGCCGCTTTCTGGGGAATGCTGCCGCGCCCAGCGTGCACGAAAGGTCTCCGCCGCCGGCGGCGGCAGATGGCGAGCCGCGGTCCAGCGCCACAGCCACGGCGCCAACCAGCGTCGCGAGCGCCCGCCGCGCACGAGAAGGCGCCCCAGGCGATTGACGGCGCTCAACATCAGAAGGCGCGCGCCTGGCGCCTGGTGTGACGAGAGCAGTGTTCGACTGACCCAACCGCTAGGGCGCACGCGTGAACCAGGCCGTCGCGCGCGCGCCCGCAGTAAGTGCCGCGGCAGGTCAATGCCCACCGGACAGACGGTGCGACACGCGCCGCACAAGGTGCTGGCCTCGGCGGCGTCGGCAAATTGGGATGACAGGTGCAGCGGCCCCATCACCGCGCCCACAGGACCAGGGTAACTCCACGCATACGGCTGACTGCCCACGCGCCGCGCAACCGGACACACGTCCACGCACGCGCCGCATTGAATACACGTCAACAGGTCGGCCTCAGGCTGGGCAAGCATCGCAGAGCGGCCGTTGTCCAGCAGGATTAAGTGGAATTCCCGGTCGGCGGTCGGCGCGCCGCTCAAGAGCTCAACGTAGGTTGGCGCTGACCGGCCGCTGGCGCTGCGCGTCTGGACCCCAGACAGCAGCCACAGATCGTCGAACGTTGGCGCGATCTGCTCCAGCCCCATGATGCCGACTTGCAGCGGCGCCAGGGCGGAGGCCAGGCGCACATCACCCTGGTCATTGAACAGCGCCAGGGCGCCGGTCTCCGCCACGGCGAAGTCAATCCCCATCACCGCCAGAGCGCTTTGCAAGACGGCCTGGCGCGTGCGCCCACGGATGATGCGGTTGGCCGCGTCCGCATTGAGGAAGACCGGCATGTCTAGCCTGGCATGTAAGGTACGCACGATGTCGTCAATGCGCAGGTTCGCAACGCCGGCGTTGGGGTGCGCGGGCCGCTGTCCAGAGAGCTCCGCCAGAAACTCGCCCTGGTTGAGCAGAAACGTCGTCAAGCCAGCGCCCTGCAGCGCGGCCGTCAGACCAATCTCCAGCGGCAAAACCGAACGTGTCTGCACGACCTGGGTCACGCCTGCACGCTGCGCAAGCGCGATGATCGCCTGGCACGCCTCGCCGCTGTTGCGCGCCCAAATCACCTGGCCGCCGCGAGCCTGGATGGCGCGCTCGAGCTGCTCGAGGTAGACGCCCAGGTGCGCGATCGTGTGCCTGCGCAAGGCCGTACACCGTGCGGTCAACTCAGCCCAATCAGGTTGAGCTGCAACGGCAGCGCGGCGCTGCGCCGCCAGCACGGCGGTCGTGTGAAGGAGCGCCCCACGTTGGTTGGACAGCCCCATGGCGTGACGGCTGCGCGCTGCGAAAGAGGTCGGTAATCGTGGCATGGCGCAGAGTATACCACGCGTGCAGATAGATGTCTAAAGCGCCGGGCAAAAGCGCGGAACCTCAAAGCGTCACTGGCGGAGAGTACAGACGAGACGCCCGCGTTCCCAGCCCGTTACGCTCTCCAAACCTTGTTTGTAACGCTGTCGGAATCGTGCTATAATCAGGCGACGCGTGAGCGGGCTGCCATCTGAGATGCGAAGTGTGAACAAAACGAACAGCCGCGTGCGTGATCCATCAAAGGAACGACCGCCGTGTAGGTCGGTTCCCGTGTTATTCAAGGAGATCGCGATGATCGGTTCAACTGAACTCTTTCTGATTCTGGTGATTGTGGTCGTCGTTTTTGGCGCTGGCAAACTGCCCGAAGTGGGCGGCGCAATTGGCCGCAGCCTTTCCGAGTTTCGCAAAGCCAGCCAAAACGACAACGATCAGCCAAAAACACCGCCGGGGCCGGCCGGGTCCTAAGCGCCGCGTGAGGCGCCGTACATGGCCCCTGTTGACTGAAGACAACCACCCATGCGCATTCTGACCTATAATATCCATCATTGGGATGGCCGCGATGGCCGCGCTGACATCGAACGTCTGGCTGCGGTCATCAGTCAAAGCGGGGCCGACCTGGTCTCATTGAACGAAGTCGTGCACCCCGTGCGGCGCCGCGGTCATCTTGAATTCCCCCTGGTTGACCTGGCTCAAGCCGTGGGCATGAACTGGTCATTCGGCAGCAGCACGCGCCACATCGAAGGGACCGATTGGCGCGGACCGGTGGGCAACGCCATCCTCAGTCGGCATCCGATCCGCGATTTCAACAACCACCTTCTTCCCCGGCTGCCTGGCACGCAGCAGCGGTCCGTGCTGCTGGCTCATATTGCGGTCAAAGGTTATCAGCATGCGTTCACCTTTGGCGTGACGCATCTCGATCATGCACTGGAAGCAGTGCGCCTGTGGCAGATTCGTGGGCTGCTGCGTGAAGCCCGCGACTTCAGCTACCCGCACTTGATTGCAGGCGACTTCAACACCCATACCCCGCGTCGCGAACGATGGGTGCCGGCGACGCTGACCCATCTGCGCGAAGCCGGCTATGTGGACGTTTTCGCCCAGGTTGGGCGCGGCATCGGCGCCACCTTCCCGGCGCGCCGCCCTATCTTCCGTATTGACTACGTCTTCGTCCCAACTCTGTGGGCCAACCGCCTCGTCTATGCTGAGGTGCTCGATAACTACCTGACGCGCGTGGCTTCCGATCACCTGCCGCTACTGCTAGAGTGGGATTTACACTCGTGCTACGTGCACTAGCCTTCAATATCCACGGCTGGAAGGGCGTAGATGGACGGCTGGATGTGGAACGGCTGGCGCGCATCATCACCGGCGCTGTCGCTGACGCGACGCCGCTCGACGTGGTGGCGCTCAATGAAGTCTACCATCCGCTCATCCAGCCGGACGCCGCGCAGCCGCTGTTGGCGCGCCTGGCTGAACGCCTCGGCATGCGTTTCGTTTTTGCGCCCACCATTCCGCCCGGCCCCTTCGACGATCCACAGACGGCTTTTGGCAACGCCATCCTGAGCCCACATCCCATCCTGGCCTTTGCCGGACACCGGTTGACCACCCCTGCCGGCCACCCGGCGCGTGCCCTGCTCGAAGCGCGCCTCCTCCTGCCTGATCACCGCGCGCTCACCGTGTACACCACACACCTCGATCATCAGAGCGAAGCGGTGCGCATGGGTCAGGTGCAGGCGCTGCTGCTCTGGGCCGGCCGCGACCGCGACCGCTCGCATCTGCTCCTGGGTGATCTCAACGCCCTGGCCCCCAACGATTATGTCAACCAAGAAGAGGCCGTGGCCCGTCTGCAGGCCGATGCGATCGCCGCACACCTGGTACGCGACGGTATGCAGGTGCTGCCGCGCCTGTTCAAGGCCGGATACCTCGACTGTTTTGCCTGCGCCGGTCGCGGCCCCGGACTGACCTACAGCACGACCCAAGAGAAAATCCGCATTGATTTTTGCCTGGCCGCCGGACCTCTGGCCGACCAGGTGACCGATTGCCATCGCCTGGACGACGATGATGTTCGCCTGGCGTCCGATCATTTCCCCCTATTGACCGAGTTTGCGTGGTGAAAGACGCCGTCGCTGTCGTTTCTTCCTGCGCGTCGTTGTGTGCAGACATCAGACTAATCTACCAGCCAGGAGGTTCGCCGTCATGTTAGAATCGCGTTTCATGCTCAGCCAGAGGGATATTCCCACGAACTGGTACAACATCGCCGCCGACTTGCCAGCTCCACTCGCGCCCCCGCTGCATCCAGGCACTGGCCAGCCCATCGGGCCGGCTGACCTGGCGCCCCTCTTTCCGATGGAGCTGATCCTGCAAGAAGTCAGCACTGAGCGCTACATTTCGATCCCTGAGGAAGTCCGCGAGATCTACAAGCTCTGGCGGCCCACGCCTCTGCTGCGCGCGGTGCGCCTGGAAAAGGCGCTGGACACGCCGGCCAAAATCTACTACAAGTACGAAGGCGTCAGTCCGGCCGGCAGCCACAAGCCGAATACCGCGGTTCCCCAGGCGTATTACAATGCCAAAGAGGGCGTCAAGCGCATCAGCACCGAAACAGGCGCCGGGCAATGGGGCTCTTCGCTGGCCTTCGCCTGTCAGCTCTTCGGCCTGGAATGCCTCGTCTACATGGTCAAGGTAAGCTACTATCAGAAGCCCTACCGGCGCTCGATGATGCACACCTGGGGCGCGCGCGTCGTCGCCAGCCCATCCACCGAAACCAACGCCGGCCGCGGCATCCTGGCCGAACACCCGGATTCGCCGGGCAGCCTGGGCATCGCCATCTCGGAAGCGGTCGAAGTGGCAGCCTCCGACCCTGACACCCGTTACTCGCTCGGCTCGGTGCTCAATCATGTTCTGCTGCACCAAACGGTGATCGGGCAAGAGGCCAAGCAGGCCCTGGCCGCCATCGGGGACTACCCTGATGTGGTCATCGGCTGTGTGGGCGGCGGCAGCAGCTTTGCTGGGCTGGCCTTTCCCTTCCTGCAAGATCGTCTAACCCAGGGGCGTCCGACGCGCTTTCTGGCCGTGGAGCCGGCCGCGTGTCCGAGCCTGACCAAGGGCAAGTACGCGTACGACTACGGCGACGCCGTCGGCATGACGCCCATGGTCAAGATGTTCACGTTGGGTCATACCTTTATGCCGGCTGGTATTCACGCCGGCGGCTTGCGCTACCACGGCATGGCGCCGCTCATTTCGGCCCTAGTGGAAACCGGAGACATCACGCCGGTGGCCTATCACCAGAACCCGGTCTTTGCGGCCGCGGTCCAGTTTGCTCGCACCGAAGGCATCATCCCTGCGCCCGAATCATCCCACGCCATCGTCGCCGCGATTGACGAAGCCCTGGATGCCAAAGCCAAAGGCGAAGAGCGGGTCATCGTCTTCAATTTGAGTGGTCACGGTTTCTTCGATATGGCGGCGTACGACCAGTATCTGGCCGGCGACCTGGTTGACTATGAGTACCCTGCAGATGCAGTCACCGAGGCGTTGCAGCATCTGCCAGCGGTTGGTTGAACCTGTAACGCAATCCCCCGGATTGCCCGTCATCGTAACGCAATCCCCCGGATTGCCCGCCATCTTAACGCAATCCCCCGGTTTGCGGGCGCTTGAGATTGAAAGCTAAGGAGAATTGACATGACCGTTGTTGCCATCGTCGGGGCGCAGTGGGGCGATGAAGGAAAAGGCCGCGTCGTAGATTTCCTGGCCCAGGATGCGGCCTGCGTGATCCGTTTTCAGGGCGGCGACAATGCCGGCCACACGGTCATCAACCAATTCGGGACGTTCCGCCTGCACCTGGTGCCTTCTGGAATCTTCAATCCGGCCACGGTCAACATCATCGGCACTGGCGCCGTGGTGAATCCGGCCGCGCTGCTGGACGAAATGCACGAACTGGCGGCCGCCGGGGTGGACCTCGCCAATCTCTGGCTGTCGGACCGGGCGCAGATCTTGATGCCATATCACCGCCAGCTCGATGGCCTGGAGGAGATGGCGCGCGGCGGGCGCGCCATTGGCACCACCAAGCGCGGCATCGGCCCAGCCTACGCGGACAAAGCCGCGCGCTGGGGCGTGCGCCTGGGCGACCTCAAGCACCAGGGCTGGCTGCGCGAACGCCTGGAGCAGATTCTCCCTCATAAGAACCAGGTTTTGCAGCACTACGGTCAACCAGTTTGGAGCGTGGATGAGCTTTTCGACCTGTGCATGACCTGGCACGAAGCCCTGTACGGTCGCATCGTAGACACCGTGCCTATGATCCGTGACCTATACCGGGCCGGTAAGTTCATCTTGCTCGAAGGTCAACTCGGCATCATGCGCGACATTGACTGGGGCACGTATCCTTATGTCACGTCATCGAATCCATCGGCCTCCTTCGCCGCCGTCGGCGCAGGCCTGCCGCCCACGGCGCTCGATGAGATCATCGGCGTGGTCAAGGCCTACTCAACGTGCGTCGGGGCCGGGCCATTCCCGGTGGAACTGTTCGATGACACAGGCAAGACCATCCGTGAGATTGGCCGCGAATTTGGCGCCACCACCGGGCGCCCGCGGCGCTGCGGCTGGTTCGACGGCGTGGCGATGGCCCATTCGGCGTGGCTCAACGGCTTCACCCACCTTGCCATCACCAAACTCGATGTGCTCGACACCTTGCCAGAGTTGAAGATCTGCGTTGGTTACAGGGTCGGCGAGCGCATCATTGACTATATGCCGGACACGCCGCTCCTGCAAGAAGCTGAAGCGGTCTATGAATCGTGGCCGGGCTGGCAAGCGCCCACCACCAACTGTCGTTCCTGGGATGAACTACCAGCGGCCGCGCAGGCCTATCTACGCCGTATCCAAGACCTGGCCGGCGTTCCCATCCGTTGGGTTTCGGTCAGTCCAGAGCGAGACAAGATCTTTGCCGTATGAGCGCTGACTTCGCTTTTGCCCACGACACCTACATTTCTCCCTTCACCTGGCGCTACGGCAGTCAGGCGATGCGCCAGCTCTGGTCTGAAGAGCACAAGCGCCGCCTGCTGCGCCGCGTGTGGGTGGCCCTGGCGCGCGGCCAGATGGCGGCCGGCCTGGTCACGCCCGCGCAGGTGGCCGACCTGGAAGCGCATGCCGATCAGATTGACATCGCACGCGCGCAAGAGATCGAGGCCGCTATCCAGCACGACCTCATGGCCGAGATTCGAGTGTTCGCCGAACAGTGTACGGTGGGCGGGCCGATCATTCACTTGGGCGCCACGAGCATGGATATCTTGGACAATGTCGAGGCGCTGCGCCTGCGCCAGGCCATGGACCTGATCATAGCTGGGTTGCGGCGCTGCCTGGTGATCCTGGCCGAGCACATCGAGCGCTACGCCGATTTGCCAGGCATGGCGTTCACGCATCTACAGCCGGCCGAACCAACGACGCTCGGCTACCGGTTGGCGCAGACCGGACAGGATTTGCTGGCGGACTTGGATGAGCTGGCGCGCGTGCGCCAGGCGATTCGCGGCAAGGGCCTGCGCGGCGCGGTGGGCACATCCGCCTCGTACGAACAGTTGTTGACGGGCGCAGCCATGACCGCGGCTGAGCTGTCGGCGCGCGTCATGGCTGATCTCGATCTGCCTGAGTATGACGTGGTGACGCAAACGTACCCGCGCAAGCAGGATTGGCTGGTGCTCAACGCGCTGGCCGGGCTGGCCGGCAGCTTGTATAAGTTCGCTTTCGACCTGCGTCTGCTGCAGTCGCCGCCGCTGGGCGAATGGGCGGAGCCGTTTGGGCGCCAGCAGGTCGGCTCATCGGCCATGCCCTTCAAGCGCAACCCGATCAACGCGGAGAAGATGGACAGCCTGGCGCGTTTCGTGGCTGCGCTGCCGCGCGTCGCCTGGGACAATGCGGCGCACAGCTTGCTGGAGCGGACGTTGGACGATTCCGCCAACCGGCGTGTACTTTTCCCCGACGCGTTCCTGGCCGTGGACGAAATCGTGCAGACGGCCTGTCGTTTGCTGCAAGGGCTGGTCATCAACGAGGGGGCCATCGCCCGCAACCTGGCGACTTACGGCGTCTTTGCAGCGAGCGAACGCCTGTTGATGGAAGCGGTCAAGGCGGGCGGTGACCGGCAGACGCTGCACGAAGTCATACGCGAACACAGCCTGGCCGCCTGGGCGGCCATGCAGAGCGGCGCACCGAATCCGCTGGCCGCGCGCCTCGCAGCGGATGGCCGCATCCAGGAGTTGGCGCCGCCGGGGCAAATTGCCAGCTTGCTCGACGCGTCGCACTACGTGGGCGACGCCCCTGCACGAGCCAGAGCGTTGGCGGCGAAGATTCGCCACCACGCGGGAGATTAGGTCGGTTGAAGTACGGGAGGCAATATCCAGCAGGCCGGTATTTGTCGTAAGCCGAGCGCCTGCCAGTGTTCGAATTCGGAACGCCATTGCGCAAAGAGAGCTTTGCCGTGCAGGGGAATACCATCGTTGAGTGCTTCCAGGACGGTGACGTGCTTGTCTTTCATCATGCTGTCCCACTCGGCGCGGGTATAGCCGATGGCTTCTATCGGTCCGTTGCCGTTAACCAACCGCGATAACTGGGTCATGCGCGTGAACCAGTTCGGTTCCAGGTTTCCTCCGATAACCAGGATATCAATATCGCTGTCTGGCCCAGCTTGGTTGCGCGCCACAGAGCCATAGAGAATAATACAATCGGGCTTGATGGCCTCAGAGACTAGCCGCGCGTAACGATTGGCTTTCATTTGAAGATCATGTTGCAGCATACAGAATGCCTCTTGCATAATCAACTAACGTCTGCGCGTTATCCAGTGACTCTTCAGCTTCATACAGCTGATAGTGAGACGACGGCGTCATCGGCGCGGCGTCTGGATAGCGTGTGCTGGTATCATGCTGGTCAAGATGCCGGGCCGCATCGGCAATGCGCAGGTCTGGTGATAGGTTGGCCAGGGTTGCATACGCAGTCAGCAAGTCAACCACCGAATGTCCTCGAGGGCGCTGGGCCTGTGCATACAAGAGCGCTTTCATGGCTTTCTCGCCGGCTTGCTGGCAGTGAAAAGCGCACTTGGCATAGAAACCGTTGTCACACAGGAGTTGAGCCGCGCGGAGGTCGTTAGCTGCTTCTGCGAACCAATCGTCATGAACAGACATACCAATTCCTTTGATTACGACAATGTTGGTTGGTATTGTAACCGATTCTGAGCCAAGAAGCAATGAACCGGAGGAGAAATATGCAATACGGAATGAAACTGGCCGAAGGCAAAACCAAAACTGTTTATGCGCACGCGGATAATCCGCACCTGGCCTACCTGGTGCACAAAGACAGCATCACCGCGGGCGATGGCGCCCGGCGCAACGTCATCGAGGGTAAGGGCCAGGTGGCCGGACGGACGACCGCCAATGTCTTTACCTATCTGAACCGGCACGAAGTGCCCACCCATTTCGTCTCCGCGCCGGCCGCGGACGTGACCCTGGTGCGCCGCTGCACCATGATTCCGATCGAAGTGGTCATGCGCCGACTGGCGACCGGCTCCTATCTCAAGCGCCATCCCGACACGGCCGAGGGTCACCGTTTCGAACCACCGCTGGTCGAGTTCTTTCTCAAGGATGACGCGCGCCATGACCCCCAGATTTCCGGCTTGGAGATTGTCAAGAGCGACATTGCCAGCGATGTCGAGGTAGACCTTTTCATCAAACTGGGACGCCAGGTCTTTGAGTTGCTGGAACAAGCCTGGGCCAGGCAAAGCATCCAATTGGTAGACCTGAAGATTGAGTTCGGGCGCTTGCTCGGCTTCAGCGCCGACAACCTGGTGGTGGCGGACGTGATTGACAACGACTCCTGGCGCCTCTGGCCGGGCGGCGATAAGGCGCAGATGCTCGACAAGCAGATTTACCGCAACATGCAGGTAGTCACGCAGAAGGGCCTGGCCGATTTGATGGAGAAATACAGGACAGTGGCCGAGATGACCGCCCAGTTTTAGCCAGGCGCCTGCTTGATCACAGGCGCCACTTCCGAACGCAGCGTACATCCAACCAGAAGGACCACCTATGAAGGTTGGTGGAACACAAAGGAGTGGCCGACATGAGTCATGACATCATCGTCCCCATCATCATGGGGTCCAAAGCGGATTTGAGCCACGGGCAGGCCATCGCCAAGGTGCTCACGGCGCTGGGCATTTACAGTGAACTGCGCGTCGGCTCGGCGCACAAATCGCCGCTGCACGTGCTACACATTCTGGAACACTACGAAGCCGACCCCCGCCCCAAGGTGTACATCACCATTGCCGGCCGCTCGAATGCACTCAGCGGTTTTGTAGATGCGAATGTGATTGCGCCTGTTATCGCCTGCCCGCCCTACGCGGACCGCTTCGGCGGCGGTGACATTTACTCGACGCTGCGCATGCCAAGCGGCGTTGCGCCCGCCACTGTGTTGGAGCCGGAGGCGGCGGCGCTGCTGGCAGCGAAAATTCTGGCGTTGGGTCATGAAGAGCTGCGCAAACGCGTCTTCGCCTATCAGGCTGCGTTGCGTGCGGCCATCGAAGCCGACGACCGTGACTTGCGTTAGCAAGCCGAAAAGCCTGGTTTCTTGCAGAAATCAGGCTTCTGGATAGAAGAACGGGTGTTGTTACATGCATGATGTGGATGAGCAGGTCAGCGACAAGTTTAGCGATGCGTGCGGCGTATTCGCGATCTGCGCACCGGGTGCAGACGTGGCTCGCATCACGTTCTTTGGGCTGTACGCCTTACAGCACCGCGGACAGGAAAGTGCAGGCATTGCCGTGAGCGATGGCCAGACCGCGGCCATTCACAAGGGCATGGGATTGGTCGCCCAGGTGTTCGATGAGCAGAATCTGGCCCCGCTGCAAGGACACCTGGCGATTGGCCACACCCGCTACTCCACCACCGGCGGCTCGTTTCTGCGCAATGCGCAACCCTACCTGATCGAAACCATCCACGGCCCTCTGGGCGTGGCGCACAATGGCAATTTGACCAACGCGCGCACCCTGCGCCGCGACATGCTGGAACGTGGAGTCGGCCTGACCTCCAGCAGCGACAGCGAGGTCATCACCCAACTGCTGGCCGCGGCTACCCCATCCGGCGTCGGCAGCCCGTTTGGCCGCCTCATGCCCGCCGGCACGTGGGAAGATCGCATCTCTGCCTTCATGCAGCGCGCCGAAGGCGCGTATTCGCTCACCATTTTGACCCGCGACGCCGTCTTCGCGGTGCGCGATCCGTGGGGATTGCGGCCGTTGTGCCTGGGGCACCTGCCTCTTAACGGTCATGGCACGGGTTGGGTTGCCGCGTCTGAGTCGTGCGCGCTGGCGACCATCGGCGCGGAATACGTGCGTGACGTGGAGCCGGGCGAGATCGTGCGCCTGGATCGCGAAGGCATGAAATCCACCCTGGGTCGCCAGCCGGAGCCGCGCGCGTTCTGTATCTTCGAGCTCGTCTATTTTGCCCGGCCCGATTCGACGCTTGACAACCAGACGGTGCACCAGGTGCGCCAACAGTTAGGCCGCGAACTGGCGCGCGAGGCGCCGGTTCCTGGCGCCGATGTGGTGGTCGGCGTCCCCGACTCATCCACCCCGGCCGCGATAGGTTACGCGCAAGCGTTGGGTATCCCGTTCAGCGAAGGCTTCACCAAGAATCGTTACATCGGGCGCACGTTCATTCAGCCTGATGACCGCCTGCGCAAGGCCGGCATTGCCTTGAAATATAACCCGCTGCCGGCCAATCTGCGCGGCAAGCGGGTCGTCATGGTGGACGATTCGATTGTGCGCGGCAACACGGCCGGGCCGCTGGTGCAGCTCCTGCGCCAGGGCGGCGCCGCGGAAGTCCATGTGCGGGTGTCCTCGCCGCCGGTGCAGCATCCATGCTTCATGGGCATTGACATGGCTACGACCGAGCAGCTGATCGGCGCGTCCAAAACCGTCTCCGAGATTCGCGAGATCATCGGCGCGGACAGCCTCGCCTATCTGTCACACGACGGCATGATGGCCGCGATCCGCGCGGGTCAGACCCCGCAGGCCGGCTTTTGCAGCGCATGCTTCACCGGCAAGTACCCGGTGCGCCTGGAGGAGTGGTGGGCCAATCGCAGCAGCAAGAAGTTGGCCTTCGAGGGCGCGCTGTAGAGTAAACCACCTCCCAACACCTCGCTCAGAAACGAGGGTTTCACGCGGCCGCGACCAACAAACGATGATAGCAAGAAATGAGCAAGCCCCGTCGAAGGCATGTCCTACCCGCCAAGAACCTCCATCGTAGGTCATCGCCTCTGGCGTGACGACCGCACGTCTCACCACAAAGCAAGCTTCTTGGTGGGCCACGTCTCACGCGTAACGAACGCACGTCGTACCGACGGTGTGACCCATGGCTTGGGCTGAGGCGCTCGACAAGGAATCTCGCAGGTTTGCCTTGTTGTTTGACAAGCATTGGCGTATAATCACAGCAAGAGTGGATTCAGAGGATCAAGGTATCGCCATGCATGCCATGTTGTCTGGACAAACGGAAACACATTCAATCATTCAAGAAATCGTGAATAAGCTGGTTGCTGATTATCAGCCACAACGGGTAATTCTGTTTGGTTCGTACGCGTACGGGAATCCACGCCCGGATAGCGACATTGATTTGTTGATCGTCAAGGATACCTCAGATCGTTTCTCCCAGCGCTGGAATCGTGTTCGGCACATACTGTCCGATCCAACCCGTCAGATTGCCATCGAGACGCTTATCCTGACGCCAGACGAGTTGGCTCAACGCACAACCATCGGCGATCAGTTTGTCATTGATATCATCAAACGTGGTAAGGTGCTCTATGCCGCGTGATGTTCCTGCTCTAGCAGCAGACCGGCCTCAGATTGCTATACAAGGCCAGCAGATGCAAGCGTCCAACGAAACGTCAACCCGACAGACGCGCCTTGCGGGCCATGAACGCGCTGCGCTGAGCGCGCTCGTCGCTCGCCTGCGCCGACGTTATGGCAACGATCTGAGGCGTGTGGTTCTCTTTGGCTCAAAGGCGCGGGGGGATTTCGATAACGAATCGGACCTTGACGTTTTGGTCGTGATTTCCATGAGTACCGATATGTATCGCCACTATTGGAATGATATCGTTGATATCGCTTGTGACATTGAATTGAAGTATGGCGTAGTAATCTCGCTAATCATCAAAGAGACTGCGAACTACGCTGCCATGCGCAGCCAGGGACTGTTGTTGGCGCGCAACATTGAGCAGGACGGAATTGACCTATGGATGACGCCATCGTTGGAGCAGTTTCTTGAAGTCCGAGGAAATGGTAAGTAGTCGCACGATTCTCGTTGTCGGTTCCGGGGGGCGCGAACATGCGCTGGCCTGGAAGCTGGCGCAGTCGCCGCAGGTCGGACAGATTTGGGTGGCGCCGGGCAACGGAGGCACGGCCGGCGATGGCGTGATCCGAAATGTCGCCATTGCGGCCGAGGATGGGCCGGCCCTCTTGGCGTTCGCGCAGAGTCACGGCGTGGATCTGACCGTCGTCGGTCCGGAGGCGCCCCTGGCGGCCGGCGTGGTGGACCTCTTTCAGGCCGCGGGTCAGCGCATTTTTGGCCCTACGCAGGCCGCGGCGCAGTTGGAAAGCTCCAAAGCCTTTGCCAAAGACTTCATGTGGGAAACGGGCATTCCCACGGCCGGCTACGTCATTCTTGATGACTACGATGCCGCGCTGGAGTATGTGCGCCAGGCGGAGCGGCCGTTGGTGGTGAAGGCCAGCGGCCTGGCCGCGGGCAAGGGAGTCATCGTCTGCGATGACATGCTGCACGCGGAACAGGCCGTGTTTGATCTGCTGCGCGCGCGCGTGTTTGGCGAAGCTGGCGACGTGATCGTGATCGAGGAGCGCCTGGCTGGCCCGGAGGTCTCTCTGCTCGCCTTCTGTGATGGCAAGACCGTGGCGCCGATGCTGCCCGCGCAGGATCACAAGCGCGTGGCCGATGGCGACCGCGGGCCAAACACCGGCGGCATGGGCGCTTACGCGCCGGCGCCCCGCCTCACCCCCGCCCTGGTAGATGAAGCCGTGCGCACCGTCCTGCAACCCGCGGTGGATGGCATGGCGGCCCAGGGCGCCCCCTTTGTCGGCGTGCTCTACGCCGGATTGATGCTCACACCCGCCGGCCTGCGCGTGCTGGAGTTCAACGTGCGCTTCGGCGACCCCGAAACCCAGGCGATCCTGCCCCTGCTCGAAAACGACCTGCTGGAGATCTTCGACGCCTGCGTGGACGGCCTCCTGGCCGCGTACAAGCTGCGCTGGAAGCCAGGCGCGGCCGTCACCGTCGTGGCCGCCGCGGCCGGTTATCCCGGCGCATATCCGAAGGGCGATCCCATCACCGGCGTGGAAGCGGCCAATGCGCTGCCGGGCGTGCAGGTCTTTCTGGCTGGCGCCAGCCGCGAAGGTGAGCGCCTGTTGACCCAGGGCGGTCGTGTGCTGGCAGTCACCGGCGCCGGCGCTGACTTCGCCGAGGCCCGTCGCCGCGCATATGCCGGGATGGAACAGATTCACTTTGCTGGCATGCACTATCGGCGGGATATTGGAGACCAAAGAGCGACGCATTGAGATGAAACGATCATGACGACGTATCAAGAGGCGGGGGTTGACATCGAGGCGGGTCATCGAACGGTCGCGTTGATGAAAGCGGCCGTGCAGGCCACTTACACCCCGGCTGTGCTGGCCGGCATCGGCGCGTTCGGCGGACTGTTCGACGCCGGGGCCGTGCAGGCCATGGTCGCGCCGGTGCTGGTGGCCTCCACCGACGGCGTGGGCACGAAGGTCAAAGTGGCCGCGCAGATGCGGCGCTTCGACACGATCGGCGCGGATTTGGTCAACCACTGTGTCAACGACATCTTGGTGCAGGGCGGCCGGCCGCTCTTTTTTCTCGATTACATTGCCGCCAGCCGACTCGTGCCCGAAGAAGTGGCGGCCGTCGTGATCGGCATGGCAGGCGCATGCCAGGCCGTGGGCTGCGTCCTCTTGGGCGGCGAAACCGCAGAAATGCCCGGCGTCTACCTGGCCGGCGAGTTCGATGTGGCAGGCACGATTGTCGGCGTTGTGGAGCGCAGCCGCATCGTGGATGGCCGCAGCGTGCAGGCGGGCGATGCGCTGATTGGCCTGCCCAGCAGCGGCCTGCACACCAACGGCTATTCGCTGGCGCGACGGGTGCTGTCCGGCCTTGATTGGACGGCGCCGCATCCCGATCTAGGCGCGGAACGCAGCATTGGCGACGCGCTGCTGGCCGCGCATCGCTGCTATCTGCCGGAGGTTGAGCGGCTCTGGGCGGCTGGGGTGGTCATCAAAGCGATGGCGCACATCACCGGCGGCGGGCTGCTGGACAATGTGCCGCGCAGCCTGCCCGATGGCCTGGGCGCGCAGATCGAATTTGGCGCGTGGCCGGCGCCGCCCATCTTTGGCTTGATCCGCCGCCTGGGCGACGTGCCGGAGGATGACATGTTCCGCACCTTCAATATGGGCGTCGGCATGGTCATCGTCGTAGAACCGGACGCGGTCAAGGTCGTGCGCCAGGTCGTGGGCGCAGATGCCTACATCATCGGCCGTGTCGTGCCCTGGTCGGGAGAGACATCACGCGTCGTCATCGCCTGAGCGGGGGGAATGAGGACTTGAGCAGTTTACCAGATTCTTGCCACGAATTACACGAATTTCTCCAATTCTGCGCAATCGGTTTCGTGGAATTCGTATAATTCGTGGCAGATTTCCGGGCAACTGGGTAGATCCCAAAGGTATTCGAGTGTGAGGTGAAGCCATGTCTGACACAACGTCCCCGGCCCGCCTGGTCGTTCTCATTTCAGGCAATGGCACCAATCTGCAGGCCTTGCTCGACGCCTGCCAAGACGTCAGTCTGGCCGCGCAGGTTGTGGCCGTCGTCTCCAATCGGCGTGATGCCTACGGCCTGGTGCGCGCGCAGCAAGCGGGTGTGCCTACGGCGTACCATCCGCTGAAGCCATATACGGACAGCGGGCGCACGCGCGAAGACTACGACGAGGACCTTGCCGCGATCGTGAGCGGATTTCAACCCGACCTGATTGTGTGCGCCGGCTGGATGCAGGTGTTGACGCCGGTCTTTATCAGCCGCTTTGCCGATCGCCTCATCAACCTACACCCAGCCCTTCCTGGCCTTTTTCCCGGCACGCACGCCATTGAACGCGCCTTCACGGCCTTTCAGCAAGGTGAAATTGAATCCAGCGGCGCGATGGTGCATTTTGTCGTACCAGCGGTAGATGCCGGGCCCGTGCTTGATCAGATCGTTGTGCCCATCTTACCTCATGACCAACTCGACGATTTCGAGGAGCGGATGCATGTCCACGAACGCATCTTGCTGGTGCGCGCCGTCCAAAAGTGGCTGACGGAGCGCGCCAGCCTACCGGCTGTCTGACGCGGCTGCGGGGCTGCATCTTCGCGAAAAAGGAGACAGTGTTTATCATGACGATTCAACGTGCCTTGCTGAGCGTGCATAACAAAGCCGGCTTGATTGACCTGGCGCGGGTGCTGAGTACACACGGGGTGGAGCTGGTTGCCAGCGGCGGCACCGCGCGCGCCTTGACGCAGGCCGATCTGCCTTGCACCCCGGTGGAAGAGGTCACGCATTTTCCTGAGATGCTGGGCGGTCGCGTCAAGACCCTGCACCCGGCCATTCATGGCGGCATCCTGGCCCGCCGCACCCCGCAGCACCTGGCTGATCTGCGCAAGCAGGGGATGCAGCCGTTTGACCTGGTGGTATGCAACTTGTATCCGTTCAGCCGTACCGTGGCCCGCGCCGATGTCACCGAGGCCGAGGCCATCGAGGAGATTGATATTGGCGGCGTCACGCTGCTGCGGGCCGCGGCCAAGAATTTTGAGTCGGTAACGGTGCTGTGCGATCCGCAGGACTACCTGACCGTGGCGCTGCACGTGGAGAAAGGCGAGCCCGTGCCGATCGAGACGAGGCGTCATCTGGCGCTGAAGGCTTTCCGCCACACCGCCGCGTACGACGCCGCGATTGCCGCCTGGCTGGGTCGCCAGGCCGAAGGCGCCGATGCTTTCCCCGCCGTACTGACGCTGAGCGCCAATCTCGCGCAGGTGCTGCGCTACGGCGAGAATCCTCATCAGCGCGCCGGCTTCTACCGCTGGCCGGACACGCCAATGACCCTGGCCCAACTCAGCGGTGAGAAGGAAATGAGTTATAATAACTACGTGGACCTTGACGCCGCCTGGGGCATGGCGCAGGAGTTCGCACGGCCGACGGCGGCCATCATCAAGCACACCAACCCCTGCGGGCTGGCCAGCGCGGACAGCCTGGTCGAGGCGTATCAGTTGGCCCTGGCGGCCGACCCGGTGAGCGCATACGGCAGCGTCATTGCCGTCAATCGCCCGCTCGATTTGGCGACCGTCGAAGCCATCGGCTCGCTGTTCGTGGAAGTGCTGGCCGCGCCGGCCTACGAACCGGAGGCGCTGAAGGCGCTCAAGCGCAAGAAGAACCTGCGCGTGCTGGAGGTCAAGCCTGAGGCGACCTTCCCCTACGCCATGCGCACCGTGCACGGCGGGCTGCTGGTGCAGACGCCGGACGACGCGCTGGAGCCAGCAAGTGCGTGGCAGGTGGTGACGCAGCGCCAGCCGACGGCCGCTGAGATGACGGCGCTCGATTTTGCCTGGCGCGTCGCCAAGCACGTCAAGTCAAACGCCATCGTCTTTACCACCGCCAACGAAGTGGTTGGCGTGGGGGCCGGGCAGATGAGTCGCGTGGACTCGGTGCGCCTCGCCGCGCAGAAGGCCGGCGACAAGGCCAGGGGCGCCGTGGTGGGATCAGACGCCTTCTTTCCATTCCCCGACGGCGTGGAGGCCGCGGCCGCGGCGGGCTGCACGGCCGTGGTTCAACCTGGCGGGTCCATGCGCGACGCTGAGACAATTGCCGCGGCTGATCGCCTGGGCCTGGCGATGTGTTTCACCGGCGTACGACATTTCAAGCACTAACGTCAGAGACCGGAGTTCAGAGGAGGGGAAGCATGTTTGTGACAACGCATGATGTGGCGGTTTACGAGAAGTTCATGCTCGTGGCCGTGGAACTGGACGATGTGGAAGATATTGGCGAGGATGAGCTGTGGGATGCAGTGGAGGAAAACGACTGGATCATAGCCCAAAACAAGCCAACCGTGTTGGTTTACGTTGATAGCAACGACGACATCAACTACTACGGCGATGAAGACCTGGTGGACGCAGCCGCCGAAGTCCCCTATGATGAAATCGTTTGGAGCCAGCAAATCACGCTGGAATGGCTGGAAGAAGGAGACGAGGAAGAGTAAGCATGACGGTCCTCGATGCCGGCCGCGGTCAGGACAATGATTGGCGGCGACTGTTCGATGTGGAACAACAAGCGCCCTTGTTGGACGGTTCTACGCGCACCTATGTCAACTTTGACAACGCCGCGTCCACGCCGCCGCTGCGCGCGGTGACCGCGGCCGTCAACCGTTTTCTACCGTGGTATTCGTCGGTCCACCGCGGCTCCGGTTTCAAGAGCCAGCTGGCCACC
This sequence comes from Candidatus Amarolinea aalborgensis, assembly GCF_900491745.1. Taxonomy (NCBI): domain Bacteria; kingdom Bacillati; phylum Chloroflexota; class Caldilineae; order Caldilineales; family Candidatus Amarolineaceae; genus Candidatus Amarolinea; species Candidatus Amarolinea aalborgensis. The sequence goes on along the minus strand of NZ_UETR01000002.1, from coordinate 178,427 downwards.
TTTGCCTACGAAGAAGCCCGCCGCACCACCATGCGTTTCGTCGGCGCTGATCGGGCGGCCCATGTTTGTATCTTCGGCAAGAACACCACCGAAGCCTTGAACAAGCTTGCGCGCCGTTTTCCCTTTGCACCGGGGCGCGACACCATCATCGTCTCCATGATGGAGCATCACTCCAACGATCTCCCTTACCGGGCTGTCGCCAACGTGGTGCATGTGGCAGTCAAGCCGGACGGCAGCCTGGACGAGGCAGACTATGACCGCAAGCTGGCGCAGTATGGTGAACGGGTCGCGCTGGTGGCCATCACCGGCGGCAGCAATGTGACCGGCATCATCAACCCGGCGCCGCGACTGGCGTCCAAAGCGCACGCCGCGGGCGCGCAATTCCTACTCGACATCGCGCAGCTGGCGCCGCATCGGCCAGTGAGCATGGGCAGCCTGGATGACCCCGGCCATTTCGACTACGTGGCGCTGTCCGCGCACAAGTTGTACGCGCCGTTTGGCGCCGGCGCCCTCATCGGTCGGCGTGACACCTTTGCCCAGGGCGAGCCTGATCAGCGCGGCGGCGGCACGGTCGAAATCGTGACCGAGGATGGCGTCTGGTGGAGCGGCCCGCCGGATCGAGATGAAGCCGGCAGCCCCAACGTCGTGGGCGCGGTCGCGCTGGCCGCGGCCATCGAACAGCTGCAAGCGGTGGGGATGGACACTGTCGCCGCACATGAGGCCGAGCTAACGGCCTATGCCCTGCGTCGCCTGGCCGCCGTCGAAGACCTTGAAATCATCGGCGATGCCGACCCGGCGCGCGCCGCGACGCGCCTCGGCGTCATTCCATTCAATCTGCGCCACGTGCAGCATTTCCTGGTCGCCTCGATTCTGGGCCATGAGTTTGGCATCGGGGTGCGCAACGGCTGTTTCTGCGCCCATCCCTACATCCTGCACCTCTTGGGGCTTGACGCGGCGCAGACACTGCTCGTGCGCGATGAAATGCTGGCGCACAACCGTGCGCATATGCCGGGACTGGTGCGCGCCAGTTTTGGTCTCTACAACACCCTGGCCGAGGTGGATTACCTGGTCGAGGCGCTGACCAAGATTAGCCGCGGCGAATACAAAGGTGATTATGTGCAAGATCGGGCTTCTGGCGACTATGCGCCCCGCGGCTGGCAGCCCGATTTCAAGTCGTTTCTAGGCTGAACGTAACTATTCAGGCGGCGCGCCGTGGCAAGCGAGCGATTGAAATCGCGCCTGATGGGCGTTCCGCCAGGCGTCCACCTGAGTGGCGCGGCGCCGGTCGGCTCCGGCCGACGGCTCGACTGAGCTCGCCGAAGTCCTGGCGGCGGCACGCCCTTGCGGCCCGAATTCATTCGGCGGCTGCAGTCGGCGCAGGATGCCTGAATAGTTACGGCTGAACACAGGCCGCGGATCGCCATGGATGGCCCGTTTTCATCCGAGGGCCTTTTCATCCACTGTTGTGCGCCTCGCACATGGGCGCTTAACTTGAAGATAACCCGATGGCTCACACCAAGACACAAAGAAGCTATTGACGACTTGGTGGCTTTGTGGCTTCGTGTGAGATCTGGTTTGAAAATGCGGCGAAGGAGAGTGGTATGGCTCATATCGTCAACCCGGAGCGATCGTACCGACTGCTGCAGCAGCGATTGGATCGCAATGTCACCGGCGCGCCGGAAACGCCGGTTTTCATGCAGATTCTCAAGCTCCTCTTTTCTCCGGCCGATGCCGAGATCGCCCGCCAAATGCCAACCAACTTCACCAAGCTGACCGACCTCGCGCGCAAGCTGAACAGGCCTGCGGATGAGCTGCTGGAGGTGCTGAGCGGCATGGCCGAGCGCGGCGTGGTGATTGACATCGAGCGCCGGGGCGAACGCTACTTTTCGCTGGCGCCCGTGGTGATTGGCTTCTTCGAATTCACGTTCATGCGCCTGCGCCCCGAGGCGCCTCTGCCGGAGCTGGCGCGGCTGTTCGAGGCTTACTTCAAAGAGGATGACCGTTTTGCGCGCGCAGTTTTCCAGCATGAAACCCAAATCGGGCGTTCGTTGGTGCGCGAAGAGGCGCTGCCGGCCGGGGTCAACGGCGAGCATGTTGAGATCCTGGATTGGGAGCGGGCGAGCAGCATCGTCAAAACGGCGACCGACGCCGCCGTGTCGTTATGCGCGTGCCGTCACCATGCCAGCCATCTGAACGAAGCCTGCGATCGCCCGCTGCGCACCTGTCTGTCGTTCAACCACGGCGCTTCCATGCTCGTGCGCAACGGCGTGGCTGAGCGGATTACCAACAGCGAAGCCATGGACATCCTGGAGCTGGCCAAGGCCAATGGCTTGGCGCAGACGGCCGACAATGTCCAACGCAACGTCAGCTACATCTGCAACTGCTGCGGCGACTGCTGCGGCATGATGAGCGCCATTCGCCGCTTCGACCTGCGCAACGCCATCGTCACTTCGAACTGGATCAGCGACATTGACCTCAGCCGCTGCAACGGCTGCGGCCGCTGCACCAAAGTCTGCCCGGTCAACGCCATCACCATCGAAGAACAGCAGTTGACCAACCGGCGCAAGCGCTGGGCCGTGCGCGATGCCGATCTGTGCCTCGGCTGCGGGGTCTGCTACAGCGCCTGCCGCCACGGCGCGCTCTCCATGAACCCACGGCCGCGGCGCGTCTTCACGCCCGAATCCACCTTCGACCGCATGGTCGCGATGGCGATCGAACGCGGCAAGCTGGCCGACTTGATCTTGGACAACACCGAGGGCTTGGGCTACCAGGCCATTGGCCGCATCGTCCAGGTCTTGGAAAAATCACCGCCGTACAAAGCGGCCCTGGCTGTCAAACCGCTGCGCTCGATCTTCCTCGACACCGTGGTGCGCGGCATCAAGCTGGCGGCCGGCCCGGCCAGCGCGGCGCTAGGCTAAATCAGCCATTCAAAGCGAAATCTGCCGAATGGCGGCTAGCCCTCGCGCCATCCGGCAGATGGCGAATTTCGGGAGGCAACGCATGACCAATCGGCAGCAAGTCCTGGCCGATCTACGCACTCACCTGGGCGACTCGGATGCGGAGCGTCGTGTAACGGCCAGGCAAATCTACTGCATCGAAGATGGCGCTTTGTTGACCGACCTGCCCGTCTGGACGACCGCCTACGAGCATGGCGACCACGTGCATGACCGGGCCTTCGTCTTTGACCCCAAGATGCGCTGGGAATATCGGCCCGATGGCGAGCTGCGTCACTTTACGGTCGCCATGATCCTCTGGCGTGCCGGGCCTGCTGAGCGCCAATACTGCCTGTTCCGGCGCGCTGCGCACCCCGTCGGCTTTTACACTATGCCCGCCGGTCACCTGGAGATCGGCGAAGTTCCTCAAGAGGCGGCGCTGCGGGAGGCGTATGAAGAAACGCGACTGGGCGTCCTCAACACGCACAGGCTGGGCGAGGCAGAGGAGTTAGCCGACGAGTGTCTGCGCGGAGCCGATTTTCACGTCTGGCACGTTTTTATGGGTGAAGCAATTGGCGAAGCGACCCTCAGCCATGAAGGCGACATCATCGGGTGGTACACCGAACGTGAGATTCTGCAAGAGCTGCGCCTGACAAGCCCAACGGGCTACTTCTTTGCGCGTCTATTTGGTCAGACGCCGCGCTCCATTCGCCCTAGCTAACCCTACGTCGGCGCAACCCCGGCTGACCAGATCAGGCCTGGCCCCGCAGCAACGCTGTGACGCGCTGCATGATCTGCGCGGCAACGGCGGCCTTGCTGAGCAAGGGCAAGGCTTCGGGTGGACTGTCAAGCGCCAGCAGGGTGACGCGGTTGGTGTCCACGCCGAATCCGGCATCGCTGGCGGTCACGTCATTCGCCACAATCAGGTTCAATCCTTTGGCCGCCAATTTGGCCTGGGCGTTGGCATGCAGGTTTTCTGTTTCCGCGGCAAAGCCCACCGTCACCAACGGCCGCCCGCTGAGGGCGCGCTGCGCGGCCACCACCGCCAGAATGTCGGGATTACGCACCAGCTCAATCGTCAGGCCGCCGCCGCCTGGCTGTTTCTTGATCTTTTGCTCCGCCACGGCCGCAGGGCGGAAATCGGCCACGGCCGCGGCGCCAATGAGCACGTCCGTGGTCGGCTGCTGCGCCAGCACTGCCTCGCACATCTGCTGCGCCGACTCGACGGCCACTGCTTCCACGCCCCAGGGTAGGGCCACCGCGAGCGGGCCGTGAATGAGCGCCACATCCGCGCCGAGGTCCAGCGCAGCTTCGGCCAGCGCCACGCCCATCTTACCGCTGCTGCGATTGCCAATGAAACGGACCGGATCGAGCGGCTCGTGGGTGCCGCCCGCGGTGATGACCACGCGCCGGCCAGTCAGCGGCCCACGACGCCCCAGCAGATAGCGCGCTGCGCCCAGTAGATCGTCCGGCTCAACCATACGCCCGATGCCGCTGGCGCCTGAAGCCAGGTGACCGCTGAGCGGGCCGACGATGAACGCGCCGCGCTGGCGCAGCGTCTCCAGGTTGGCCTGCGTCGCCGGATGCTGCCACATGTGCTCCTCCATTGCAGGCGCCAGCAGCAGCGGCGCGGTGCAGGCCAGGGCGGTGACGGTGAGCAGATCATCCGCCAGCCCGTGCGCCAGGCGCGCCAGCGTGTGCGCGGTGAGCGGCGCAACGATCAGCAAATCCGCCTCTTTCGCCAAATTGACATGCGCAATCCGACCGTCGGGCAATGAACCGAACACATCATCGTGCACCGGCCGGCCGGTGACGCCCTGGAACGTCAGCGACGTGATGAAACGGGCCGCGCCGGTGGTCATGATGACATCCACCCGCGCGCCGACCTGCGTCAAACGGCTGGCCAGGAAGGCCGCTTTGTAAGCGGCAATTCCGCCGGTCACGCCCAAGAGAATTCGTGCACCTTCGATCATGTGAGTACCCTCTTCGCGGCCCACTGCGCCCGGCCGCACGGGCATAGATGATAGCATTATAACATACGAGGGTTGTTGAACGAGCGCATCCCGCGCGAATCGCAGCCGTGACCGCGGGCCAATCAATCAAGTTGGCGCATCGCCTGCCAGCATGATATAATCCCGCCTTCATAGACATGCTGCGACATGCTGCATGTTGAACGCTGCCGGCGGGGAGTTACCTGCTGGCGTCTTGATGAGGTATTGCACGCGATGGCTGAATCGGTTGTTTCAAATTCAATGCCCGCGGCCGCGCCGGCTGCGGTGACGACGATCGCCGGGGTGGAGCGGCCGGCTCACTATGGCGCGCCAGCCGCGGAGTATGAGGCCGGTCGTCATGCGGTCGCGCTGCTGGATCGCGTCGAAATGGCCGCGCTGCGCCTCTCCGGCGCCACGCGGGTTGATTTCATTCAGCGGCAGACCACCAACGATGTCAAGGCGCTGCGCCCTGGTCAGGCCATGATCACGGTGCTGACCAATCCGCAGGCGCGCATTCTCGACACCCTGACTGTACTGGCGCGGCCCGACGATTTTATCATTCTGAATGGGCCGCCCTTGCGCGAACGCCTGGTGCGTCATCTGCGCGGCTTGATTTTCTTCATGGATCAGGTAACGGTGACTGACCTGAACCCGGAGACGCATCAGCTCGAACTGCTGGGGCCGCAAGCGCCTGCGTGCCTGGCTGCGGCCAGTGAGCAGCCCGACATCGCAGACCTGGCGCGTTTTCAATGGCGCGAGATCAGCCTGGCCGGTCACGCGGTCACCGTCGTGCGCTTGCCTGGGCCGGGTGCGGATGCCTGGCGCGTGCTGGCGCCGGCCGCCGGTTGGACAACCGTGTGGGATAGGCTGGTCGCCGCTGCGGACTTCGGCGAGCTCAGTCGAGCCGCCAGGCCCATCGGATGGGAAGCGTATGATCTGCTGCGCGTCGAAGCCGGGCTGCCCGCGCCTGGCGTGGAGATGACAGACGCCGTTACGCCGCTGGAAGCCGGGCTGCTGGCGTACATCAGTCAAAGCAAGGGTTGCTACACCGGCCAGGAGATCATCGCGCGCCAGATCACGTACGACAAGGTGACGCGTCACCTGCGCGGGCTGCTCCTGACGGAAGCGGCGCCGCCCGGCGCATCGCTCGAAGCCGACGGCCGCAGCATTGGTTCCATTTCCAGCAGCATCTACTCGCCAGCCCTGGCGCGGCCGATCGCCCTGGCCTTTGTCAAGCGAGACTACGCGGCAGCCGGGACTATGGTCACGGTGCGCAGCGGGGACGAAACCCTGGAGGCGCGCGTGGTTGACCTGCCGTTCACACGCCCATGACCAACCGCTGGCGCTTGCTGATCACCGCGCCGCTGGACGGCGCTGCGAATATGGCGATAGATGAGGCGCTGGCCGAATCGGCTGGCGCAGGCGAGGGTCTGCCCACGCTGCGTTTCTACCAATGGGCGCCGCCCTGCCTGTCGTTGGGGCGCAATCAGCCCCTGGCCGAAGTGGATAGCGCGGCCTGCCAACGCCTGGGATACGACATCGTGCGCCGGCCCACTGGCGGCCGCAGCATCCTGCACACGGACGAACTGACCTACAGCGTGGCCGGGCCTGCGTCTGAACCGCGCTTGAGTGGCGGCGTGTTAGACGCGTACCTGCGCCTGGCCCAGGCCCTGGAGCTAGGCCTGGAGCGCATGGGATTGGCCGTCAAGAAGGCGCCTGGCGACACACGCGCCGCGCCTGACGTGAGCGCGGCTTGTTTCGAAGTCCCATCCGCCTATGAGATCACCGTCAACGGTCGCAAATTGATCGGCAGCGCGCAGAGCCGGCGCCAGGGCTGGGTTCTGCAGCATGGCTCTTTGCCGCTGACCGGGGACATCACCCGCGTCGTAGACGGCCTGGCCTTTGCCTCGGAAAGTGAACGAGAATCCCTGCGCGTGGCGCTGGCGCAGCGCGCCACTACCGTGGCCGCGGAGCTAAGCCGGTCGGTTGACATCAACGACGCCATCGCCGCGCTCACCAGCGCGTTTGCCGAGCACCTGGATCTGACCTTCGAGCCGGGCGAACTCAGCGCACGCGAACAGCAGCGCTGCGACCGTTTGCTCGACGAGCGCTACCGCCATCCCGCGTGGACGGGCAAGCATTAAGCCGACAAAACCACCGCGGTGGATGGCGCGGCTCATCATCCCCACAAAACATACGTTCAACAACTTGCATTTTGCATTCTGCACCACCCATGCCACCATCAGTTGCTTATCTCAATCTTGAGCTGCGTCTGCCAGGTAACAATTCCCTCAAAGGCAAGCGCGGCATTCTGAAATCCCTTCTCGCGCGCGTACGTCACGAGTTCAACGTCTCGGTGGCCGAAGTGGAGGCGCACGACAACTGGCAGCGTGCGGTGCTCGGCGTAGCCTGCGTCTCCGCCAGCAGCGACTATGCACATGGGCTGCTGCAGGCTGTCGCGAACGCCGTCGAGCACTGGCGCCTTGATTGCGAAGTGGTGGATTACGACATTGAATTACTGACATGAGATCTCTGCCGGCGTCTCGCCCACGCCCGCGCACCGTGACGCTCTCCTCATCCACATTGCGAAACAGCACAAAAACTGCTATAATAGGCCGCTCGAGGAATAACAAACCGCCTCGGTCATGTTACCGGGTGCGGTTTTTGCGTGTAAGATGGGAGCAATACCTTGACGGACGAACTGGGGGGGCTTCAACCCGGCGCCAACGGGATTGATCAACAAGCCGGCATAAACGGGGCTGATCTGCAAGCCAGCGCGAACGGGGTTGATCTGCCAACTGGCGCCAACGGGGTTGATTTGCGAATCGGAAAAATCCAACCCATTGACATAGACGTCGAGATGCGCAGCGCGTATCTGGACTATGCGATGAGTGTGATTGTCGCGCGCGCCCTGCCCGACGCACGCGACGGCCTCAAGCCGGTGCACCGACGCATTCTGTACGCAATGCACGATATGGGCATTCGTCCCGGCACCCCGTACAAGAAGAGCGCCCGCATCGTCGGTGAAGTGCTGGGCAAATATCATCCGCATGGCGACGCGGCGGTCTATGATTCGATGGTGCGCCTGGCGCAGGATTTCTCCATGCGCTATCTGTTGATTGACGGCCAGGGTAACTTCGGATCCATTGACGGCGACAGCCCGGCCGCCATGCGTTACACCGAAGCCCGCCTGGCGCGCATCTCCGACCTCATGCTGGGTGACATTGACAAGGACACCGTAGATTGGGGGCCAAACTTCGACGACTCGCTGGAGGAGCCGATTGTACTGCCCGCGCAGCTGCCCAATCTGCTGCTCAACGGCTCGTCTGGTATTGCCGTGGGCATGGCAACCAACATCCCGCCGCACAACCTGCGTGAATTGGCTGATGGCATCGCTTATCTGATTGACCACTGGGACCACCTGGACGAGGTGACGGTGGAAGATTTGATGGAGCTTATCAGCGGGCCAGACTTCCCGACCGGCGGTCTGATTATGGGGGCAGAGGGCATCCGCAGCGCCTATGCCACCGGCAAAGGCCGCATCATCATGCGCGGCGTGGCTTCGATCGAAGACACGAAGGGCGGGCGTTTCCGCATCATCGTCACTGAGATTCCCTTCCAGTTGAACAAGACCACCCTGCTCGAGCGGATTGCCCAACTGGTGCGCGATGAGCGGCTGGATCAAATCAGCGACCTGCGTGATGAGTCCGACCGCGAGGGCATGCGGATCGTCATCGAGTTGAAACGCAGCGCCTCGCCGCGCAAAGTGCTCAACCAACTCTACAAGCTCACGCCTCTACAAAGCACGTTTGGGGTCAACCTGCTGGCCCTGGTGGAAGGCGAGCCGCGCCTGCTCTCGCTGCGCCGCGCACTCCAGATTTATGTTGAGCACCGCCAGGAGGTGCTGACCCGGCGCACGCGCTTCGAGCTGCGCAAGGCGGAAGAGCGTGCTCACATCCTGGAAGGGCTGCGCATTGCCCTGGAATTCCTGGATGAGGTGATTGCACTCATTCGGGCCTCGAAAAGCGTGGACGAAGCGCGCACGGGGTTGATGACGCGCTTCAACCTGAGCGAGGTGCAGGCGCAGGCCATTCTCGATATGCAGCTGCGCCGCCTGGCGGCCCTCGAACGCGCCAAGATCGAGGCCGAATACCAGGAGCTGGCCGCACGCATCAGTTTCTTGCGTGATCTGCTCGATCATCCCGAAAAAATCTTGCAGATCATCAAGACTGACCTCTTGGAGTTGAAAGAAAAATTCGGCGATGGGCGCCGAACGCAAATCCTGCCGGACGGCAGCGGTATAGAAGACGAAGATGTCATTCCGCAGGAGCACGTGCTGGTGACGCTGACGCAGGACAATTTCGTCAAGCGCACGCTGGCTCGTGTCTACCGCGCCCAGGGACGCGGCGGCCGCGGCGTCGTCGGCATGAATACACGCGACGAAGACCAGGTGGTGCAGGCGCTCAGCGCGCGCACGCTCGATTACGTGCTCTTTTTTACCAACAAAGGCCGGATTTATTCCGAGCGCGCCTTCAATTTGCCTGACGCCAGCCGCACCGGCAAGGGCCTGCCCATCGTCAACTTCATCAGCCTGCCGCCGGATGAACGGGTCACGGCCATGGTGGCTGTGCCAGATTTCGAACACGCCACTTATGTCACCATGGCGACGGTCGGCGGTCGCATCAAACGCGTGCAGTTGAGCGAATTCAATGCGGTGCGGCCGATTGGCATCATCGCCATGCCGTTGGAGGAAGGCGACGAACTAGGCTGGGCCAGGGTGACCAGCGGTGAGCAAGAGCTGATCCTGGTGACGGAAAGAGGCCAGGCGCTGCGCTTCGATGAAAACGAGGTGCGCGCGATGGGACGCACGGCCAGCGGCGTGTGGGGCATCCGTTTGGCTGCGGGCGACCGCGTAACGTCGCTTGATGTGGTGGAACCGGGCGCTGACCTGCTCGTGGTGACGCCGCGCGGCTTTGGCAAACGTTCTTCGCTGGATGAATACGCCGCGAAGGGGCGCTACACCGGCGGTGTTGTCACCCTCGCACAGTCACGGCTCGATAAGGATGGCCGCATCGTATCGTCACGCGTGGTGCAGGAAGATGAAGAAGTGGCCTTCTTCTCCGCCGGCGGCATTGCTCTGCGCCTGCGCGTGAAAGATATTCCGCGCCACGGTCGCGCTTCCAGTGGTGTACGCCTGGTGCAGTTGAAGAAGGACGACACCGTGGCGGTGATGGTGCGCTTGGGACCAGCGCCGGCGGTGGAGCCGGCTATACCAACCGTTGAACCCTCGCCGCTCGCATCGCCGTTGGAAGAGACGGCGTCAGCCCCGGCATAAGACGTTAGGAACATCATTATGTCTGTGACCAATCTCATCGGTCGGCGGTCCGGCCCTCAGCTTGAGTGTATGCCCACCGTGGATACAGAGCGGCTGACCGAAACACTGGTCGCGTTCGCCAATACCGATGGCGGTCACATCCTGCTTGGCGTCACGCCGGCCGGTCATGTCCTGGGCAATCTGCAGGAAGAAGAAGTCGAAGGCGCGTTACGCCATGCGCTGGTCAACTGCCGGCCTCCGGTCAGAACCGAATGGCAGTTGGTGCCCACGGTACAAGGCAATGTCATCAGCATTTTTGTGCCGCGCAGCACCGAACTGCACAGCCTGGGCGACGGTCGGGTGATCGTGCGCAGCGGCGCGCAGAACGGTCCGCTGGGCGGCGAGCAGATTCGCCAGTTGGCGGCCACCAAGTCGAGCAGCGATTTCGAAGCCGAACCGATGGCCGGCGCCACCCTGAGCGACCTGGACGACGCCATTATCAGCGAGTACATCGAAAAACGCGAGGAGCGCCAGCGACGCAAGCTCACCCTGTCACGCTCCGAGCTGTTGACACAAATCGGCGCGCTGACGCCTGACCTGATCCCTACGACCGTCGGCATCCTCCTGTTCGGACGCGAGCCGCAGGTCTTTCTGCCGCACAGCGGGGCCGTATTCGTGCGCTTCACCGGCACCGAAGCCCGCGGTCCCCAGGGCTTGCCGGGCTATGGCCGGCGTGAAGAGATCAACGGTCCCCTGGCGCGTCTGATCGAGCGCCTGTGGCAGGTCATCTGGAGCGAAATGCGCGTGCAGGCTGTCGTGCGCGGTCTGCAGCGCGAGGAGAAGCCAGAGTATCCGCCGTTTGCTGTGCGTGAGGCGCTGGTCAATGCCGTCTGCCACCGGGACTACCGGCTGCGCGGGCGTCGTATCGAAGCGCGCATGTTCGATGACCGCCTGGAGATGAGCAGCCCAGGCGGCCTGCCCGGCTACATCACGCTGGATAATATCGTAGAGGAGCATTTCAGCCGCAATCCACGCCTGGTGAACGGCCTGTTCCAATGGGGCTACATCGAGGAGCTGGGGCTGGGCATTGACCGTATGATCGAGGACATGGTCAAGAACGGCCACCCCCAGCCGGAGTTCAAGCCGACGCCCTACGCGTTTTCTGTCGTGCTCAGGAACGTTCAGACTTCACGACCGATCCCGGCTTGGCAGCAGAACATGAACGAGCGCCAACTGCGCGCCATTCAGTTCATCCAAACCAGCGGCCGCATCACCAACCGTGACTACCGCGACCTGTGCCCGGACGTGTCTGCCGAAACCCTACGCCTCGATTTCGCCGACATGGTGGACAAGGGCGTCCTGCTGAAGGTGGGCGACAAGAAGGGCACATACTACGTCCTCAAATAATGGGGAAATCATGACGCCAGAAGAACTACTGCAATACTGTAAAGACCACGGTGAACTGTACGAAATCAGGATCAGCCTACCCAACCAGCGCTATCACAGTCCAGTGCGCCGGCGGCTGTTCGGACACCTCGGTGGGCCTACAGGCTTTGTCGTTGCCCACGACAATGGACATGCGGTCGTCACCTTCAACCGCGACGACGTGATGATGGCGCTCCCGCGCGTTTTAGCCCCCTCTGCCCCCGGTCTCATGCCCCCTGGTGACACTCAGGGACAGGCTAACTTGGTGCACAGCGATGCGGGCGAGGTGAGTCGTGAAGCCGCGTAAGGTGCTGGAGCGCATCCTGGCCGGGTCGAGGAATATCCGCTTCGACGATTTTGCCGGCCTGGTCGTGGCCTTTGGCTTCCAGCTTGCGCGCGTCAGCGGCAGCCACCACATCTACACGCATCCCGATGTGCGCGAGTTGGTCAACGTGCAGGAGGTCAACGGCCAGGCTAAACCCTACCAGGTACGCCAGTTCCTGCAGTTGGTCGAACAGTACAACTTGAAACTGGAAGGCGACGAATGAAGGACTATCACATCAATATCTTCTACAGCGACGAGGATGAAGGTTACATCGCCGACATCCCTGATCTGCGCATGTGCTCTGCCTTCGGCTTGACTCCCGCCGATGCCCTGGCCCAGGCCGAGATCGCCAAGCGCGCCTGGCTCGACGCCGCCCGCGCCGAGGGCAAGCCCATCCCTCCACCCCGCTACCGGCCCGTCATCTACCAACTTGCGGCATAGGGCTTTTTGCACCTGCCTAAGCACGAATAGACTGGTAACTTGGTCTTACACTATTCCTCACGAACTATGTCATTACCTGGTCGCACGCGTGCCAGGTATGCCCGCCCGCCTGCATTTGATGCACGTCCACCTGATTCCAGATTCTGATACCGACTGGCGTTTGCTCCCTGTGATCCTGGCTCCAGCCATGGCTGGCATCGTGGTGTGGACCGTGCTGGTCTGGCGTGGCGTCACCCTGGAGAAGCCGGGCGCCTCTGTCCTTCTGGGCCTCTTGCTCAATGTGGTCTGGCAACTGACCTGCCTGGCCGACTGGGAGCGCTTCAGGTTTTTCGTTTGGCACGGCCGATGGCCGAGTGACCGGGAAGTGTCCCAAGAGCAGGATGCATAAGCGCAGAGCCTGTTGAATTGACTTATGCTATACCGATTGCATTCTCACGCATGTTATGCTATATTGTTCTCAATTACCGCCTGAGGTAGAGATAAGCTGCCAACTACGGCCGGATCGAGCCGCAAGGCTTAAGGCCATGTGGGGGAGGGCAGTCCCACCAGGCGGCGATTCTTTACCCCAATTCGATGTTCTCTATTCTGCGCCGCTTTCTCAACGTAGGCCAACCGATATGACGCCATAGAGCATTGCCTTTCTCCTGCCCCAGCCTACATGACAATAGCCGGTCAACCTCTAACTCACGCTGCTGGCAATATCCCAAATTCATTTGGGATAAAATTTGGGATAAAAGTGGGGAGATCATCCTTATTCACGCAAGACTCACCGCGTGCACATCTGCCTCGCCAGCAACTTCTTTGCCCAGCAACTGCCGGAGCTGCTGGCGCAGCCGAACCATGTCGCCGGTTGTAAAAAAGCGCGGCGATTGCCTTATGCCCAGCGTTGTCCTGTCGAGCCGTTCCCACAGTCGCCGCACCTGGCGGGCCACGGCCGGCGCCGGGTCAATGACCTGGACGTCGGGGCCAACCACGGCTTCGATGGCCGGACGCAAAAACGGGTAGTGGGTGCAGCCCAGCACCAGTTCGTCCACCCCCTGTGCGGGCAAGCCATCCAGGTAACGATGCAGCAGGCCGAGCGTGGCGGGGCCGTCCAGATCGCCCTGCTCCACCTGCTCAACCAGGCCCGGGCAAGGCTGCACAAACACCTGCACGCCAGATGCAAAGCGCGCCATCAAGCGCCCAAATGGTTCGCCCTGGAAGGTGGCCGGCGTAGCCATCACCGCAACCTTGCCGCTGTTCGTCTTCTCCACGGCCGGCTTCAGCGCCGGCTCCATGCCCACGATCGGGAGACTAAACAACCCACGCAGGTGCGCCAGCGCCGCGGCCGAGGCCGTGTTGCACGCCACCACGAGCATGTCAATTTCCTGGGCCAGTAAGAAGCGGGTCACTTTTTCGACGCGTTGGCGGATGTCAGCCAGGGTGCGCGGACCATAGGGGCAGTAGTCTTGGTCCGCGAAGTAAAGCAGATCAATCTCAGGAAGCAAAAGGGCGACCTCTCGCCAAACCGAGAGACCGCCCACGCCAGAATCGAAGATGCCGATCATGGTCACTGTTGGCTCAATGTCCGTTACTGCGCAACCCAGCGGCTGTTTGCACAAACGTCTGGAAAAGGCGCAGCATGGCCGCATCGTTGCGCGGGGCCAGTTCCTCTGGATGCCATTGCAGGCCGATGGCAAACGGATGGTTGACTGCCTCAACTGCCTCGATCACGCCATCGGGCGCCCACGCCGCGGCGCGCAGATTGCGGCCAACGGTCTTGACCGACTGATGGTGCATGCTGTTGACGGAGTGCTCGCCGCCAATAATCTCGTGCAAACGACTGCCTGTGTCCACCTCGATCTCATGGCTGATGCGAAAACGCTCGAATTGGGGCGGAAAATAGTCGTGCTTCTCTGAGTTGGGTCGCAGCGCCGTGATGTCCTGAAAGAGCGTACCGCCAGCCACGACATTGAGCATTTGTGCGCCACGACAGATCGCCATGATGGGCTTGCTCTCTTCCAGCGCCCAGCGCGCAAGCAGCGATTCCGTGCGGTCACGCTCTTTGTCCACCGCGCCCAGCAGTTCATGCGGTTCTTCCTCATACAGCGTGGGATCAATGTCCTCTCCGCCGGGCAGAAAAACGCCATCCAGGCTGTCATAAATCGTGCGCAGCGTCATCTCGTCCAATTCCAGCGGAATCGTAATGGGCGCTCCGCCCACTAACGTGACCCCTTGGACGTACATGCGATTCTGAATATAGATGGACAGTCCGAAGTAGCGCTGCGAGCGGTCACGCGCGCTCGGTATTCCGATCAATGGCTGTCGCGGCCGCAAGCCGTTTCCGTTCACTCCCATAACGCTCTACCTTTTTTCTATCCTGCTGCCAGCGGCGCCGCCCACGTGCGCCTTATTCAACCTAAGCCCGACACGAAGCGCGCGTCTCAACGCGGCTCGCGACGCGCCGATACTCAATTCTGTCCGTTCGTGCCGCTCCTGGCCGCCAGGAGTGCGCGCAACCGAGCGACCTCTGCTTCCGCCGTCTCAGCTCGTTGGATGGCCTCCTGGGCGCGCTGCGCTTCGGTTGCGGCGCGCTGCGCTTCGGTTGCGGCGCGCTGCGCTTCGGTCGCGGCGCGCTGCGCTTCCGCTTCGGCGTAAGTAGGGATCAATGCCCCATCAGGCCCGTAGAAACGCAGCCATGTTTGCCTCACGCGCAGAACCTCGCCCTGCCAGGCGCCTACCCAAGCGCCAATTTCATGGCTCCACAGCCAGCCCTGTGCATTGGGTTCAAGCGCACGGTATTTGCCGGCCTCCAGGCGCCATCCAAGCAATTCTAGTCCGTCCGGATTGTAGCAAAAATACTCTGTGGTGCGAAACACCTGCTCATACAAGTCTTTCTTGAAGCCCAGGTCCGTGTCTACCGTGGACGGTGACGCCAGTTCAATGATGACATTGGGATAGCGACCGTTCTCCTCCCAGACGATCCAAGCATCGCGTTCACGGCTGCCATCCACGTCGGTGACCACGAAAACATCGGGTCCGCGATAGTCTCGATTACGCACTTGTTCCGCGCTGAAGTAGATGAACATGTTGCCGCCAGCAAAATAGTCGCTGCGCTGGCGCCAATGATAGTGAATCGAGTCAATCAGCAGGTTCATCTCAATGCGGTGCCAATTCGATTCCAAGGGGATACCATCCTCTGTCGGTAACTCAAGCATCATCAAGTCAAAGCCGGCCGGCGGCGCTTTTGTCTGCAAGTCGAACATCGCCCATTCCTCCGCGGCGCCATCACACGAGGCGCGCCCATCCAAGTATATCATAGACCGGCGCATTGTGGTAATGTACTGTACACTGCAAGCAGGCGCGAATTGCGCTTGTTTCCTTGAGCGGAAAAACGAAATCTATTGCCGCTCGCTGTATGACAGGCAACACCGTAACCCAAATCACCGTGGCGTCTACAATGTAACGTCGGCTGATTGACAAAGCCTGTGAGCAATGCTACAGTCCTATGCATGACATGGCGGACTCGTTTCTCCTTCTTAAATCCAAGCTCACGTCTGGCGGCTCGCATTGGCTTGATTGTGCTGCTGATCAGTGTGTGGCGTTTCCTCTACCTGCCCACGCTCGACAATGGACTGCGGCCTGGCGAATTGTCCGGTGGGGATTTGATTACGCACCAGTATGCCCAGGTCGAGGCGCGACCAAGCAATGCGCCAGGCTATCCACTCTACACCCTGGGCGGCTGGTTGTGGTTTCATGCCGGGCGCCTGGTCGCGCCGGAGTCCAATCCGATCAGTCTGCTGGCTGGCTATTCGACCTGGTGGGCGCTGCTGGCGTTGGCCGTTTTGTACCAACTGCTCCTGCGCCTGACGCAGCGCAACTGGCCGCTGGCCTGGCTGGTGACCGCGATCTACGCCGCGACCTACTTCTTCTGGTTCTATGCCGTGACAACCGAGCAGTACACTTCCGCAGTCCTGCTCACGCTGCTCTTCGTCTGGGCAGCCTGCCGCTGGGAAGAAGCTGCGGCGAAACAACAAGATAGAGCCAGCAGGGAGCAGGCTGATCGCTGGTTGGCGGCGCTGGCTCTGTTCACGGGCGTGGCGCTGGCGCACATGGTGACGGTCTTAGCCATTACGCCGCCGATCGCGACCCTGGTGCTCAGCCGCCAACCAGGCGTGCTGCGTCGCCCCCGCCTGCTTGCGGGACTGCTCGTTGCCATGCTGATTCCGCTCTTGAGCTACGGATTCATCTACCTCCGCGGCGGGCAGCACCCAGAATGGCGCGGATCAGGCGATGCGCAAACGGCGTGGGCCTGGTTCTGGAGCTTCGTCAGCACCAGCCAGGGTCGCAGTGAACTGACCTGGTCTCTCCGCCCCCTGTGGACGGTGGAATGGCCCGCCCTCTTTTGGCGCGAACTCACGCCGTTCGGCGCCCTGGCCGGCATCGCCGGTTGGATCCTGCTGGGACGTCGCCTGGGCGGTATCTTGGCGGGCGCCGCCCTGATCTATGCCGCCTTCAGTTTCATTGATCGGTTGGGCAACTGGTACCAGGTGGTGATGCCGGTCTATGCGCTGCTGGCCGTGGGCATGGGCGTGGCCGGGGATCGGTTGGCGCGCTGGGTAGCGCGGCGGCTGCCGCACGCCGGTCGCTGGCAGCGCGGGGCGTCGGCTATGCTTCTCATAGGACTGGCGCTCTTCCTGACCAATCGCGTAGCCCTGAACTGGGCGCGCGTCGATCAGTCTGACCGCGCTGACGATACCGGGCTGGCGCCGGGCTGGGCTATCCTGGGGGATGCGCCGGCTGGCGCGGCCGTCCTGGGCACGGCCGCCGAAGCTGACGCCCTGCGCTATCTGACCATCATCGGCGACGTGCGGCCGGATGTCCATGCGGTGACAAGCGCGGAGGCGGGCAATCGGCTGGCCGCGGGCGACCGGCTTTTTACCTCAGCCGCCGCTGCGCCCCTGATCGTGCAAGAAGTGACCGCGCGGCCGCATTGGCGGGCAGTCAGTCCCACGCTGCTAGAGGTAATGATTGCGCCTGTGATCGGCGCCCCTGCGCCGGATGGACGCCTCATCGGCGATGGCCTGGTCATCATCGGCGCGGCTGCGCGCCTGGTGGAGCCGCAGCGGCCGCCAGGCTGGCCGGCCTGGGCGCCGACCATCCCCCTCACACCGAGCCTGGCGGTCAGCCTGACCTGGCTGGCGCAGGCGCAGCCCACCGTGGATTGGGCGGTATCGGTGCGCGCCCTGCGCCAGGGGCAACCGCTGGCCGCAGGAGATCGGATTGTTCAGTTCGATGTCCGCTCTCCGGTGGCCGGTCTCTATCCCACTACCGCGTGGATGGTCGGCGAAAGCGTGGACGATCGCTATCGGCTGCCCCTACCGACCGACCTGCGGCCAGACGCGGCGCAGATGATCCTCTACCGTCAACTCGATAACGACCGCTTCGAGAACCTGGGCAGTGTGACGATCCCGGTCATGCCTTGAGGCAGCCCATGCGTTTGAGCGGGGCCGCGAAAAGAGCCTTCGAAACGGACTTTCGAAGGCTCTTTGACTCTATCTGGTGTTTCCGGGAGGCGAACAGCGGCTTACTGCTCTTCGTGGTTGACGACAACCTTTACATCCGGGCGAATGTCGCCCGTGAGCTTGACCGCAACCGTGTGTACACCAACCTCGCGGATCGGGTGTTCCAGCACGATGGTGCGCTTGTCCACCGGCTGGCCCAACGATTGCTCCAGCGCCGTGGCAATGTCCGCGCTGGTGATTGAACCATAGAGGCGGCCAGACTCGCCAGCCTTCGCCGTAAACGTCAGTGTAATGGCGCTGATCCGATCAGCCAGGGACTGCGCCTGCTGGCGTTCGCGCGCCTGGCGCCGAGTCGTCGCATCCTTGATATCCTTGACCTGCTGGCGCACACCGCCGGTGGCAGGCGTGGCCAATCCACGCGGGATCAGATAGTTGGCCGCGTAGCCGCCCATCACCTTCTTGATATCACCGGCATGACCCAGGGCCGGCACATCTTTCAATAACAGCACTTCCATAACCAGATTTTTAGCTCCTCTGCGTTGGTTTTGTCATGGCGTAGTCCCATCTTACTCGAAATTGGCGCAGCATCCAAATTTACCTGCATTTGCCTGCGGCGGCATAATGACGGCGGCGTCTTGGCCCACGTTTCCGCCACTCACACACGCTGGAGGTCTCCGGATGGCTGACACTCTACCCAACACCGCAGACGACCGCCGCCAGATCCATGAGGCGGCGGATACAGCCGCCGGTCTTACAGGCGGTGATTGCCTTCGTGCAAGCCGAAAGTGATGACGCCGCTGAGACGCTTTTTGCCCAGGAGAGGCTTCTGCTTCAGCCCTACGAGGCGCAGCGCTTGCTGGATGAAGCAGTGACCAGCGACGACCTGGCCACCTTGCAGCGCATCACGGAGTGTCGTGCGCTGCTACGCCGCCTGCGCGGGGCCGAGCCGAGAGTTCCGCAGCCCATGGGAACGTCGGACGAGGACGGGACGGCGCCGACCTTCGCCAGTCGGGACGCGCAAGTGACCGGCGACCTCTACCTGGAAGGCGCGACCCTGGTCGTCAGCGAGTTTGGTCTGGTGGTCAATCCGCTGCCGGTTGCGCTGTTTGCTAACCGCCCAACTTTCAATAACAGCCAGTGGTCTGCCTTGACCGCAGGCCTCGAAGAGTTGGGCAGGATTGCCAATGACAGCGGTCTGCGCCTGTGCTATCATCCCCACGCGGGCACTGGCGTCATGATCCAGTCCGACTCTGAAGGATATCCGCTTCGATGTCGTCAGGCGCGCCCGTGAGGAAAACCTCTTCTTCAAGGAGTCAGTCGAGGCCGGCGTCTTCACCGTTCCCGGCGACGGCGCCCTTGACTTCGCGCCAATCTTCGACGCTCTGGCCGACGCGCGCTTCGAAGGCTGGATGGTGGTCGAAGCAGACCAAAACCCGGCCTCTACCAATCCGCTCAAATACGCCAAAACGGCGCGACAATTTCTGCGTGATGGATTGGGTTGGTAGCAGGGCACGCGCCCTTCGGGCCGAGCGCTGGTTCAGATGGTCATCTGAACGCCCATCTCCTGACAAATTTGGAAGTGCAGCCCTTCCTGTGCTATACTTGGCTTCACAACAAATGCGTTGAAATTTCTCGCCCCAGGCCCCGTTGTAACGCTCTTGAGATACGGACAACACAAATTAGTTAACCAGGTTCCCAACCCATCCGATGGTCATGACCCGTTGGCGGCATCCGTGCGTACGGTCGCGCCCTGGAGCCTGGTCATTGTCGTTGTGGCGCTGGCGTTGAGCAGCCTCGGCTGCTCGATGGGCGGCGCGCTGTCGCTGCTGCCTCGCAGCGCGGTCACCCCAACCTCAACCCCCACGGCCCCGTCAGGGCCGACGCGCGTACTGGTTGCCACCTTCACACCAACGCCGTACATACCCCCTACCCCAACGCTCACCGCCACCATGCCGACGCCGACCGTCACCCCTACGGCAACGGAGACGCCAACGGAGACGCCGCTGCCGCCAACGCTGACCCCAACGCCGGTCGCGCTGGCGCAACCGTTAGCAAGAGACACCAACGCCCGTGAAGGCCCCAGCATTGATTACCCCATCATTGGCAAGATCCAGCCCGGCAGCACCTTTGAGATCGTCGCGCGCAGCGACAATCCTGATCCAAGCCAGGGCTGGTGGTACATCTGCTGCATCAAGGGACGCCGCGCCTGGGTCAAGGCAGACGCCGTCAAGGTAACAGGAGAGGCCAGCGGCGCGCCCATCAGGCAGGAAGGTCCCGCGCCCACGCCCACGTGGACCTGGACGCCGACGCTGACGCCAACGACAACGCCAACGCCCTCGCCACTGTTCTACCGCGCGATCGGGCCGCAGTTCTATCTGACCAACAACGCCTTCCTCAAAATTTGGGTCAAGGTCTATTTCAACAACGGCGACCCTATGCCCGGCTATCAGCTCAAAGTCTTCCGGCGCGAAGGCATGGACGTACCCGTCGGAACGCCCACGCCAGTTTGGACATCAACCTGGACGCCCACCCCCACCGGCGTTTGGACGCCAGCGCCGACGCCAACGCCGACCGGCACCCCCGATGTGACGAAAGCGCCGTGGAAAGACATCAGTTCCGGCGAACTTTCCACCGATGTCTTCCTCTGGTCACAGCCGCCAGGTTTTGGCGATCGCCAGGCGTTCAACCTGGAGTTTACGCTCTTTTCGCCCGGCACAGGCACGTATGTAGCCTACCTGGCTGACGCGGCCGGCCACGCGGTCTCCGAACCGATTCCGTTCACGACGGAGCCAACGAACCCTTATCGGGAGGTGTATATTGGCTTCCGCCACATCCGTTAACCGCGACGCCCCGGCGCCAACGCAGGCGCCGCTCGGCCATCCCCCCTCATGCGCGGCCATCAAACCGCGCACGGCCGGCTTGGCGGCCAAACCCCGGCGCATCGCCGGCGTCCTGGCCCTGGCGCTCGTGGCGCTCTTGGGTACGATGGGCTGCTCATTGACCAGCTTCATCCGACTTTTCCCACCGCTGACGCCTTCGCCAACGCCGATCGTCTTTTTGACCCCTGTTCTGCAGCCAACTTTCACGCCGACCGTGCTGCCGCCGACCGATACGCCGTTCCCGCCAACGCCCACGATAACGCCGACCGCCACGGATACACCCACGCCCGGCCCAACGCCAACCGCAACTTCGACTGGAGAACCAACGGCCACAGCTACCCCAGGGCCAATGATCCTGGTGCCGGTGGCAGAATTGAATGTGCGCAAAGGGCCAGGCATCGAGTACCCACTGGCCGGTACGATTCGCCAGGGTGAGACGTACGACATTGTGGGCCGCACAGCCGACTACGCCTGGTGGCGCATCTGTTGTCTGCCTGATGCCAGCCTGGCATGGGTCACGGCCAGCCTCGTACAGGTGAGCGGCGATGCGACGGACATTCAAGTCGTGACAGAAGAGCCGCCGCCCACGCCGACTTTCACCCCGGCGCCGCCAACCCCCACGCCCACCATTACCCCCACAGCCACAGAGGCCGTTGCCTTCGATGTCGAGGGCATCGAAGAATTCCCCAACTGGGGCAATAACTGGCTGAAGGTCGGCGCCCAGATCAAAGCCAGCAATGGCGCGCCGCTCTGGGGCTATCGCCTGATGTTTGTCCTCGAAGGCAAGGCGCGGTCTTGGGTCAGCCCGCTGGTTTCTGACAGCAGTTGGGGCTACTCCGCGCCGAATCAGTTGACGCCGCTGCCGGATGCGCGGCTGGTCAATCTGCAGTTTGACACCAACGGCTTTGCTGAGCTGGGCGACAATGTCTGGCAGGTCTATGTGGTGGACGGCAGCGGAAACCAACGTGAATCGAGCATCGTGCGCCTGTACACCAGCGCCAGCCAACCAAAATGGTACCACATCCGCTTCAAGCGCCGATTTTGATGCTCTGGCGCCCGGCCAACATGTGGGCTAATCTGATTTTGATGAAGAGGAGTTAACCAGTCATGCACCTGCCGCGAACACGCGTTCTGATCCCCATCGCCCTTGCGCTTCTATTGATGGTTGGCTGTGCGGCGCCCGGCAACCAGGCGCCGCAAACGCCCGCGCCGCAGCGCACCCTGGTGCCAACCTTTACACCCAAACCGGCGGCCACACCCCTTCCCCCCACGCCAACGGCGGTGCCGCCCACGGCCACGCCCGCGGAACCGCCCACAGCGACGCCGCCGCCAGCGACGCCCACGCCGCCGCCCAAGCCGATGGCGATCGTCACCCTCAACAATCTCAACATCCGCAGCGGACCATCTACCAGCTATGCCAGCATTGCCCGCGGGGCCGTGGGCCAGCGCCTTGAGATCACCGGGCGTAATACGGACAGCAGTTGGTGGCAGGTGTGCTGCGTCAACAGCAAGAACGGCTGGGTCGCTGCGCAGTACGTACGTGTGGAAGGCAAGGTGGATGGGGTTGAAGTAGTCAAGGACGTGGCTCCGCCGCCAACACAGCCACCCCAGCCCACCGCGCGCCCGCGGCCCACCACGCCCCCAGCGCAGCCAACCGCGCCGCCGGCCGCGGCCGCCATTTTTGGACAGGCCGGCACGGAGATCCGCAACGCGGACGACGCCAACTTCGGTATCGTGACGTTCTGGGGCCGCCTGGGCAAAACGGGCGATGCGCTGCCCATCAGCGGCGGCTACAAACTGCGGGTCAGCGCGCCGACAGGCACGCTTGATGTGGTCTTTGGCGAGCGCTGGCAAAATGCCTATCCTGGGCAGCCTAGCGAGTTCCGCTACAACGCCAAGCTCGAGCTGCCCCGCACCGCCGGCGCGTTCCGGGCCGTCGTCGTGGATGGCAGCGGCAAAGAAGTCTCTGATGCCATCACCGGCGAACTGCGGGATAAGACGCACGACGTTCTGCTCACGTGGTTCAGACGCTAGATCGTAATGAAACGCCGCGTGCGGACGGCGGCCGTTCACGATCCATGCTGAATGGAGGTGAGCGCCGTCCGTTCGTGCGCGGCCTGCCAGGTCAGCGCACGCGGTTGACCGCATGGGCGCTGATTGGCCTACTGCTGTTGGGCCTCGCACTGCGCGTGCAACGCCTTGATTTCCAGCCCCTGTGGTGGGATGAAGGGTACAGCGTTTGGTTTGCCACGCACCCCATTGGCGACATGATCGCGCTCACTGCGCAGGATATTCATCCGCCGCTCTACTATGCCCTGCTGCATGCGTGGATCGCGCTGCTCGGCCCAACGCCCATCGCCTTGCGCCTCTGTTCCGTTGTCGTCAGCCTGCCTGGCATTGCCCTGGCTTACGTTGCGGCGCGCCGGCTCCTGCCCCGCGGCCGGCCGATCACCGTCGCGCCGGCGCTCGTCGCTGCGCTGCTGGTGGCCTTCAACCCATTTCATCTCTACTACAGCCAGGAAATTCGCATGTACGGGCTGGTCGGTACACTGGCGCTGGCCTACCTGGTCAGCGCCGCGCCATGGCTGCGGGCGCCAACCGCCGCTTCGGCCGCGGTTTCCCGAACAGGCGTCGGCATGGGGCGACTGTTGACCCTGGTTCTAACGACCCTTGCCCTGGCTTACACTCAATACTACGCGCTGCTGCTGCCGCTGGGCGCGACGCTCCTTGTGCTGGCGCGGCGCGTTATGCATCGCGGCGCAGCCAGCCGCAGCGCGACGCCAGGCTCTGCGCCGTTCATCGCCGCGCACCTGGCCGCGGCACTGCTCTACGCGCCTTGGGTGATCTACGCCGCGCCCAAACTGGCAACGTACGTGGCCTACAAAGTAACCAAAGATGCCGACACCCCGCTCACGCTGCTTGATTACGCGGCGCGGCACCTGTCCGCGTTCATCATTGGCCATGCCGCGCCAACCCAACTCGATGCACTCTCTCTCGGCGCGCTGGCGGTCTTGGCCGGATTGTTCGTCCAGCATAGATGGCAGATTCGCGCGGCTGCCATGCCCTCCGCGAACCACAAGACCTCACCCGCCGTGCCGCAGCCAAACCTTGCCCTGGCGGGCCTGCTCGCATTTGCCCTCGCGGTTGGATTTATCATCAACCTGCGCTTTCCGTTCACGCCCGTGCGCGGCGAGCGCTTGCTGGCGTCAGTGGCGCCGATCCTTTGGCTGAGCATGGCCGCGCTCGTTACGCCGATTGGTCGCAATTTCTCACGGCGCGCCCGTTTGATCCAGGCTGCATTGGTTCTCGGCCTCGTCATGGTGACTGGCGTGGCCTTCTTGCGCTTTTTCACTACCCCTCGCTATACGAATGACGACTATCGCCCGCTCATCGCCGAGATGGCTACGCGCGGCACGGCGGATGATGTAGCCTTCTGCGTTTATCCGTGGCAGGTTGGCTACTTGCGCAGCTATCTGCCCAACGGGCCGCAGCCGCTGCTCAGCATTTCAGAAACCTGGACAGACCAGATAGCTTATTCGCTATACGAAATAACGCAGCAGGGGCGACGCATCTGGTTTCCCGCGCACCTGAGCCTGGGCGGTATTCTGGAGACGCAGATTGAGGCCAACCTTATGCAGCAGGGTTTCCCTGTGCTCAACCAATGGATCAACCCAAGCACCCGCCTGACCTTCTTTGCCCCTCCGCCCAACGCCTGGCGGCTGGCGCCCGGTGCTCGCTTCGGCGCGTGGCTGGCCCTGGATGATGTTCAAGTGGCCTCAGGCGCCGTACCCGCGGGCGATGGCGCCGCGCCGGTGCGCTTGACATGGCGTTTGACTGCGCTGCCCACGGCTGGCGCATGGCAGGTCCGCCTACGGTTGACAGACAGTCAGGGCGAAACCTGGGCGCAGCGCGACAGCGCGCCAGCCAATGGGCAGCGTCCCTTCGATCAATGGCCGGTCAACCAGGCAGAGGAAGATCGCCACGCGCTGTGGATTCCGGCCGGGACGCCGCCCGGTCATTATGATTTGCGCATCCAGGTTTACCAGCAGTCTGCGGACGTGGTCGAACGCCCGCTCGACGTACACGACGGCGCGGGGCAGACGGCTGGCGTCGAATGGCGCGTGGGGCCAATTGAGGTCGTCCGACCCAACCCTCCGCTCAGCCCAACACGTTTGGTCCTGGGGCAGCCGCGAGCGAGGCGTTTGGGGTCGGAGCTGCGCTGGTTAGGCTTTGACCTGGCCGCGGGGCCCTGGGCGCCTGGCGACGATCTACGCGTGAGCCTGGGCTGGCAGGTGATCCAAGCGCCAGCTCGCGACTGGCGCGCCTTTGTCCAACTCCTCGATGCCGACGGCGCCGTTGACGCCGGTTGGGAAGGCCCACCGCTGGTTGATCTCCCCAGCCGGCAATGGCGGCCAGGCGACCTGCTGCGCACGCCGTGGAGCCTGCGCTTGCCGGCCGCCCTACCCGACGGCTCCTACCGACTGATCGCGGGCTTTTTCGACCCGATCAGCGGTCAACGCCTGGCGCCAGCCGGTCAACGCGCCGATTTCCTATCTCTGGCGACGGTGCAGGTCAAGGGCCGCCCCCACCAGTGGGAAGCGCCCGCGCCGACCACGACCCAGGTTGCGCAGTTTGGCAGCCAGGCGCGCCTGTTGGGTTATGATCTCAGCCCATCGTCGGTGCGCAGCGGGGACGCCGTGACGCTGACGCTTCATTGGCAGGCGGCCGAGCCGTGGACGCAGCGCGCCAGCGTGTTTGTGCACCTGCTAGGGCCGGCTGGGCAGACCGTGGCGCAAGCTGACGGTGAGCCAGGCGCAGGGCGGCTGCCCACCTCCAGTTGGCTGACCGGCGAATACCTGGCCGACAGCCATGTGCTGCAGCTGCCGGCGTCGCTGCCACGCGGCGTGTATCAGATCGAGATCGGTTTCTATTTCAGTGATGGCGCTCGGCTGCCCGTGATCGGCGGCGAAGGGCAGGTGGTGGATGATCGGCTTGTGCTGACAACACCTCTTGTGGTAAACTGATAGCAGCGGCGCAACCTAGCACCGGGTTATACGTACTGTAAACGACTGCGCAACCGGGTGCAGTTCACGTGCGATCACAAAACCGACGATGGCGATGGGTCTTCAAGACGAAGCCACATGTGCGCAAGAACAAAGGAGTATCAAGATGACTGAGGAAAGCAAGGCAACCGACCAGACGCCCCAGGGCAGCGTGCCGCCCAAAGGCGACCTTTTTGCCGAATTGAACCAGATGGGACAAAAGCTGGGCGCGGCCATGCAGGCCGCATGGGAAAGTCCAAAACGCAAAGAGCTCTCCGACGAGGTGCAGGAAGGACTGCTCGAATTCGGCAAGCAGGTTGATGCCGCGATCAAGTCCGCGCGCGAGAGCAAGTTAGGCGAAGAAGTGCGTGAGACCGCAGAGAAGGTGGTGGAAGAAGTCCGTCAGAGCAAAGTGCTCGACGAGATTCGGGACGGCATGCTGGCCGGGCTGAAGCAGATCAACGCGCAGTTGGACAAGCTGATGACCCGCGTCACGACCAAGCCAGCCGAAACCCCAGCCGCAGCGGCCGAAGAGACAGCCAAGGCCGAGGCGGCGGAAGTTGTGGAAACGCCAGCCGCATGGCCCCATGAGGGGCTGGACGCAGAAGCGGCTGGAGAACCGACGACAGACGCCTAGCCGTTCTCGCGGCCGACAGTGATGAGCGGCAAGCGGGGATAGAGTCCTCTTTTCACCGAAGGATAAGAGTCGCCATGGACGCCCGCTTGCAGGTTCGATGCCTGGACGCCGTACAGATATGAACGCCAATAGACGCTGGGTTGCTACGACCCAGCGTTTGTTGTTGTGTTTTCAGCCAGTTGTGAGACAATTTGCCAAAATACCCGTCAGTGTTAGACTTGCAAGCACCTCCGTCCAGGATGTGAACAGAATCGAATCGAAAGGATATTCCATGACTTTGCATGCACCACGTTTTATGCTGATCGGCCTTATCCTGCTGATCAGCCTGCTGACCGGCGCCGCGGCCGCCCAGCCCAGCGTCTCCTCTGCGCGCGTGGCTTCGGTGTCAACAAGCCGCAACGACCCTGCTCCACAGCTGCCGTTGACCATTGACGTGATGGGACAGATTGGCGGCCCAGGTTACGCCGTGGATGTGGTTGGCAGCTACGCTTATCTCGGTGTTGGCCCACGGCTGGTCATTCTCAATATCAGCAACCCGTCTAACCCGATCTTAGTGGGACAAAGCGGGCTGCTGCCAGATTTGGTGCGCGACGTGCAGGTGGTCAACGGCGTGGCTTATGTGGCGGCTGATGACCAGGGCGGACTGCAGATCATTAATGTGAGCAACCCGGCCGCCCCCGTGGTCATTAGCTCGTACAACACGCCGGGCGCAGCCAACAGCCTTGCCGTGGTTGGCGCCAACGTGTACGTGGCGGATGGATTCCCGGCCAAGGCGCTGCGCATTTTTGAGGTCAGCAATCCAGCGCATCCCATCCTGCGCGGCAGTTTCGATCTCACTGGCGATCCCCACCATATCGTGGTGGCAGGCGACATGGCCTACGTAGCGGCGGGTTACAGCGGCGGCTTGCAGATCATTGATGTCTCGAACCCCCTCGCGCCTGTTCTGCGCGGCCTGTTGGATACGCCTGGCGCGGCGCTGCAGGTGCGCCTGGTAGGAGATCGCGCGTATGTCGCAGACGGAGAACGCGGGATACAGATCGTGAACGTGGCCAATCCGGCTGCGCCTGTTATCCTGGGCAGCTATGATACCTACGGCGCAGCTGCATCCGTGAGCGTGGTTGGCACGCTTGCCTACATCGCTACGGGGCTGCCCAATAACGGATTGGAGATTGCCAATGTTAGCAATCCCGCGGCTGCGGGCCGGGTTAGCGTCTTGAACGGCGCCAGTGCAGGCAATGATATGGCCCTCGTTGGCTCGGTCGCGTTCCTGGCCCTGCAAGATGGCGGCGTCGCCACCATCAATGTCGCCAGCGCAGCGAACCCTACCGCGCTCGGTGCGTTTCAGACACCGGGCGCCATCGCGCGTGTGGCTGTTGCCGGCAATCGAGCCTATGTGGCCGCCAATTTTGGCGGTCTGCATATCATTGATGTCAGTAATCCGGCGGCGCCGCAGCGGTTGGGAAGCCTGGACACGCCTGGCACGGCGCTGGGTGTGGCGGTCAGCGGCAGCCTGGTTTATGTAGCCGACGGCTACGCCGGGCTGCAGATCATCAACGCGGCTAACCCCGCAAGCCCCGTGCTGGTTGGCGCGTATGACTCCCCCGGCTATGCCAACAGTGTCCAGGTCGTCGGCAGTCTGGCTTACCTGGCCGATGGCTACAACGACGGCCTCCTCATCATTGATGTCAGCAACCCGGCTCATCCGGTGCTGCGCGGTAGTTACAACACGCCTGGCTACGCGCTCGATGTCGCCGTCGCTGGGCAGCTGGCCTACGTCGCAGACGGCAGCACGGGAACGCTGCAAATCATTGACGTGTCCAATCCGGCGGCGCCAATCTTGCGCAGCCAGGTGTTGGGGTTCTTCTTCGCCTACGCCGTGGCCGTGGAAGGCGACATGGCCTACGTGGCGGAAGGCGGTAATTTACGTATCGTAGATGCCCACAACCCAGGCAATCCGGTCCTGCGCGGGGCATACAATACTGCGGTGTGGGCCGTAGGCGTGACCGTGAGTGACAACCTGGTCTATGTGGCAGACGGACGGCGGGGCGGCGTCCAGGTCATTGCGGCGACCAATCCCGACGAGCCGCAGCTCCACGATGGCCTGGCCATCCTGACAGGCTATGCCACGGGCGTTGCAGTCGCCGGCAACCAGGTCTACTTAGCTGACCAGGAGGGCGGTCTTTTCGTGCTGCGGCGCACAGAACCGCCCACGCCCACCCCCACCAACACACCCACGCTGACGCCGACAGCCAGCCGCACGCCCACGCCGACGCACACGTCAACGCCGACCAGCACGCCGAGGCCGACGCACACGTCAACGCCGACCAGCACAGCGACGCCAACGAGCACAGCCACGCCAACCCATACGGCAACCGCAACCAGCTCGCCCACGGCGACGCTGACGCCGACCGCAACTGTCACCCCCACAAGCACGCCAGTGGTGCGTACGCGCTACTTCCCCTATATCCCGCGACGGGGCCGTTGACCCACAAACCGCAGCGCGGCAGAGATTGTGACGTATGGGCTGGCGCCAACGTCAAAAAACGATAGAAATCGAAAAATGGCGCTCGCTGACCGTTTCGTTGTGCAGTGAAATCGTTCGCTTGACACAGCCAGTGGCGGCCAGCGCCCCACCCTGAAGCAACAAAAGGAGAGTCAATCGTATGGCAGTTCGAAGCGCAGAAGCAACTTGGAATGGCACCTTGCGTGCTGGCAACGGCACGATGCGGGTGAGCAGCGGTTTTTTTGAAGGGCCTTACACCTTCGCGTCCCGTTTTGAGGAAGAGAAGGGCACCAATCCAGAGGAACTGATTGGCGCGGCGCATGCCGGCTGCTACTCGATGTTCCTCTCGGCCCTGTTGAGCAACGCGGGCTTTACGCCCACCAGAATTCACACCACGGCGAAGGTGCACCTGGGCGCGGGGCCGACGATCACCAAGATCGAGTTGAACACTGAGGCCGAAGTCCCAGGCCTGGACGAAGCCACGTTTGCGGAAAAGGCCGCCGCCGCCAAAGCTGGCTGCCCGGTCTCGAAGGCCCTGGCCAGCGTGGACATCGAATTGACGGCCCGTTTGCTGGCGTAGCAGATCGCCACAAGCACACGTCTGAACAGAAATTAGCTGGATTGACAGGATAGATTCTTGTCAACCCAGCTTTTTTGTTTAGGGGAAACCGGTATCGCGACTGTACACGGCCACCCGCGATCATTGGCTGCGCCGAGCGCGGCGAGCCATCGGCAAACGGCGGAAGGGCATGAGGGACAGATGGGTCGGGCGCGCGCCGGACCAGGGTGACGGCGGCGCCATGGTCAGCCAGGTCAAAGCGCACAGCACCCGGTCGTAGTTCACACGCCAACCGGCAAAATCGCTCCACGCCTGATCGCGATCGGCCTTCAGCGGCACGCCCGCAGTCTCCAGGGTGACACACGCGGCATCAAATTCAGCGCGGGTGACGCTAATGGCGTCAACAGGAAAATGCGGATCCGGATTGTACTGAATATCGAAGAGGTCTGCGATGCGACGGAGCGCCAGGTAGCCAGCCCGCACACAGAGCGGGCCTTCGGCGGCGGTCGGAATGTCCAGTGTGGACAGGGTCAACGCGGCCGCATCGAGCACAGCGCCGGCCGCCGTCACCCAGGACTTGTCTGACCGGGGTGAGCGGAAGAACACCAGGGGGGCCAAAGACGTATGACTTTCTTCGATGTCGGCGAACCAGGCTTCCCAGGTCGCCCACTGTTCACGCAGCCGCTGCAAGCCGTGAATGCGATGGAAGCGCAGCAGCATATCAACGGCCGAGGGCGGACTGCCGGCCCGCACTTCAAGCATGGATACGTTTGTCTCTCGTCGGGAAAACGCAGAGTACATGGTGGGCAAGTAAGCAATCAAGAGAGCCACCAGGATCAAACCGGTGGCGGCCTCGGCGAAAGTCAAGATCATTTGGAGGGCGCCATCGCTCGTGGCAAATCCGAGGGTGAGGAGGGAAGACCCACTAATCTTGAAGGCTTGATACCAGGTAGGTACGCCGACCGCCCAGAACATGGCGGCAAAGCCGAACAGGAGAAAGGTGTACCAGACGGGTATGAGGGTCAAGACGGCAACCGGCGCAAAGAAAGCCAGCGCGCGGTCGCGTTCTTGGTACGCCAAAGTTCCACGCAAACGCAGTGCGAAAAGGCTGTAAACGCCGCGAAAAACAGCGGTGGTAAGTCGGTCTGGTGCACCGCGCGGCAAGACAAACGTCTGCACGGCAGAATAGACCGCGCTGACGGCCAGGGCAAATCCAAGCACGAAGGAGAATAGTCTGATCACCATGATGAGCTGACGCTGACCGAATGCAGCTTCACTACGTCATTGCGTCACTTCGACGACCGCAGCGACCATCTGGGTAGATTCCCAACGGCGTAGGGCAGGGCGCAGGCTGAGCAAAAGCAGGACGGCCGCCACCATGGCCACACCGTTGATGCGAATCGCCAATGCGGGGCCCAGGTGTTGGGCGCTGAATCCCAACACCAATGAAGCCAGGGGCTGAATGCCAAAGCTGACCATGGTGAAGACGCTGAGCAGCCGCGCGCGCATCGTAGGCGGGGCCATGGTCTGCAGGAGACCGCTGGCGGTGGTAATGACCGCGGGGACAGTCAAGGAAACGATGAAGAGGCAGAGCATAGACAGCGGCAGCCAGGTTGAAAACGAGAAGAAAACAAACCACGTGCCGGCCCAGGCGCAGCACAGCCCAAGGACGATGCCTGTACGCGTAAATCCCTGCACAATGGGCACCACCACGATGGCGCCCACCAGCGCGCCCGCGCCGGAGGCTGCCATAAGCAGCCCCAACGTGTCTGCCTGACCATGAAGGACGCGATCTGCCACAGCCGCCAGGATATTCATCACCGACAGGCCAAAGAAGGTCACAAAGACGGTGTACAGGATCACATCCTGCAGACGGGGCTGCGTGCGGATAAAGCGCAGCCCTTCTGTAAACTCTGTCCAGGAATTGCCTGTGGACGGGCGCCGGACCTGTTGTGAACGCACCACGATGAGGCTGATGATCACCGCGACGAAGCTCAGGCCGTTGATCCCAAACGCCACGGCAGCCCCCAATGAACCCACCACAAAGCCCGCCAAGGCTGGGCCGACCATGCGACTCACCTGCATGATCATAGCATTGACGACCACCGCCTTGCGCACCTCACCCATGCCGGTCAGATCGCCAATGAAGGCCTGCTGAGCGGGGAAATCAACCGCCGAAACGATGCCCAACAGGAAACTGAGCACGTAGATGTGCCACAACTGCACCAACCCGGTTTGCACCAGGAATGCCAGGGAAAATGCGAGCAGCATGGCGACCGTTTGCGAGCCGATCAGGAGCTTGCGGCGATCAAGGCGGTCCGCCCACACGCCTGTCATTGGACCGAAGAGTAGAATGGGCAGCGTGGACAGCATCGCCACTGCGCCGAGCGCAGCGGGAGAGTGGGTTAATTCCCATACGACCCATCCCTGCGCCGTGGCCTGCATCCAGGTGCCAATCAACGAGACAGACTGTCCAGCAAGATAGTGGCGGAAGTTCGCGAAGCGCAGTGGGGTGAAGCTGCTGCGCACGGAGTTCAGAAATTGCATGGTTGTCATCCTCGCTTGCGATCAACAGAACAGCGCAAGCGCAGGAGTCTGCGCTTGCGCATGAGCGGGCTGTTAGTTTATTCGCGCAGGGGCGAAAAGGCAAATGGGACTATGCCTGCTTGACGATTTCGGCCTCGATGTTGATGTTGATGTTATCGCTCACGAGGAAACCGCCTGTCTCCAGGGCCACATTCCAGTTCAGGCCCCAATCTTTGCGGCTGATCTTGGTGCTGGCGCTGAATCCGGCGCTGGTGGCGCCCCATGGGCTTTTCGCCATGCCGTTGAATTCCACATCCATCGTGACCGGGCGCGTGACGTTTCGGATCGTCAAGTCGCCGGTAATGCGGCCGCGCTCTGCGCTCAGCACTTCCATCTTGGTGCCCTTGAACGTCAAGTGCGGGAAGTTTGCCACGTCCAAGAAATCAGGCGATTTGAGATGGTCGTCTCGCCTGGAATCACGCGTGTTGATGCTGGCGGCATCAATTTGCACGTCGAGGGCCGACTGCGCCGGGTTCTGCTCATCAAACTCAACAACGCCGCCAACGTTCTCGAAAGATCCGTGCACGTTCGAGATCATCATATGCCGCGCTGAAAAAACGACACGCGTATGTGAGGGGTCAATTGTCCAAGCCATGGTGTAAATCTCCTTCAAGTTGAAATACTTTGATGTTTTTTAATTCATCACTTAATGGTTTGATATTAAACTATTTTCACTCATTCTGCTGTAGGTTCAATTACAATCTGGTGTTGATGCAGAGATGTGGTTCGGGGCGCGATCGAGTTCTTAGGCGTCGGCCGGCGCAGGCATATCCGCGGTGGACGCCCCGCGGCCCAGCTTGCGGCACAGCGCGCCCAGCGTGCGCTGCTCATCGGCCGTGAGCGCGCTCATCTCTTCAACGACGGCCGCGACGTGCACCGGGAAAATGCGCCGAATGGCTTCTTCGCCGGCCGGGGTCAATGACACGACGACCATCCGGCGGTCTTCGGCGTCGCGCTCGCGACGCACCAGTCCGTGCTTTTCCAGGTTGTCAATCACCATCGTGATGTTGCCCGAACTCTTGAGGATCTTGCTGGCAATGACATTCTGGCACATCGGGCCGAGATGCAGCAGGCTCTCCATGACGGCAAACTGCGTGGGCGTCAACTCCGCGTGCGTTCCATGCGCATGCAGCCGCGCCATGAATGAATCGGACGCGCGCTGCAGCTTGACAAAGGTATCGAGGGCCAAAACCTGCTCTGGCTCACCTTGAAAATGGGTTGGCATGACTATTTCACCTTGAATCGTTCAATGTCGAAATAGTAGCACGGGATAATTAAGTTGTCAAGTGGAGTATGCTTCGCTTCGCGCATACCGGCCGGCGAAGTGAGCGCAGCCAAACCGGAGTTGCCGTCACTCCTTTCAGCACCTCCACCTGAGGCCCTGAACCTGGTAGCCAGGTGCAAGGCCCTGGAGGCCTCTGGTTCAACCTCGAAGAGGCTTCCTTGTGTAGGCAGACGGCTTTAGCCTTTGGCGAGGCCGGCGAACGAGGCGAACCGGCTGGGGGAGTTGCTCTAAGGTGGCGCAACTGGCATCGGAAACCTCATCTAAAAAAGGCACCCCAAAACCATGTTTTTTGCGCAAATCCGTTACTTGGATTACAATACATACAACACATCCATTGCAGCCGCAATCCGCTGGGTGTTCATTCAGCCACCTTCACGACAACGGATCTTTCAGACTGAGCTGTCCGGAACAGCCGGCGCAGCCTTCTGCTTGATCCTGCGCAAATCATCGGTGAATCGACTCAAGTAAAATCGCAAGGAAGAGACGCAATGAAGCCAAGCTCAAGCGCGGATGTACAGACTCACCCTTATACGGAGCAAGCACATGGCGTCCCCCCGCAGAAACCGACTGCCGACCTCAAGCCGGGAATGTATGTCCGGATCCCCGTGGATACTGACGACACTCCCATCGCAGGTGAACACCGCGACTTCAGGTTAGCACAGGTGCTCTCTGTTGCCGCCAACGGCGGCAGTGCCCAAGTTGTCATTATTGAACCGTACGATGAGCACAGACTGCGTCGATTGCCGCCCCTTGATGTGCCTCTGGCGTTCGTCCATCGGTGTGCTATCGCCGAATACAGCAGGTTCATCCATCGTGATACCCGGAAGTGGGGACGCATTCTGGCTCCCTGCCAGTCTGATTTCACTCCAGGCGAGTACCACACCTACTATGTCGAGCTCGGAGAAGTCGTCTGCACGGTATCGGAAGCTGAGCTTTACGTTCCTTTCACCGAGGGATCGCCCGATCCTGTTCAGCAGATGCGCCAGTACGAACTTCACCCCCCACGATGGCGAGCCAGGCGGGATAGTCTTGTCGAGAGCTACGCCATGTTGCAGGCCGCTACCTTCGGCATGGAGGAGTTGGTGGGCACGCGTATCTCCCTTCTAGCCCATCAGGCGGAGGTAGTGGCACGGGTACTGGGCGATCGCACTTGTAGGTATATGCTCGCCGATGAAGTGGGTTTGGGCAAGACGATCGAGGCATGTGTCATCTTGAAGGGATTGCGGAGGCGACTTCCTCGGCTTAAAGCTCTGATAGTGGTTCCTGCCGCACTATTGCGCCAGTGGCACAACGAACTGAATGACAAATTCTGGCTTGATTTCCACGTCGACACATCCCAACCAGAGAAGGCGCTATCGGAGTCCGTGCCTGGATTACTTGTGAGTCATGAGACACTGGCGGCAGACGCTGGTCTCTGGGATTGGCTGGCACAACAACAATGGGGTCTTTTGATCGTTGACGAGGTTCACAATCTCCACCGCCAACGGCGCCTGTACAACCGGGTTGTGACATTGAGCAAGGACGCTGAACGTGCGTTAATGCTGTCGGCAACACCGGTTGAACGTCGGGCAAAAGAGTACCTAGTCCTGTTGAAACTAATGCATCCCGACCACTATGGAAAAATCAGTGCGGCGGACTTCGATCGCATGCTTGCGGCTCAGAGCCAGATTAGAAGCACAGTTGCCTATCTCACGCGCGCACTGAATCCGACCGACTTCAATGCAGAAGAATTCTATCAGGAGATGCAACCGATACAGAGCGCTCTCGATCACGATCGGACCTTGCACGGCCTCCTTGAGAACATGAGCCCCACTGCCCATGAAAGGGGACCTAATGCTGCTCGTGAAGTATTACAGTACATCAGCGAGAACTACCGCATCGAGAGCCGCGTTATCCGCAACCGCCGCGTCAATCTTCAGATACAATTGCCCGTTCGACAGGTGACTACCGAGTATGCCTATCGACCGGACATTGTGGAGAGCGAAACTATACTGGCTCTGACCGAATACGCAGCCGCCTGCCTGTCGGCAAGTCGCAAGGGAGCAGCCGAAATTGCGTATTGTCAATTGCTCTTCCATGCCGCTTTCAGCAGCCCGGATGCGCTCGTGAATCTCCTCGCGTTGCGTCAAGCAACTCTATCGGGGTCAAAACGCCCTAGCAGGCAAGCTTCGGTCGCAGATGAGATTTCCGAAATCAAACCATTCACTGAGGAACCAACACTCCTGGCCAGGCTTCTCTGGCGCAGCGAACGATGGCAAGAACAGACAAAGGCAACCCTTACCAGTCTGCCGCACGGCGTTGTGCCACCAAATCTGCCGCACAGGTTGGTACAAGTCCTGCGAGCTATTCACCAGGCCATCGGCCGACCGGGGGTTAAAGTATTGGTGTTCTCGGCTTGGAAAGCCTCTCTTGACGCCCTATACATGAAGCTGACGCGTACCTATGGCCGCCAGGTAATCGCACGTTTTCTGACTGGACTGGATGGCCAAGAACTGCAAAGCGAGGTAGATCGGTTCCAGGCAGATGACACGTGCCGCATTATGCTGACCGATGAATCTGGTGGCGAGGGTCGTAACTTTCAGATCGCTGATCAGGTGGTGCATGTTGACCTACCATGGACCCCAGCCAGGGTCGAGCAGCGCATCGGTCGCGTTGACCGTTTGGGGCGTACAGGTACGGTACTGTCAATCGTACCCTTCGCTCGCGGTACGTTGGAGGAAGACCTCTTCAGGCTCTGGCACGATGCTTTCAAACTGTTTGAGCAATCGATGAGTGGCCTTGAGATCGTGCTTGAAGATATCCAGGACAAAATTGGCAATGCGTTTGCTCAAAGCCCGACAGAGGGACTCGCTGATCTGTTGGCCGAGATGAAACGTTCTGCCAAGCGCTTGCGCGAGCAGGTGGAGGAAGAGCGTTACTTCGAAGAGGGAAGCATCGACTATCGTCGCCGTAGCGAGTTTGAGCAGATCGCCGAACGTTATCGCGATGGCGAGTTGTTGCGCGAATCCTTGCTGGAGTGGGCCAACATGGCCGGGCTCTACCACCATTACAATCCACATACCAGAATTGCGGTCTTCGATCCGAAGGAATTCAATATCAGAAGTATTGAGAACGCTAAGTTTGCGCAGCCGCCCAACATGCAAGAGGCACTGCGCCGTTCCAGGCGTGAACACAATCTCGTCCTCAAAGGTACGTTTGATCGCGATCTCGCTGTTCGTCGCGAGGACATCATTTTCTTCGCTCCCGGCGAGTTATGGACCGATGCTGTTCTTGCCAATGCTTTGCGCGCTGATCGCGGTCGCTGTACAGCAATCTTGCGTGCGGCGCCAGAGCTATCGGAGACCTGGCACGGGTTTGAGTTTCTCTTCCGCATCACAATCGATGCGCGGGCACTCTACGCGGAAGGGCATCATCCAGTGCACTTGCTTCGTGCCCAGGGTTATCTCGGTGTGTCAACTTATCGTACATACGTCTCTACCGCTGGGGAGATCGTGAAGCCGAGCAGCCCCATTGGACGAATCTTGCGTCGACCCTTTGATAACCGCGAAGACTATCATCTGGGAAAACGATCGGGCAGTCCTTCTCCTCTATTGCAGTTGAAACAGCTCTACACACCGCAGGGATGGCAAGATGCGATCACGACAAGTTTGCGAGCGGCTGACACACAGTTGAGACACGAGTTGACCCATACTGTCGAACTTTCGCAGGGGGCCAACGCTGCCTATCAACAGAGCGCGGCGGGTCAGCGAGCTGCACATCGCTGGTTATTCGGTGATAGTGTTCCTCTGCCGCACGAGATAAGCGAATACGAGTCCATCTCTCAGGCTCTCGTGCAGGGGCTTGCTTGCCCGAGGTGGCAATTGGAGTCTATTTGCTTCTGGGTAGTGAGGCCTCCTGTGAGCAATGATTGAAGATCCACTACACCCACTCTGCGACCTGCTAAATGCCGAAAGACCGAATTTCGACATGTTCCGCGCAGCGACCGATCGCTTGCTTCAAGCGACGCAAGGACGCGAACTGATCTTGGTCCAGACTGCCGCACGCCTTGCCGCCGCAATCGAAGCTCTGAATATGATTGCAGGCACGGCAGTCTCTCCGGCGGGTGCTCCTGACGTTGTGGCACTGCTACGCCAGTTGATTCGGGCGACCCATCCTCTAGCAATCTCGACACGGCTATGGGCGCGTATTCGAGCGGCTGCAGAGCTCGCCTGGCTTTACGGCGTGTCTCACGGGGATCAGGTCGAGGTCATGGCATCTCCCTGGACAAGCGACTGGCTTCCCCATTCAGAGCAGATCGATACCCTGCAACGCCGGCGCTTCGACGACCCGAGCCCCGGAGATGGTATGCTCTATGCCATGAGCGAGGCTGCAGGCCTAGGATGGACCACATACCAGTCGGATGCACAAAAGGCGGCTGTAGACGCCTGGGTCTTCGCGCCACCTGGCAGCACGACATTGGTCACCCTCCCGACAGGAGGTGGCAAAAGTCTTTGTGGATTGCTACCGCCGTGGTTTCAAACCCGCGGCGGCCGGCGCAGCCAGGGTGCGACATTAGTCGTTGTTCCAACTGTGGCGCTGGCTCTGGATCAAGAGCGCCAGGCCAGAAGATTCTTCAGGCACGCGGTGGGTGACCTTTCAAAGCCAATCAGTCGAACCGGGGATACCTCGCAGGCAGAGCGGCAAGCAATCGAGGCCGCCTTGCGAGATGGACGTCTGCCCATTATCTATACCTCTCCCGAATCCCTCTTGGGTTCCCGGCTTTATGATGTCTGTCTTCAAGCCGCGCAGGCTGGTTTGCTATCTCGCTTTGTAATTGACGAGGCACATCTCATTGCATCATGGGGCGCCGGTTTCCGGCCAGAGTTCCAGTTGCTGGCCGCTTATCGGCGGCGACTGCTGGAAGCCACGGGCGGCCAGTTGCGCACACTCCTTCTCTCCGCGACAGTGGCCGAGGACGGTCGGGCCACAATCGAGCAGCTTTTTTCTGAGCCGGGCAAGCTAATTGTCATACAGGCGAACCGCCTGCGACCTGAGATTGGATACTGGTTTCACTTCTCGGGAAGCGCCGCCGCGCGACGCAGCCGTGTTCTCGATGTGCTGACTTTTCTACCTCGCCCCCTTATTCTCTACGTAACTCGGCCTGATCAAGCCGAACAATGGGAGAGCGAGTTGCGCAGCCTGGGATACACGCGGATCGCCTCCTTCACAGGAGATACGGATGCTGATTCCCGGCGTCGGTTGATTCGACAATGGGAAAACAATGAGATCGATGTAATGTTAGCAACGTCTGCGTTCGGGCTTGGCGTGGATAAAGGCGACGTGCGGGCGGTTCTGCACGCTACAATGCCTGAGAATGTCGATCGCTTCTACCAGGAGGTGGGCCGCGGTGGACGCGACGGCTAC
The DNA here is from genome assembly GCF_900491745.1 of Candidatus Amarolinea aalborgensis. Lineage (NCBI taxonomy): Bacteria > Bacillati > Chloroflexota > Caldilineae > Caldilineales > Candidatus Amarolineaceae > Candidatus Amarolinea > Candidatus Amarolinea aalborgensis. The sequence goes on along the minus strand of NZ_UETR01000002.1, from coordinate 139,600 downwards.
AGCGCCATTAGCCTGGTTTGTGCTGCCAATGATCTCAACAAGGACCGTAGTGATGTCACCCTTGCCTACAGTCTTCAGCCGAAGCTGATTACTCAAGAGAAAGCCTTGCCGCGCTGGCAGGGGATGATCGCGACGTCATCCGTGGACGGTGAAGTGCGGTGGGTGGATCGGGATGCCAGGCCGATTGGTCGCCCCGAGATACAGCGATCAGAGCGGAACCGTGAGTGGAACGAACACCTGCTACTCATGATGCAGCGAGCACGGCTCATCGAGATCGCAGATGCACCGCCGCCGCGAACCGATGGCGATGGCACCAATCTAAGTCGTATACCTATTCGAATCCTCAGCGAAGATGTGTTCAACTCACCCGATCAGGCGCTGACCCGCATTGAACCCTATAGGCTAGAAGAAAGGCAAACTGCAGATCAAGCTCTGAGAGGCATCATCGATTTGGTATCTGATTACGCTAGCGAGCATGCACGAGAGAAGGGATGCATCGCGCAGCGTTTCGCGGCAGTGTATGAGAATGTACAATATGCCTGTGGAGGCTGCCCGGCATGTCGTCACGACGGGCAGATTCCATACAGCGATCCACTGCGCTTCTCCATTGACTACCCTATTCCGTTGAGACGGATGGTGGCGGCAGCAGAGGAGATCGATCCGAAGCTGTCCAGACGGCTAGGAGCCTGGCGCAGCCTAAACGTGACCTGGCAGGGACCCCGCACAACGGCCGGAATGCATATCATGGTCGGGCTGATTCCGCAGTTGGTCCGCGCAGGCTTCCAACAGGTAGTCTATCCATTTGGTTTACTTGACGACCCGGTGCTACGAGACCAACTAATCAGGGCGCTCGCGCAACCCGACCCGCAACGGCCGCCGCTCTTTCACCGCCTGCTGCCACATACCTGGATTACGGAAGAGGATTGTCCGCTCTTTCCACTGACTACCGTGGTACTATATCCACCGGATGACCGACGGGGAGACCGGCTGTTTCGAGCCATTCGGAAAACAAACCAGAATGGCATTCACTTTCCCGCTATTGTAAATATCGTGCACGAAGCGCTTCACCTGACTAGTGAAGGGAAGCAGTTCACGGAGCATGTAGATGGCCTAAGCGAGCCATTGAGGCATTTTCAAGCGCTGCTAGACAGCACCGAGGAACTGCCTGCTTTCTTCTGAGGAGCCAACAATGGGTTCTGAGATGATTAAGGACAAGTTAGTCGTCACACCTCAGCGCATCCACGCCCTAGTGAAGTGTGTCCATGTGCTGGGAGAAGTACCGCGTGAGACGCTATTGGACCTGCTGCAGCCCAACGCAATCACCGACAATCGGGAGACAACCATACTCGTCTACCGATATGCGCGCCGCTACGATCTGGTGAAGGAAAACGAGACAACGGACCGTCGCGTCAGTCTGGCGATTCCCGCTACGGTCGTAACCGACTATGAGACTTTTCGCCAGCACATGCAGCAGGTGCTGCTTGGGGTCACAGATGAAGCGCAGGATAATTTCCTACTCAGCCAGTTCGCGGCGTGGTATGCCTGTCAAGATGAACGGGTCATGGGGTACTCGAAAGCGAGTTTTGAGGCGAAGTTCCATGAAGATCTCTACCCATCCTCAAAACAACGCGTACTCGCCGAGCAACCTGGCATCAGTGCTTGGCGCACCTGGGCGGAGTTCCTCGGTTGGGGATGGCCACTCAAATTCGCACAGGGTGAAGAGGCCAAGATTGTGCCAGACGCCACCTTGCGCATCCGGCCATTGCTATTGAAGCTCCTGCCTGACCTACGCATCGACGTGCCGTTGGGAGCCTTTGTCGCCAGACTGGGCGCCATCTGCCCCGAGCTTGACGGTGGAGTCCTGTACGCGCGTTGCTGGGATGCCAGTCATGGCGGTGAGCCGCGCGGCAACCGGGTCAGCTTGATGGTTTCGACTGCACTCCGAGTGCTAAACCAGCAAGGTGCCATCGCCCTGATCGATCGACGCGATGTAGCCGATAACTGGACTTTGTTCCCTGCGCAGAGTTACATCAATCGTGTTACCCATGTGCAGCGAAAGGAGGTCCGATGAGACAGGCATTCTCTGGATACCAGTGCTGGCGCGCCGAACGCATCGGCGCAGTCATCAACAAAGAGGCGCTCTCCGTCAGTCGGGCGAGTTTCCTGGCAACTCACGTCCCGCTGCGGCACATCACCTACGAGAAGTCGCCGCAGCAGATCAGACAGACGGATGAGAGCAGCTTTCTCTTCGAATTAGACCGCGCCACCGAAGAGGATCGTCATGTGTTTGCGGCGGTAAAGGGAATTCCAGGCACGGGCAAGTCGCATCTGATCCGTTGGTTGAAGGAGCAGTATGCTTTGCGACATCCCACCGATGTCGTTTTGCTTGTGGCGCGTTCAAATAGCAGTCTGCGTGCGACCATCCAACAGATCATTGATTCCCACCTGTTCGACACGGAAAGCCTGCCGGAGCAATTGAGACGTCTGCAGAGTGCCGTTGAGGTACTGACACGCGCGGGGCTAGAAGAACGCTTGCTCAACACATTGCAGGAGGCGACGCGCGCCCTCGATTGGGAGAGTGTTCAGCGACGATTGGGCCGTTTGCATCGCCATGTGACTCCGTCTCGCGTCGAGGGTCTGTTGCTCGACGTCAACGTGCGCGAGCGGCTCAAAGAAGAAGACGCCCCTATCGCTCGCGTCGCATCCTTTCTCACGACGGGAAGTGGTGACAACCAGGGAGTCGACCGCGTGCCAGGGTTCGAGGAAGCGGACTTGGAGTTCGACGTTGATTTTTTGCGCCGATTAAGAAACGAAGGGGCCTACCGCGAAGTGCTCAATTTCTGCAACGATCTCCACCAGAAGACTGAGATCCGTGAGAGTACAGCGCGCTATCTGAGTTTCGCCCTTCACAATTATGCTATTAGCGCGGCTACCGAGCTTGCTGCCGGCGACCTGCGTACCATGTTCGGCGATTTGCGGCGCCATTTACGCGGGCAAGGTAAGAACCTGGCGCTGTTCATCGAAGATATCACCGCTTTTACTGGCATTGACGAGGGCCTTGTCGAGGTCTTGATTACGCAACATACCGGCGAAGCGAATGCCGAGTTCTGCCGCCTCATTTCGATTATTGGTGTGACCGATGGTTACTATGCCGACCGCTTCCCGGACAATATCCGGGAACGGATCACCCATGTGCTGACTCTGAACGCAAGCGGACGAGCTGAATCGGACCTGATGCAGGATTCAGAGGTGCGCGCAGAATTCGCGGCGCGCTACCTGAATGCTATGCGGTTGAGTCAGACAGACCTGACGGCATGGGCTGAGCATGGGGCACGGCCGGATGCTCTACCCAACGCCTGTGCAGACTGTCCTTTTGTTAGCGATTGCCACGCCGGGTTCGAGAACGTTCGTTTGCAGGCGGCAGGCGCTCCGAGTTCCTCTGTGGGGCTCTATCCGTTCAACCGCACAGCTTTGGATACGCTGTATGGTTTCCTTCGAGAGGGCGTCGGTCGCACGCCGCGCACCTTCTTGAACAGCATCCTGGCGTACGTAATGCAAAGCCACGGTGATAAAATTGGCGCAGGAGAGTTTCCACCGCCGGCCGCCGAGCTGGCCACCGATGTTGATATCCCCAGCTTCAATCCGCCGGCTCACGAACGCGTTGTTATCGCACAGGGACGGGATGCGGCTCGACGCCTGTCGACTCTCTTCCTGGTTTGGGGAGACCGCAATGTCCATCAGACATTGCAGGATGGGGTCCAACTGGTCGGCGGTGTGCCTCAAGAGGTATTCCGTGCGTTCCGCCTGCCCCTGATCACTGGGGTTTCAGGAACAACCGTACCGCCCCAAAAGAGCACAAAAGGAGATGAGGTTGACAAGGATACAGATGGGCAAAGGCCCCAGGTCAGCAAACTGACGGAGAATATCGAAGCGTGGGCCAACGGTGGCATGCTCCACGGGTATGATCGGTTCACCGACTGGCTGGCCGATCTGGCTCGCTCATTTATCGATTGGCAGAATCACGGGATTTCACCGACCCAGGTACGTGAGTATGTAGCCGGCGGCCGCTTTGCCATCGAAGGCCAGACGCGCGCGATGCAAGCAGGTCGCTTATACCTCGAGTTCAAGAAGTCGAATGATCTGCGGCATGTTTTGCAGGCACTGGCCGACCTCAATGACGGCAGTGTGGCGCTGTCGCCCGATCAGTTTGGTGAACACCTGGCTACATTAAGCGTGTGGATTCGCCACGAAGAGGCACGCATCGTGTCTTTCGTCCGTGAGCCAACGCAACTGGAGCCGTCGCCGCTCTACCTAACTCGCGTTTTGCTCGTTGACTGCGTGCTCCTCGCCTGCCTGACTGGCGATCTGACACCTGACGCTCTCAGTAGCATCGATCTCTATCAGCAAGTCGTGGCAAGCTGCGCCCGATCCTCACAGGAGCGTTGGAGAGATTCGCTTGACCATCAATCCAGCCAGTACTCTGCAGAGTGGACTGGGTTAATGCGGAAACTCAACGTGCAGCATGCAGTTCATGTTTGCCGCTCAGAATTGCTCCAACTACTTAACCGGCCGCAGGGTGCCAGCACGAACGTGCGTTTCCTCGACGCAGCCACGGCCCTCGACATCCTCGCTGATTTCAATGACCAGAATTGGGCTTTGGAGCCGCTCTCCGTCCATCCTGCAACCACCGATCAAACCTGGAGCAGTGCTGTCCGTATCTATGAGGCGCTTGTGGATAGTTTCTGGCCAGTCATGCAGGCGACACAAAATCAGTTGAAGCTGTTCCATAGTCGCCTGCGCGATTTCCTGGCTGATGGCACACCAGCCGAAATCTTCGAAATGATCCGAAGTCTACTCATTTCTTTGCGTCAGGTCAAGGCTTATCCTCCGGAACTCGACGAACCTTTTGGGGGAGCGCAAGGCGGAAGCGCCATTGGTCCCGGCAGGCTCGTCGACTTGGTCGAGGAATTGGAGACCCAGTTCGAAGTGCCCTCGGGGCGCTCCCAGGCTCTCCATCTGTGTGTCGGGTATGCCCGCTGGAACATCTCGCTGCGCCGACACTTGGAGTACTTCGAACGCTTCGAGAAAGCAATGAAAAACCAGCAAACCCAGTTGCAGCAAGATCTACAACGATTGCGCTCGCGATCAAATGCGCCTCAGGAATATGCGCGTACGCTGAGCAAATTCGATGAGGTGATAGCCCTACTGGAGCCACTCACAGCAGAGGTGCAGAGATGATCCGGCAACTTGTCACCGATCTCAGTCGCCAAATCGAGGAATTCGGGCATCTGCAGCGCGCGGCGAGTCAAGTCACATCCATCCAGTCGGTAGGCGACCTACTCATTCCTATCCAACGCGACCTATCTGCCTGGTTCTCCGCCTTTCCACTGGTAGCACCCTATCTGAACGTCGGCGATGCAGAGAGCGTTCGTCAGCAAGCTGCAGTCCTCAAACGCCAGTTCATCCAGGCGCGCGACCGGTTTGCAGCCGACTACGGGGCACCGGCTGGACTAAACCGCATGCAGTCGGCCGCAAAGGCCATGCTTGACGATACGCGGAAGTATTGGCAAGCGTATGCCGAGGAGCAGATTCGCCCTTTGCGAAGCCAGATCAACCTGGCTCACCGACTGCCGAAGATGCACCGAAACATCGAGGAAATCGATCGGACACACAAAGTACTCAGCGACCTAGGCGAGAAGCTGCCGCAGCGTGCGGAGGAAGTGGCTCTTTTCAGCTTCTTGCTGGCTCAGTTGAGGGCCAGGCTTGGCACAATAGATGGCCTGTCTGCGGATCAGAGGGCGTTCCTGGAGAAGGTGCAGCGCGGGAGTGCCACCCTTGATGACGTCAGCGGGTCACTGCTGGTGTGGTGCAGGGAAGAGGATCTGGCTGGGCTGCTAAAGGTCGTCTTTTAGCAGTTGGGGTGACATATGGCGAACTTGACACCTGAGGAAATGAACCGACTGAGCAATGAGGTGCTGTCGGCGCTCGAGATTCGCGAGGCACGGTTGCTCAATTGGGGTTTCATCAATGGCAGCCAGACTCTGGACGACCTAGATGCGCAGTTGCCGGAGCTACTGAGGCCCTTATCTGCGAACTCACCAGAACTGGCGGTACTCTGGGAGCAAGCTCGAGCCAACGGCGTAAGCGCAGGCGATATCCTTACCAACCTTCTGGAACGGAAGCTCCTGTTTCAGATCCGCAATCGATATCGCTCCCGCTTCGCCGAGACAGTACGAACACTATTCCTGTTGCGGCAACGGTTCTCGAATGATGATTGGCGTACAGGCGACCGATTGGTGAGCGACCTCAGGATATTGCCCCAACGACGACGTTACCCGCGCCGCGACGTATCCTCTCAAGAACTTCTTACCCAACTCGACGCGCTGCATGTCCCCGCAGAATACTGTAACGCAGTGCGCCATTTGCTCGAAGAACCGAATGGAGACCAACTCACACTGTCGCGCTTTCAGGCCCAGGCAGTGTACCGTATAGCCCGCAATCTAGCTGGCACGGATGACACGGCGTTGGTTATTGGCGCTGGTACGGGTGCGGGCAAGACGAAGGCGTTTTACATCCCGGCTCTTGCCCATCTAGTAGCCGCGCCGGCCAATGTTCCCGGTGTGCAAGTGCTGGCGCTCTATCCGCGCAAAGAGTTGTTGAAAGATCAGTTGCGCGAGACCTATGCCGAGGCGCGCAAGCTTGATGACCTCTTGCGGCGGCTGAACAGGCCGCTGATTCGGGTAGGCGCGTACTATGGAGATGTACCCACGGACGCTGACGATTTGCTGCGGGGCCGGCGTGAAAGCTGGCACCGCACGCGGGATCGAACCGGCTGGATTTGTCCCTACGTCAACTGCCCACGTTGCGGTCACCAAAGCATGATCTGGCTTGACGAAGATGTCCGACGGGAGGCAGACGAGAACCAACGCGGCAACTTCGGTCGCCATGCGCGACTAAGGTGTCAGGACTGCAACGAACAGGTCAGCAGTGAGCATGTATCGCTTACTCGTCGTCAGATGCTTGCCTTGCCGCCAGATATCCTCTTCACGACGACGGAAATGCTCAATCGCCGACTGAGCAATGCGCCAGAGCTTCCGCTCTTTGGCATTGGCGCCGCATTTCCGCCTCGTCTCGTGTTGATGGACGAGATCCATCTCAACGAAGGAATCCATGGAGCGCAGGTCGGTTACTTGCTTCGCCGCTGGCGAAATGCCAGAGGTTATCATCCCGACCACAGCCTCTGCATAGTTGGCCTGTCCGCAACACTCACACAGGCAGAGACCTTCTTCTCACGCCTCACCGGTATTCCTCCGCAGCGCGTCACCTACGTCACACCCGCCGATCAGGACTTGGTCAAGGAAGGAATAGAGTACAACGTCGTGCTGAAAGGCGATCCTCTTTCTGGGACCACCTTGCTCTCAACGTCAGTGCGCGCCGCCATGCTCCTCTGTCGTATTCTAGACCCGCTTGGGGACGACAAATCGGCCGGAGCATATGGACAGCGCGCATTTGCGTTCTCGGACAAACTGGATGTCATCAACCGCTGGTATCACATTGAAAAAGAAGTAGAAAACCCGGTAGAACCCTACAGTCGGTTCTTGTTCGTCCCGCGCGGCACTCGCGATGAGCGGGAGCGCTATGAGCAGGGCCAGAATTGGTGGTTCATTCCGCATATCCACGACGATCAGACCGTGCTTGTCAGCGGCTTGCGTCTCGACATCACATCTTCACAGTACGCGGGCGTGGACGAACTCGCCAATCTCGTGATTGCCAGCAGCACGTTGGAAGTGGGCTATAATGATCCGACGGTTGGCGCCGTGCTACAGCACAAAGCGCCCCATAGCCGGGCCGCATTTGTTCAGCGCAAAGGCCGCGCCGGCCGACCTCGAAACATGCGCCCATGGATGGTACTGGTGACCTCGGCTTACGGGCGCGATCGTTGGGCCTTCCAGCATGCAGAGAGCCTGTTTGATCCCATCTTGCCTCCGCTAGATTTGCCGCTGGAGAATTATTATGTCCGAAAGATACAGGCAGCCTTCGCGCTTCTCGACTGGCTAGCTTTCACACTGAAGGGCGCGGGATACGTTGAGGATGTCTGGCAAGCGCTGTGCAGCCACGAGTCGGCCCGAGATCCAAGGCTAAACCCCGTGCGGCGGCGCATCCTGGATTTGCTCGGACGACTCCTGCTCGATCCAGCGGCCCACGCGGCCTTCCGACGTCACCTACAAGAGGCACTGGATATTCCAACAGATCGAGGCTACGCGGTTGATACGCTACTTTGGGGTGAGCCCCGCCCGCTGCTGCTTGAGGTAGTCCCAACCTTGATGCGCCAACTTGAGACACAGTGGCAGCGTCTGTCGAGGGTGCACGGCGAGGAATGGCGCGTCGAGCCTTGGGCTGACGCAGTAGCCAATCGCCCACTGCCCGAATTTGTCCCTGCAGCCCTGTTCAGTGATCTTCGATCCCCTGAGCTTCTGGTGCGTATTCCCGAAAGCAGAACACAGCTTGGCAAAGAGCCGGTGATTCGTGCTGAAGAAACGTTGACCATCGCTCTCGCTCTGTCTGAATATGTGCCAGGCAAGGTCAATAAGCGATTCGCGCGCAAGGACAAAATCCGCGAATCGCACTGGCTAGAAATTCCCGACGTCGAAGCTGAGACGACCCCTACCATCGATCTTGAGAAGCTCGCTGTTGAATACGAACCAGTATCAAACATGATCGACGTCGAAGGCGGTCCGTACCAGGTGCTCTGCCCTCGTGAATTCACTCTCAACTGTGTTCCCAACCATGTCCGTCCTACGAGCAGTGCACGCTTTAGCTGGCAAAGTCATTTTAAGGTACGTAGTCGACCAGCAAATCAATCGGATGGTGGTAGCGGTGTGCCACTGCGCTTGCGAGAGGGGTCACCTTGGCAACCGTTCATTACGGGCATCACCGCCTATACCCAAAGCAACGGCTCTTGGGTGGAGGTGACGCGGTTGGCAACACGTGTGCAAGTTTCGACACGTTACGACCAGGGTTACGAGCGGCGGGCGACCTATGGCTTTAGGGCAAGCGGTGTACCGGCTGCCATGGGCTTCGCGGTGGACGCCGATGCCCTCTGCGTGACCTTCGCGCCGCTGGACGCTTCCGCTTTGCGACAGTCTGCGACCTGGCCTGAGATGTACCGACGGTTCGGTAGCCGATATCTGCTACACTTGCTGCTGCACGACCCGCGCAGTGAAGAATTGCAGTTGGATGAACTCCAAGTCGAATGGCTGTGGCAAATTGCCGTGACGATGATCGTTCAGGCCGCGGTAGCAAGTGGCTGCTCGCTCTCGGCGGCTGCGGAACGTGTTAGTGTGGATTATTCTAGCCACGCGCGACGCGTAATAGAGGTGATATTCCGGGATCGGCCACTCGACTTTGATGGGCAAGGCGCAGACGAGGAAGACGAGCCGTCTGCGACATCGTCGACAGGGCGTGTTCCCCCTGTCGGTGAACTGGATACCGAGGAGGTCCAGGATGCCGGCTTCCTGGCTGCAAAGCTCTTGAACCTCATCGGTGATCCACAGGTGGAAGCCATGCTCACCGAGCACATCCCCGCTTTATGGAATGATAATCTGCCTGGCTTAGACTCCTGGCTCGTCGAGACATACGGGTTCTCGCTGGCGAACACCATATTCACAGCGTTGTTGGAGATAACACCCGAGGTCCAGCCCGAAGACCTGCACGTCGATGTAAGCGAGAACAGCATCTGGATCACTGAAGCAGCAGCAGGAGGCGTTGGTCTGGTGGCAAAACTGGCAGATACGATTGCACAGCGACCTCGTCGGCTCGATCTCCAATTGCTGCGGGTAGCTCGCTCGTGTCAACGTGAGCGGCTTGCTGCGCAACTGGAAGGGGTAGCCAGGCTCGTGAGATCTGGCGACGCAGACCTAACCCGAGATTTCGCGGCAGTACGCATCGCCACGGATCTACCTCGCATCGAGGACACTCGGCTGGCTCTGACCGCAACCCTGGACCGTCACTCGATTTCTACGACGCGCCAACTCAGTGTCGCCCTCAACACGAAGTTCTTGCGCCCAAACTCTGGCCCGGACACGGATGCCCTGATTGCGTCTCTGGTCTCATTCTGGAACACCGAGCAGGATCGGCTTGGATGCGAAATCGACCTGAGCGTCATTGCTGTTGCGGCGGCGGAAAACCCAGAAGTTCAGATGCAGGTGCGTCAAGTGCTCAATCGCATTGGCGAAGGGCACCAGATTGGCAACGCTAACCTAGTGTACAACCTCCTCCAGTCTCTTCTGTGGATGAACTGCCACGACGCCTGTCCAGATTGCATCGAACGGTCGGCACGCTACCAGGAGGGTCCACGGCTGTCTCGTGCGCTCATTCTGGCACTGGTGCGATCTGAGGGTTCGGTCGTGCACTTCGGCGAGAATGGTTGGGTGGAAGAAGTGCGCAAGCGCCTGGGACAAACCTTTCAGGCAACTCTGATGTTCGACAATAGTGACCTGGAAGTCTGCCAAGCGGAACTGGTCAGACTCTTTGCCGAGCCGATCGAATCAGGATTCCAGGTGTTGTATCCGGCTGCAGAGTTCGTAGAGCGGCGCGGTCGCACTTGGGAAATCAGTCTTGTGCTGCCGGAATTGGCTGGAGGGTAACGTTATGTCTCGCATGATCCACTCCCAGTCCCGCTTGGGCGCCTCCCAGGCTGCTGCCTGTGTCGGTTCACTATTTGCCCTGGAGCTGCTGCGCCCTGCGAAGACGATGTACCTCAACACGGCCATGCCGGGCAACGCACCCATTCTTTGGAATGATCTGGGCCAATTCACCGCTCTCTTTCCAGACCTGGAGATTTCTCGTCTCACCCTAGCAACAGCCCTGTCACTGCTAGCCGAACGCGGCACAACGGTTCACTTCATTTACACGGTCGAGCACGGAGTTCAGGATGGATTCCTCGCCCTGCTCTCGCCACGGGTCTTGTGCCGAAGGGCGAGCTTTGTTCGCCATCACGGGCTATTCACGGAGCATTTCTGCTTGTATGGCAGCCTGAGTTTTGCCGACTTCGGAGTGGACATCATGAGTGACCGCATACAACTCATTACCGACCCGGACGAGGTCAACCGAGCTTTATTCGCCGCGCGGCAGTACTGGGAGGACCTTGGATGAGGATCGCATTTGACAACGATGCTGAGTATCAAATTGCTGCGGCGGTCGTATCTCAGTCACTCCTGAGTGGCGTGCATGAGTTGAATCCCGTTGAGCGTGTTGTCACCGTGCAAGAGCCGGTGGTTGGCGCACTACTGGAACGCCTTACCCGTCATGCTCCGACCGTTCTACCTGTATTGGGCACCGAAGAGGACATATGGTTGTTGGTGGGCCTCGAGCACAGAGAATTGGCGCACTCCTTTCAGCATGTCGCAAGGTTCTTAATTCCAAGCTATGCATCATTGCCAGACGGCGCGCGCATTGCCACGTATTCTCCATTCAAGGAAGAAGTCTCACTGGTACACAATACAGCCAGAATATGCTTCGATGGTTACTACGCATGGCATTCTCCCGTGGGCTACCGATCAACCATGATGAGCAAAATTGGGCGATGGGCAGATCTGGAGGGTGCACGGCCCGCGATTCGGATCGACCGTCCCCCGACCTACTCAGAGTTGCTGACACGCTTCGAATCGGCCCTGGCAGCGATGGACTGGCCAGGAGCAAGAGCTACGTTGGCCGAACTCAGACAACTGCACCTGGTCACCGCTGAAAATCTGGCGTTCCTGCGTATTCAGTTATTGGCTGAGCAAAGGAACTGGCGGGAGATATGGGAGGACCCGGACTATATCTTACTGGCCGGCATGCGTGTGCCGCGCAGGGTACGCAGTGCACTGATTTCCGCATTTCACTTCAGCGTACTGATGCCGCTTGAGACAAAGGGGGACACGCGAGGCGCCATCGAGAGATTCAAACAAACACGGGGCAGCCTTGGCACACTGCTCAACGGCCGTTTTGATATGACTGACTCGCCTGTTGTGCGCGTCTTTGGATACCAGGCGGTCGTTGCAGAGGACCGACCAGCTTTGGAGACGCTGCTTGCGCTGAAACCATCAGATGAGGCAACTCGCGCGTGCCTTGCAGCCCTGCTGTCACTACTTCCGGTCGTGGCGGCGCCCCCACTTTCCTCTGAAGAGCGTCTCCGGTTAGCCTTACGCCGCGGCGACTACGATGCAGCAGCGCAAGCGGCCACTGAGCAGGAGACGAGGGTTGATCGGGCGTTAGCATGGCTCAGGATTGCCGTCAGACATGCCGATGCCGCCCCAATGGCGCTCGAAGCCTATGAAACCCTCTCGCGCCTTGAGCAAGCCGAGTTGGAGGCGGCCGACCCTGCAGCAGATTACTACCTCGAGCGAATCCTTAGCTTTTTCCGCCGTACTGTCCCTGAAATCCGAACCTGGCATGCTTGGTTCGAGCACCTCGTGGACAATCCGAATGATCCCACTCTCGAAATTGCGCGGGAGGAGCTCGGCAACAACCTCGATGACCGGGACTGGAATCCTGGTGTTGCGCGAACCTTGACCAGGGACATTGAGAGCCTGATGAGCCAGCACGAAGTGCTTCTAAGACGGACGCCGGCGTCCCGCGCACTCGATTCTCTGGTCAACCAGGCATTGGTCGACAAGGGATTCCCTCGTCCAGATGAAGACTACACTGCGCTGTATGATGCGCTGTATACCTATCTGATCTACGCTGTCAGCCCGACGGCACAAAACTGTGCAAAACTTCTACGTCTGGCGGATGCAGTTCTGCAGACAAAACCTTTGCGACTGGGTGCTATTGCCCAAGACCTCCAGGAGTGGCTAGCGTCCCCGAAGCCGACGCTCGAAGGTTTCGTGCTCGAGGCATTTGAGTTGCTGGTCGAGCACGGTCTGGCGGGCGGAGCCTTCAGTAGTTGGTATCGCACCTGGGTGACTCACCTTCTTGACCTTCCCCTTTCGGTCTCTTGGGATCGGACCAGCCAGGAAACCTGGCTTGCGTTCGGAGAATGGCTTCAACCTGGTGACGATCTGTTGCTACCATTGCGCCGGCGACTGGCCACCGTGGAAAGGCCGCGCGAGCGAGATGCCCTCCTGCGACTGCCGGTCGGCTATCGGATCGGCGTGTTCTCCTTACAGCGGAGCAGTGCCGAGCGCGCCAAAGAACTACTGCTGGGTCGCAACCCATCTCTTGACATCCGGCTATGCCATGAGACAGACATGAATCCCCAGGTGGTGGCCCTGGCAGACCATGTGGATATCGCGGTGGTCGTATCCACATGCATTACTCACGCAATCACATACGGTATCGGGCCGCACCTACGCCGCAACCCAATCTACCCTGTTTCGCGAGGCTCCAGTAGCATCGTGCGGGTGCTCGAGGAACATGCCTCTGAGCTGTAGGGATGAACTCTAACCGGCTTTGAATGACGGCTCTCAAATTTGCTAGCGCGTTGTGGCATGGTTCAGAAGCCGACGCGGTTAGATTTACATTAGCCGACATTGAGGCAGGCCGAGCAGAGTCAGGGGGTCTGACGGCAGCTCGATGCCGACGAGTTGAGCGGGGGAGTGCCCGGCACGCTTACCGCGTGCGAAGGTACGGGTATTGTGCAGAAAGCGTCGCAAATCCAAGGCGTTCTGGCTGGTAGACCTTTGTGCGTTGAAATGCGGTCGCAGCAGGCTATTGACGCATTCGGCGGCATTGCTACCACGCCAATTGAGGCCGAGAAGAGCCTGCACATCCTCCCATGCCTCAAACAGGTCATCGCCCAAGAGGCGTGCGGTGGCCTCAAAGGCAGTCTGCCAAATGGCATTGAGTTGTTGACGGTCGGCGCTGCAGAGTTGGCGGCGGCGACATTGTTCTTCGACCTGCCAGATGCGACAGAGGCCAGCGACGGCTTCTTGTCCCCAGTGCGCCTGGATGGGGGCCAAGGCGCTGCGCAAGCGGGGGAGGTAGGCGAACAAGTAAGGGGCCTGCGCCTCTAATGTCGTCCCCAAGGTGGAGCAAGCTCGGCCTCCCAGGTCGTGAATTTGCTTGCCCAACACCTTCATGCGTTCCAACACCGTGGGGCCATCGAGAAGCGCACCGGTTGCCAGATCGATCATGCCAAACAGGCCATCCACGACCCGCGCCAAGGTGTGATATCGGTCATGAGCTTCCATGGCCTCGTTGGCTTGCTGGCTCAGTTTTTCCCAGCCCATCAGGTGCTGCGTCAGGCGTTTGGTGGTGTGAGCCTGATGGAACGACGTTTCGCGGACAAACAGTTCTGTTTTTGGTAATATAAAGTAAGGCCACCTGGCTGAGAAATGGCAGTCGAAATCTGGGCCACCAGAGAAATTCCGCTATCATAAGGGGGAGGCGAAAAGCCGACGAGACCATGGTAGCGGAGGGAAGGATGAAGACGGTGGAAGATTATGCCCAGATTCGGGATGCCTATTTCAATCAACACAAGAGCATTCGTGAGATTGCTCGCGAACTGAAACACGGGCGCGACACGATTGCGAAAGCGCTGGACCTGGCCGAGCCGGAGCCGTACCAGCGGGCAGTTCAACGAGCGGATCCGGTGCTGGGGCCTTACAAGGCAAAGATTGACGAACTTCTGGCCGAGAATGAAGGACTGCCGCGTAAGCAGCGGTACACGGGGCAGAAGATTTATGAAATGGTCCACGAGCAAGGCTACCGGGGGAGCGATTCGGGCGTGCGTCACTACGTAGCGCAATGCCGTGAGGCACAGCGGAAGCCGGCGGTTTACCTGCCGCTGGCGTTCGATCCGGGTCGCGAAGCTCAAGTGGACTGGGGAGATGCGACGGTCATCATGGCTGGCGTACGGATGGTCGTACAGTTGTTCCTGATGTGGCTCAACTTTTCCCACCGGCTGTTCGTGTGCGCTTATCCGACGCAAAAGCAAGAGAGTTTCTTGGACGGTCATGTGCAGGCTTTCCGATTCTTTGGCGGCGTACCGCACCGAGTCAGCTACGACAATCTCAAAACGGCCGTGTTTGAGATTCTGCAAGGGCATCGTCGCATCGAGCAGCGTACGTTTGTGGCGTTTCGCAGCCATTATCTCTTCGAGAGTCACTTCTGCACCCCTGCGCAGGGCCACGAAAAGGGAGGTGTCGAACATAACGTCGGGTTTAGTCGGCGCAACTTTCTGGTTCCCATCCCCCACGTGGCCTCGTTCAGCGAACTGAACGCCTATTTGCTGGACAAGTGCCGCACCAACGACCTGCGCCAGGTGAAAGGCGAGCCAACCACGATCGGCGAGGCATGGGAGCAGGAGCGAACCCATCTGCGCCCACTGCCCGTGCGAGACTATGCGTGCTGTGTGACGGCGCCGGTGACACTGACCCCGTACAGCCAGGTGATCTTCGAAACCAATCGCTACTCGGTGCCCGTGGACCAGGCACAGCGCAAACTGGTGGTCAGAGCGTATCCATTTCGGATCGAGATCATGCATCACGACAAAGTGATCGCCAACCATGCCCGCTCTTACGCACGCGAGCAGGACATTTTCGACCCCCTGCACTATCTGCCCCTGCTGGTGCAACGTCCCGGCGCCTTCGAGCACGCCAAACCCTTACGCCAGTGGCGGGCGACATGGCCGGCGGCGTACGAGCAACTGTTGAACAAGATGCAACAGCAGTGGCCCGAGGGTCGCGGGATACGCGAATTTGTTCAGATCCTGCAACTGCATCGGGATCATCCGGCCGACCTGATCGAACAGGCGGTAAGCCAGGCCTTGCTCCACAACTGTGTCCATGTCGAGGGAGTGAAGTTATGCCTGCACCAGATACTGCATCCAGATACGCCACCCCCCACGCTCGAATTGACCGAGCAGTCCGGCTTACGGGAGATCGGCACCCAACCCGTGAACTTGCAACATTACAACCAGTTGCTGTCCGGAGGGAAGTGATGGAATCGCTCTTGCTTTTGGAAAGCTACCTCAAACAGTTGCATCTCCCCACCTTCGTGCGCAATTATCGCCCATTTGCTGAGGATGGCGCCCGTAACAACCTCAGTTACGATCGCTTCCTCCTCGCCCTGGCCGAACAGGAAGTGAACGAACGCGAACGTAAACGTGAAATCATGCGCATCAAGGAAGCACGCTTTCCTGTGCTGAAAGAACTGGCCGATTTCGATTTCAGTTGCGTCCCCCAACTGAACAAGCAGCAGGTGCTCGCCTTAGCTCAGGGACACTACATCCGCCAGGCCGAACCCATTCTGCTCGTGGGCAATCCGGGCTTAGGGAAGACACACGTTGCCTCGGCACTTGCGCTCACCGCATGTCGCCAGGGATACAAGGTTCGCTTCTACAACGCCGCCGGCCTGGTTAATGAACTGATTGAAGCTCAGGATCAGCATCGCTTGGCCAAGTTCCTAACCGCAGCCAAGAAATGCCACCTGATCGTCCTGGACGAGTTAGGCTTCATTCCCTTTTCTGACATCGGCGCCCAGTTGATTTTCCAATTCTGTTCCGCCTTGCATGAAAAAGTGGCGCTCATTGTCACCACCAACCTGCACTTTGCCGACTGGACACAGGTCTTCGGCAATGAACGACTGACCAGCGCACTCCTCGATCGGCTCACCCATCGGGCCCACATCCTGGAATTTCTTGGTGAGTCATATCGCTTTCGTCAGCGCATGCAGCATGTCACCAGCTCTGTATCACCGTCCCAACCATGATTCTCTCGCCATACAGATCCATCAGGAGGTTTGACACAACAACTTCATTCACTTTTCACCCCCTTGTCGCTCTGGCTCAGGACTCAGAAAGCAGGGCTGCCTCCTGCTCGCCGTCGCCATCTAGCCCCCAGTCTAGCACCGTCCGCCACCCCGTCAATGGTCGAGATGAACCGGTTTGGGAATCCGGCCAACAGCAGGCCGGATTCCCAAACCGGCCATTGACGGGGTAGCCAGGAACGGCGCTAATCCTGAAGCTGCGATGGCGACGGACGAAGGAAGCAGGGCCAGCCCTACGCCTGTTGTCATCCCACCCTCCCCGCTTTTTGGGTTTCCAAAATCACGGGTGGCCCTGTTTTACATTGCCAAATGGCCTTGATTTTCATTGCCAAACGGCCCTGATTTTGATTGCCAAGCTGAAAACGGGGTGACCTTGCTGGCCCTGTTTTTCATTGCCAAGTGGCCCAGGTTTCATTTGCCAAAAACATAAGCCTAAATTTCGCACTTTGACAAACGAATAGAGGGGTGTTTCAGCCTTCGGTGGCACGGAGACAACGGTGCGGAACGGTTCAACTGGGGTTTTGAGCAGCCTGCACAACGGTGCAGACTGGCGCAAGGGCAAGTCGCTGCCACCTGGGCAAGGTTGGCCTGTCCCAGGGCGGCGCCGGGCGGTGCGGTAAGCGTTCAAGCCATGGCGGCCTCCGGTGGTAATAGTAACAGTACGGCGGTTGGCTCAGGCAACGCCGGCAAGGTTGGCACGAGGTCGGTGAGCGAGATATGCGCCAGGAGTGCGGCCAGGATGGTAAAGAGCGCATCCTGTTGCGCAGTGAGCGGGGTCAGGCGGCGTAGGACGCTGCCGTCGTGGCAGTGCGTTTCGATGACCGTCGCTCCTTCCAACTGTTCGACGATGCGCCGCGTGGTGACGTGCAACCCCGCCTGTTGCACCTGGCGTTCCAACAGGCTGTAGGCCAGCAGGGCCAGCATGTTGACCAGCAGCAGCGCCCGGATGCGTTCGTCGCTATGCACGTAGAGCGGCCTGATGCGCAAGTCCTGTTTGGCGACCTCAAAGCGCTTTTGCAAGGCATCCTTGCTGCGATACAGTTCCAGCATCCGGCGCGGCGCCAGGTTCCAGTCGTTGGTCACCAGCAGGTAGCGGCCATCGTGCTGCATGGCCTTGAACAACGCCAAGCCATCCATGGCCCAGCGCAAGGTGACCTGGCCCGCCTCAGTCTGCTCGACGGTGACGCACATCAAATGGCCGACCGGTGAGCGGCGCAGACAGGTGGCCGCCCGCGCTTGGACGTCTTTGACTGAACGACAGCGCTTCTGGCCGATCTTGGCCTGCACCGCGCACAGAGCCTGGCGCAGGTCATGCAGTTGCCGGGCGCGGCCGACACGGACGGCCCGCCGCATAGGCCCCGACAACACCACCAGCGCACGGTGCTGCACGCAGCGGCCGGCGTGCTGGAAGGTGATCACGGTGGGCATGCCGAAGTAGCCTGGCTCCCGTCCCGCCGGCTCAAGCAACGGGTGGGCGTAGAACTGACATTCCGGCACGGCGAGTAGAAGTTCACAGTGCGCCTGCTTACGGGGTTGCAGGCCCGCCAGGTACTTGAGGCGCTTGTCGGTGTAAGCGACGGCCAACTCATCGTTCAGATTGGCCCGGTCGCCGATCAACAGCACCTCCGACAGTGACTGCCCCTGACGCTCCAGCAAACGGCACAGCCGCGCCATGTTGTCTTGCACGGTGGTCATGTCGGCGGTGCGACCGGACAGGGCGGCATACTCGGTCGGCACCGCACCATCGGCGGCGGCTGTGACACCCAACTTGACCTTTTGCTTGCCAGAAGGCGTGTTGTGGGCAAAGCCGTAGTCCACCAACTGGCTGTCTGAATAGGCGCCGTGGGCCACTAGGGCGGTCAGATCATAGAACAGGAACCGCAAGTCAATCTCAAAGCGCCGCAGCGCCTGGTGGACAATGTCCAGCCAGATGTCGCGCTGGTGGACGGCAATGGCATCCAGGGTGCGACCCAGCCGATCATCGTTGAACTTGGCGGCGGGGATGCCCAGCACCGTCACCAGCACAGTCTGCCCTAACCAGTCCGCCACCTTGTAGAGCGGCCGTGGCGCCATGAGCCGGTTGAGCACCAACACGACGATCACTGCGCCATGATCAACCTGGGCGACGCTGGGACAGTGGCGGTTGATCGTCTGACGCACGTCCAGAATTTCCAACAGCCGGTAGAGGACGGGGAGGGCGCCTAACTGGCAGCGTAGTTGAGATCGCGTCAGCCAGTCCACGACCGCCGCCATGCTCAGGGCGCCACTGAGCAGGAGCTTGGCGCCGCGCGCCGCCCAGACCGCCCGCCGGTAGGCTCGCCGTCCGGCATGGTAATGGGCCACGGCCCACTTGCGCCAGCGGCCGCAGGCCTGCCAGGGAAACCTGGCTTCGGGTGCTGGAGATGGCACGACCAGTAATGCCACGCTGCTCTGCGTGGATGCAGCCGCCGCAGGACCAGCGGCGCCCGCAGGCAGTCCGCCCGGCCAAGCCATGGTCAGCAAGACCACAAACCAGAAACACCAAACGAAAGCATGCAGCCAACGACCGTTTGTGGTAGAGTACATCAGGAGCGCTCCTGTTCAGAGTCGGTTGTCAACCATACTCTATCACAAAGAGCGCTCCGCCCTCTATTCGAATTTTAACGTGCGAAATTCAGGCTAAGCGCATTGCGCGCTTTGCACTGTAAACTGAAACCGATGTAACATCAATATGGCAAAGGCCTCTAGCTGAGCCATACGAGCGACTCCGGCAGACCCTTGTGGTCATCGGCCAAGCGTCGAAGTGCACCAATTGAATGAAACTGCTCACTACGCTGCTGTCGTCGTTACCGATCCGTATTATGCGAAGTGCAATAGAACGCCCTTTGTTTCACCAAAACAAGCCCAATGCACCAGCTTCGGTTCGGCTCTCAGTTGATGGTGATCTTGCCCAAAGGTACGGGCGCCGCGGAGGTTGCGTTGCGCAGGCCGACTATCATCCTTAAGGTGTACGACCCGCGCGCCAGGTCCGCCGGCAGAGCCAGGTCGAGCTGGCTGCGCACGATCTCGCCGACCTGCCACTGTGGGGCGGTGTAGGAGAGGCTGGCCAACGGCGCCTGCCCTTCCACGCGGCGCCCGGCCGGCAGGTCGCCCAGGCTGACCGTGACCCACCAGTCTTGTGTGGGCGCCTTGTCAGCCTGCCAGAAAAGATCAAGGTGCAGAAGATCGCCCGCATGCAAGGGAGTTTCCGGCGCGTGACTGAAACCGCGCGGATAGCGGTTGAAGCCGAGGAGGCTGACCTCGCCAAACGACTGATTGGCGACGATATTCATGGTGAAGGCTGCGCGGGGCAGGAGCTCAGCCGGGCGAGTCACCTCCAGCGCGCCCAGATCCACAAAGTCGGCCACTGGCGTACGCAAACGGGCGCCGCTGGCGGCATCGTACAAGCCGGCGATCAGGCGATAACGGCCGGGCGGCGTGCCGGGTGGAATCAGCAGGCCGTGGCGATCAGTGATCGTCTCGCCGACCTGCCAGGAGGAGGTCGGGCGGCTCTCGCCCACCGGCTCGGCGTCGCGCTGCGCCCAAACCTGGTTCTGGTCATCCAGGAGCTGCAGGAATACCTTGTAGCGCAGCGGCGTCGCCGTCGTGACCTGCCAGCGCAGCGTGATTTCCAGCACATCGCCAGAGGCCACTGCGCCTGCGCTTTGCGCCAGGCCGGTCAGATCAGCCAGCGGGACGAAGGAGACGGCCAGCGGCTGCAGAGGCGTCTGGGCCTGGGGCAGGCTGTAGGTGACGAAACGCACGTTTCCCTGCCAGGCGTCTTGCACCTTGTACGCGTTTTGATCGAGCCAGGTTTCAACGAGGCGCTGCGGGTCGCTTTCGTCGGTGGCCCAAAAGAGTGCATAAACGCGCCGCTTGCCGGCCAGGCCCTGGGCCAGCGCGGCGGTGGTCTCGGCGGCCGCGGGCGGACGCTGCGCCGGCAGCGCCAATACCGGCAGGCTGCCCTGGTAGTAGTAGGAAAAAACATCATGCTGTCCCGGCGCATCGAGCAAAATGGCGTCTTGCCGCGTCGCCACAGCGTTGATGGTGCGCACCATGCCGCGGTAATCATCACGTGCAAAACGAGGGTCTGTGTAATACGCATTCAGCGCCAGCGCTGATCCCACCGTAATGCCAACCAGGCCAATGGTGAGCCAGGTCAACGCCAGCCACACTGGCCGCCTCGGAGCGGCAGTTCCTGCCGGCGTCGCGCGCAGAGCCGCAAGCGGCAGCAGCAGGCCGCGGGCCAGCAAGAGGACCCAGGCCGGGCTGGCGATCAGCAAGAACTTGAGATAGGCATCCTTGAAGAGGCCGAACGCCAGCATCAGGATGAGAGGCGCAAGCAGCCAGGCAACAGGCAAGGCCCAGGCCGTCCACGCGCCAGGCGCGGCGGCTGGCGCAGGCGGCGGGGGACGCGTCGGTGCGGCGGCCGCCCGCCGCTGCGATGCGGCGCGGCCTTTCGATCCCGACCCAGGCGGCGCCTGCGCAGGCGCGGGCGTCGTGCGGGACTTGGGGTTCATCGCGACGGGCAGTATGCCGAGCAGCAGCGCGGCCAGTACCGGCCAAAACCAAAGGGGAGGTACGGCGGCGGCGCTGGGACCGAAGGCGAGCCAACGCAGGGCGTCGAGAATCGCGCCGATGCCCTGCTGCGCGGCGGCGGGCGCCGGCCAGGCGCGCACACGCTCGATGGCGATGCCCGCCCACGCCCAAAAGCCAAACACGATCACCAGGTGCAGGAAGAGCCAACGCACCACGCGCAACCGGCGAAACGGGCTTGCCCAGGTGGTGATCAGCCACGCGATGTAGACCAGATTGATCACAAGCAACACGATGGGAAAGAGGTAGTGCGTGTAAAGGCCCAGGATGGCGGTGACCGCGAACACAAAGCCGGGCGTCGTGCCGATCAAAGGCGGGTCGCGGCGACCTGGCGATACCTCAACCATTTCCTGCTGCAAGAAGATGACGAAGCTGGCCGCCAGCGCCGTGGCCCAGAAGGTCAGCAGCGCATACATGCGAGCTTCCTGTGCATAGGCGATGGACAGCGGTGCCACCGCAAGCAGGAACGCGGCTAGCAGTCCGGCCACGCGGCCGAACAGGCGCCGCCCCAGGTCGAACGTCAATCCGACGGTGGCTGCGGCGACGACCGCAGAGAGGCTGCGCAAACCAACTTCCGACAGGCCAAAGATCTTGACCCACAGGCTGAGCAGCCAGTAGTAGAGCGGCGGATGAATGTCAGCCGCGGCGGCCTGACTGATATCGGCCCAACTGCGCAAGGCCAGCGCCGCGCTGTTCCCCTCGTCCGCCCACAGGCTTTGTCCGTCCAGACGCCAGAAGCGCAAACCAACGGCCAGAGCCACAATAAGCCAGGGCAACCAGGGCGCAAGCCAGCGGTCGAAGCGACGCAAGGAAAAGGCGGCAGAGGAGAGCACGGTCATGAAGTGGAGTCCCGTCTATTCGATGATGAAGCCATCCACGGCAAAAGCGCCGCGCAGCAGCACCTGGTGGTTTCCAGGCGTCAAGCGGAAGGAAAGCCGCGTAGGGTTGGCGGCATCTGCGGCCAGGGCGAGCGGCTGACCGTCTACGCTGGCCTGCGGCTGGCTGGTCTGACCCGGCGGCATGACCAGCGTCACCGCGCCGCCATGCACGTCGAAGCGCAGGCTGGCGTCGGCATCTACGCTGCGACGATAGTGGCCCAGCACGGCTCGCTCATCGCTCATGCTCTGCCAGTTTCCCTCGTAGGTCAGCGCCCAATGATCCTCCTGGTGAAAGCCAATGCCAAGCAGCGGCGGTTGGGCGGTGTACGCGGCCAGCGCCTGATAGGCCGGCAGCGGCCGAAAATCGGGCGCCAGCAGGCGAAAGTAAGCCTCTGGTTTGCGCTCCTGTTCCCATTGGTCGCTCGCGCGCTTGAGATACCACACATTCGCAACGCCCAGCCAGGGCCATTCGGCCTGAATGCGCTGATAGGCCGCGACGAGGTTCTGCGCCTGTTCTGCCTCGCTGACCTGGCCAAAGCGCTTGTCTGAGATGTCGTCCGGCACCGCGTTCCAGTTCATCTCGCTGATCCAAATGGGCTTGGCCGCGTCACCGTTGCGCACCATCAGGTCACGCACAAAGCGCGGCCGGCCAAAGTTCATTACGCGCGGGTGCATGCGGCGATCGGTGGGGCCAGACCAAAGACCGTAGCCCTGCATCGCCAGGATGTCAAAGTAAGGCGCGGCGCCGGCGTCGTACAAGCGTTGGAGATACACCAGGTCGTTGAGGCCGTAGGGCGGGGTTGGAGTCAGTTCGATCGTGGAGGCCAGCGCGCCCAGGATGATGACGACGTTGGGGTCCGCGGCGCGGGCGGCTGTAGCGCCGACTTTGAGCAAACTGGCGTACTCTTCCGGGTTGACCGGCCGCTCGCCCCATTCGGGGTAGATATTCGGCTCGTTCCAGAGCTGGTAAAAGCGCACGCGCCCCTGGTAGCGACTGACCACGGTCGCCACAAAATCGCCATAATCTTCGTAATTATCTGGCGGGGCATAGGCGCCGGCCGCGTTGCCCTCGCCACGCGTCCACGCGGGCGGGTTGCTGAGGCGCACGATCAGCTCAAGATGGTATTTCTCAGCCAGCGTGACGATGGCATCGTATTTGTTCCAGGCTGATTGGTTGAATTTGTGATCCCAGAAATCGCCTTTGGCGCTGATCTCGATGTCTTCCCAGGGAAATTCCTGGCGCAGCCAATGAAAACCGGCTTCAGCCGCCATCTTGACCGCCAGCTCGCGCTTGGCCGGTTCCACTTCCTGTTCCAGGAAGACATTCACCCCAAACGGATTGACGCCGGCATACTGCACCGGCGTCAGATCGGCTGTCTGCACCCGCGGGCGCATCAAATCTGCGCTCAGATCGCTGAGCGCCTTGAGCTGGGGAAACAGGTCTCTCTCGCCGCTGAGGTTGAAAAGCCAGGCGCGCGCCGGCTGGCGCCACACAAAAAGCCCCGCCAGCAGCAGGGCCAGCAGGGCCAGAACTGCGCAGAGCGCCCACCAGCCGGACAAGAATCGGCTGGCCGGCGCTCTGCGATCGTTCGCAGGAATTGTCAGTTTTGGACGAAGTCCACGTTCGCCTGCTGGCATTTACCATCCCCGGCAACGCCATCGGTCTTGACCGTGGCAATGGCCGAACTGCGCCGGCCGCCATCTACCGTCCACACAGACCAGGTGCCTTCGCGCGGGCCATCGAACTGAATAATGTGCGTGTAGCCGCCTACCTTGCCTGGATCAGTCCCGGTCACATAGGACGCCACGGGAGGCCCATCGGGCGCGTAGGAGAAGACCACGGTCACGCCGTTCTTGCCCGCGCCGCTCCGATCCAACACCTTGCCCTCGATGTACGTAATGCCCGAGTTCGGGAAGCAGCGCGTGTTGCCCACCCGATAGGCATAGGCAGGCGGCGCCGTGGGCTGCGCCGGCGGCACTGGCGTGGCCGTGGGCTGGGGCGGGCGCGTGGGTGGAACCGGCGGCGGCGCAACACCAGTGACCACGGGCACGCTGCTCAGGTTGCCCTCGGCGCGCACCAGGTCATTGATGATCCAGCCTTGCTTGCCAGCCACACAGCAGACCTGCCACCAGGAGCCATTGGCATTTTTGCCGGTAATCTCAAGGCGATCCCCGCGATTGACGCGACCGACCAGGGGATAGGCGGTCGTTGGCCCTGTGCGCACATTCGCCGAAGGCGAAGTGACGACCGCAGCGGGTTTGGCCTCAGAGGTGTTGGTCGGCACGGCCGTGGGCGGCTCGGCTGGGGTTGGCGTCGCAGTCGGCTCCGGCGTGGGCGTTTTGGTTGGGGCCAGGGCCGGCGTGGGCGTCCAATCCGGTGTTGGGGTGAAGGTCGGTTGGGGGGTGCGTGTGGGGATCAGCGCAGGGGTGGGCGCGGCCCCGCAGCCGCTGAGCACGAGGATGGCGAGCAGGGACAGCCAGGCAATTCTCGAGAGACGGTTCATCCAGATTACCTCATTCATGATTTGCAGATGTGTCATGGGCAGATTCTACCATTGTGCTTGGAAATCCCCAAGCATAGACAATCTGTCCTAACGAGCCTCCGACGTATGGCGGGCTGCGCGCGTGGGGCGCGGATCGGTCTGCGCCGGAGATTAGCATTTACGAGCAGAGTAGAAACGCTCGCCTATGCGCCGTGGTTCCATTGGCGTGCACGCGGCCGCCGCCAGCCTCAGCGCCGCGTGCGCGACGACCGCGGCGCGGCCGCTGGTGTACGTAGGGCCGGGCGATACGCAGGCGCCGTGATCTTGATCTCACGGCTGCGTCCGGGGTCAAACACGCGTGCGTGAAAACGAGTTTCCAAAGGCAAATTATCAAGCGCGATCGTGAACACGGTGGGCAGTCGCGCCACGTAGCGATAATTGATCAGTTGGAACAGTTTTTCCGACGCCCAGGTCGTGGCGCTTTGCGCGCCCAAATCGTCGAGCACCAGCAGTTCCGCCTTCTTGACCTGCTCGAAGCGCTCATCGAGCGAGACAGTGCTGGCGGGATTGAAGGCTGCGCGCAAGAAATCGAGCAGATCGGGCACGAACACGAACATGGGCGCGCCGCCATAGTGACTGTGGCGCTCGCGCGCAATCGCCGCGGCCAGGTGAGTCTTGCCGCAATGGTAGCTGCCGCTGAAAATCAGCCAGCCATCCTGCTCCTGTGCAAACTGCTGCGCGGCGGTCAGCGCCTCACGCAGGCTGGCGCGCTCTTCGCCGTTCAACTCATGCCCGCGCAGGTCGAAGTTATCGAAACGCTGATCTTCATGCAGCGCCAGGCTGTTCAGTTCCAGCGAATCATAGGTCTTGCCCGGTTGGCGAAAATCGGGCGCGACGATGTGAAAGACAGCGCTAATCTCCGGGTCCACCAGGCGAGAGCGCACACGTTCGTCCAAATCTTCGAGGCGAAAATTGGTGGTGATGACCGTGGGCAGATGGGCATTGTAGCGATAGTTGACGATCTGGTAAAGTTTTTCCTGCGCCCAGGGGGTGGTGCTGTGCGCGCCCAGGTCATCCAGGATCAGCAAAGGTGTACTGCGCACCTGCTCGAAGCGCTGATCGAATGTCGTATCCGACTGCGGCGTAAACGCTGCGCGCAGATAGTCCAGGAGATCGGGCGCGACGACGAACATCACCGATTCACCGCGCGCCAGGCGGACGTTGGCAATGGCAGCAGCCAGGTGAGTCTTGCCTGTGCCGCAGCCGCCTTGCAGCACCAGCCAGCCAACCGGCGCATCAGCAAATTTGCGCGCAAAGTCGTAGGCGCTGCGCAAGGAGCGGCGTTTGTCATCGGGCAGGCCCAGCCCATCGGGCAAGAAACGTTCGAACGTCAGGCGCTCTAGTTGACCTAAGTTGCTGACCTGGCGCAGCTGGCTCGCGCGCTCCCACGCCAAGGTGCGCAGGGTGCACACGCAAGGCGCGGCCTTGCCAAAATCGGGATCGCCGATGGGTAGATCGCGCTGAATGAACCCGGTTCCGTGGCAGATGGGGCACACCTCGCCACGGGTGGAACTACCGTTGCCCGACTTGGCAGCCGTCGGGTGATCCTGCGCGACGCGCGCGAGAACCTCAGCCAGGCTTTTCACACGTCACCTCGTTGCACTGTCGTTGCGAAACTGAGCCGCTTGGCGGCTCCCCGTCGAAAAACCGCAGATTGATCAGCCAGGGTGTCATCAGTAATCGAACGGATCGGACCGTTTTTCCAGCTTCTTTGTTTTTCTGGGGGCCTTGGCCGCGGCGGTTTTGGCGCCCTTCGGCTTGCCGCCTGGCTTGCGCTCCGGCATGGGCGCCTCGCGACCTTCGAGCGCCCAGCGCTGCAGGATCGCCTGCACGTAGCGCCAGGTGCGCTTGTTGCGCACAACCGCCTCGCGGAATGCAGCCTCTAGCCACTCCAGGGGATAATCACGCTCCGCATGGCGCAGCTCGTCGGCCAGCAGGGGCTGCAGGAGGCCGATGTTCTGCTCGTACAATACGAAGATGTTTGGGCGTTCGGCGCGCAGGGCGCGATTTTCGAGCAACGGATCATCGAACTCAGGCATCACGCCGCTGCGCACGCGCTCCTGCAGCGTCCGCCCCATCTCGTCATTGATGAAGTACCAATCCTCACGCTCGCCAAAGCGTTCGACCACCAGGTGCAGCAGGCTGCCGCGGGCCACTGCGCGCTCCAGGCCTTCTTGCACCGCGGCGCGGTCAGGCAACCCACTGCGCAGGCGCGCATCGGTCAACAGCTCATCTTGGGTCACGAAACGAACCGAGCCTGGCTTTTCACTGATGCGCCAAAGGCAGAAGAGCGTGACCTTCATCTCGCCCAGGTGGTCAATCGTCGGCAGCAGGTCTGTGAAGGCAAACTGCGGCAGCGCCACCAGGGGCAGCTCGCCGGCTGGAAATCCAGGAAATCCTTTCATGGCTGACCGATCAAGCCTCGGGTTCGAGCGGCTCGCGCACCATTTCCAGGTCGCGGAACTGCGTCAATTCTTTGTGGAAGTACAGCGAGACGGTGCCTACCGGCCCATTGCGGTGTTTTGCCACCATGATGTCGGCGATGTTCTTGCGCTCCGTGTTCTCGTCGTACATATCTTCGCGGTGCACAAAAAGCACGATGTCGGCGTCCTGCTCGATGGAGCCGCTCTCGCGCAGATCGCTCAAGATCGGTCTCTTGTCCGCGCGCTGTTCCACCGCGCGTGACAGTTGGGAAAGGGCCAGCACCGGCACTTTCATCTCGCGCGCCAATTCCTTGAGCGAGCGCGTGATGTAGGAGATTTCTTGCACCCGGTTCTCGTTGCGCGTGGACTGCCCCCGCATGAGCTGTAGATAGTCCACAATGATCACGTCCAGGCCGTGCTCCGCGTGCAGGCGTCGAGCCTTGGTCCGCATTTCCAGCGCGCTGACCGCCGGGGTGTCGTCAATGAACAGATGGGTGTTGGCCAGCACGCCGGCCGCTTCCATCAGAATGGGCCATTCGTCGTCGTGCACATCGCCCAAGCGCAGGCGCTGCTGATCAATGCCGGTTTCGGACGACAGCAGACGCTGCACTAACTGCTCGGCCGACATTTCCAGGCTGAAAAAGGCCACGCGCTGACCATAGCGCTTGGCCGCGTTAGACGCCATGTTGAGAGCCAGACTGGTCTTGCCGGCGCTGGGGCGGGCCGCCAGGACGATGAGATCTGATTTCTGCATGCCGCCGAGGATCTTGTCGAGCAGCTTGAAGCCGGTGGGCACGCCCAGAACCTCACCGCGGTGACGGGCCAGGTAGTCAATCCGATCCACCACATCGCCCATGATTTGCTGCACTGGCACCAGGTCGCGGCGGATGCGGCGCTCGGAGACGTTGAAGACGATCTGCTCAGCCTCGTCCACCACCTCATCCACATCGCGCGACTCGTCGTAGGCCATCTGAGCAATCTGTCCGGCGGCCGTGATCAAGCGGCGCAGCACCGCTTTGCGCTCGACAATGTGCGCGTAGTGTTCGATGTGAATGGCCGTCGGCACGGCGTTGATCAGGTCGGTGACGTACGCGTCGCCGCCCACCTCTTGCAGCTGATTGCGGCTTGCCAGTTCCTCGCAGACGGTGACAAAATCGGCCGGCTGACGCCGTTCGTGCAGATCTAGAATCGTCTGGTAGATCCAGCCATTTTTCTCGCTGTAGAAATCATCCGCGCGCAGAAATGACGCTACTTTGATGACAGCGTCAGTGTCAATCAGCAGCGATCCGAGGACCGCTTCTTCCGCTTCGCGGCTGGATGGAATCAATTTGTCCGGTGTGGTCATGCCGTCATCAAAATCCGTTAAAAGCAGACTTATCTGCGAAGGGCCTTAGGACAGCAGCGGCGAGGCCATGGCCTCGCCGCTGCTGCGTTTGCTCACAATCTGACGTTGAGAGAAAGTTTCAATCGCCAAAGCCGTCTATGTCAAGGCCTTCCACGAACTCGCGGAAGATGTCCAGGCCGCCTTCTTCCTCTTTTTCGCCCTTACCCTTGGCATATCCCGCGTCTTCGGCCTGCGGCGTCTGCACATCGGTCTCCGCCAGGATCGCGGCCCGGTCCATCACCGTTTCCGCGATGAAAATGGGCACGCGGGCGCGTACAGCCAGGGCAATGGCGTCGCTGGGGCGCGCATCAATGTCCACCAACTCACCCGCCGCATCCACCACAATCGCGGCATAAAATGTCTCGCTTTGCAGATCATTGATGACCACGCGCAGCACCTGGGCTTCCAGTGTGGTAATGATGCGCATCAGCAGATCGTGGGTCATCGGCCGGGCCACTTCCACGCCCTGCAATTGGATCGTAATGGCATCCGCTTCAAAAGGGCCAATCCAAATCGGCAGGTAACGCTCGCCGTCAACTTCCTTCAACACCACGACGCGATGCTGTGACATCAGACTGACCCGGACACTATCAATGGTGACCTCGATCATGCGGCCCTCCTCGAAAGCGGTTGGACATGTGCAAGCTCCAGCATAGCCTGCGGAGCGCGCTGGCGTCTGCCGCGCCATAGCGATTATACCACAAGCCCTAAGTCGCACCAAAGTTGGGCAGTTGGAGATGTGGGGGCGCAATGGTATAATCGCGGCTGTGATTCTGGCAACCAGCCAGCACAAATCGAACCCGCAAGGACAGGGATGAACCGGCAGAAATTAGACCCATTGCTGCAAGCGCAGATCGAGCAGGCCGAACCCGACCAGACCATACCAGTGATTGTGCGCCTGGACACGAGTCGTGGCCTGCAGCCCTCGTTCAGCGCTGGCGGGACTGTCGCCGCAGTTCGCTATCAGTATCGGCTTCTACCGATGGCCGCGCTCTTGACCACACCAGGTCAAATCTACTCCCTTCTCGACGATCCAGCCATTGAACAGATCTGGTATGACCTGCCGGTTCAGGTCTGCCTCGATTTTTCTGCGCCGCTGATTCAGGCGCCGCGGTTGTGGAGTATGGGCGCAGCGGGACGCGGCGTGCGCGTGGCGCTGCTCGACACCGGGCTTGATGTATCGCATCCCGATCTGCGCGGGCGGGTGGTTGGCTCGGCCGTCTTTGTGGGCGATAATCTGCTTGACCGCCTGGGACACGGAACCCATGTGGCGGGCATTGTCGCCGGAAACGGTCAGGCCAGTGCAGGCCGTTTTGTCGGCGTTGCGCCCGGCGCGGCGCTCCTCGTGGCCAAAGTCATGGACGACCGCGGCGCCGGTTGGTCAAGCGATGTGATGGCTGGCCTAGATTGGGCGGTGATGCAGGGAGCACGCGTCGTCAACCTATCGCTCAGCAGCGAGCATTTCGGCGATGGCAGCGACGCGCTGTCGCTCTTCTGTGATGCAGCCGTACAGCAAGGGGTGGTTGTGTGCGTGGCGGCGGGCAATGCCGGCCCGACGCCGCACACCGTCGGCGCCCCCGGCTGTGCACGTCAGGTCATTACCGTGGGCGCCAGCACGGACGCGGATGGCGTAGCCGAGTTTTCCGCGCGCGGGCCAACGGCGGACGGACGCATCAAGCCTGACATCCTCTTCCCCGGCACGCTCATCACCTCGGCCCGCGCGCGGGGGACGACCATGGGCGCCAGTCAGGGCGAGTCATACACGGAGGCATCTGGCAGCAGTATGGCGACCGCGCATGCCAGCGGCGTCGCGGCCCTGCTCCTCGAAGCAGACCCCAATCTAACCCCCGCCGAGGTCAAAGCGCATCTGCTGGCCGGGGCCAAGGACCTGGGGCGCAATGCGCAGATGCAGGGCGCGGGTCGCGGCGACGCCTACGCGGCCTTCCGCGTGGGACATTCGGCAAGCGATCTGACGGGCGCCGCGCAGCCCCGGACCCCCTGGGCGGCGGCGGCTGATGCGCCGTTCGCCCTGTATGCGGCTGATCGGCCGCCGCGGCGCACCCTGTCGCGGGGATTGGTGGGCGCGGGCCTGGCCCTGGCCGGCCTTCTGGTCTGCCTGTGTTCACTGCTGATTCTGCTTGGCGGCGTTGACGCGGCGCTGCGCGGCCTGGAAACACGGGGGGTGACGCCAACGCCGGCCTTGAACATGCTGCTGAGCGAGGATTTTGGCCGCAGCGATCCCGCATGGCCTACCAGCGAAGACAGCCAGGCGCAGCGCGGTCTAGCTGAAGGGCGCTATTACCTGATCGCACGTCAGCCGCAAAGTCTGATCAGCCAGGTCATTCCAGGGCGTTACGACAATGTGGTGATTGAAGTGGAAGCAGGTCAGACGGACGGGCCAAGCGGCGGCGCGTATGGCCTGATCTTGCGCCAGCGCGATGACAGCAATTTTTACTACGTGGGGCTGACCTCGCAAGGATCGTACAGTTTTGCCCGCCTGGTCAGCGGTCAGTGGCAGCAGATCATTCCCTGGACGCCGTCAGACAGCATTCTCAAACTTGGCTATTTGAATCGGCTGCGGGTCGAGGCGCGTGGTAAGGAGTTCAAGGTCATCGTCAACGGCCGCGTGCTGGCAACCGTCGAAGACGCCACGTTCGATGCGGGCAGCGCGGCCCTCTTCGCGGCCAGCTTCGACCAGGGCCAGGTGCGCATGGATTTCGACAACCTCACGGTATGGGCGATCGCGCCCTGAGCACCCGAAAGCTGCCGCCGCCGAAAGAAAAATCCTGTTCACCCCATCCAAATGGGACAGGATTCACAGGATTTTCAGGATTCACAGGTTTGCGAGGGTCGGCCGACCCACCGGATTCACCGGATCAGCAGACTGACCGGATTCACCGAATCAGCAGCCAACAGGCCCATTCCGATCTCCGATCTCCGATCTCCAATCTCCGGTATCCTTCCTAGAACGGTTCCTCTGTGGCAGGCTCTTCCATCGGCGGGGGCGGCGGCTCATCCTGGCGTCGCGGTTCCAGGAATTGCAGTCCGTTCATGTGAATCTTCATGCGTGAACGTTTTTCGCCCTTGTCGTCCACCCACTGATCATTGCGAAGTTCGCCTTCCACATACGCCAGGTGCCCTTTTTTCAGGTATTGCTGGCTAATTTCGGCCAGGTGCCCCCAGGCCTCTATGTTGAACCACTCCGTGGCCTGTTTGCGCTCGCCCTCCTGGCCTTTCCAGATGCGATCAACGGCCAGCGAAAACGATACGACCTGCGTCCCGTTCGGGGTGTAACGCACCTCCGGATCGCGGCCCAGGCGGCCGATCAACTGCACACGATTCAAGTTCGCCATACCAATCCTCCCATTTCTACATTCCACCATGGCGGCCAGGCAGGATACAGCGATGCTGCTGTTCGTAGATGGCCGGTTGGGAGGGTCTAACGAAAGCGCCGCGGCAAAACTCGCGCTCAGGCGCCAAAAAGATCGTCCAAATCTTGCGTGAAGCTGCGCACGGGCGCGTGGTCAGCCTCGCGCGGAGAATCCATCGTGACGGCGCGGTAGAACGCCTCGTCATAGCGCCGGGTGCGCAGCACAATGGGCATCGGCACGGCATGACCGACCATGAGAATCTGCTGCTTGGTGTCCAGAGCTTCGAGCATCGCGCGCACCGCGGCGCGGTTGGCAACGCCGGTCAACACCGCTTCGATATCGCGCTCTTCGGTCAGTTTACCGGTGACGCGCGTGCCCAACTGTGAAAGAACTTCCGGATCAATGCCGCTCGGCCGCTGGTCTACGACCATCAGCGTGACGCGGTACTTGCGCAGTTCGCGCGCAATGGTCCCGAAGATGGTCTGGCGGGCCGCGCGGGGATTGAGGAACTTGTGCGCCTCTTCCAGAGTGATCATCAGGGGTTTCGGCGCATCCGATTCCTGCCGTGATTCCATATACTTCTCGATCTTCTGCACGTACAGCTCGCGCACGCGGCGGGTGACGATATTGGCGACAAGCATGTGGTCGAGGCTGCGCGCATCACTGCCGAAGTGCAGGATGACGTGCGTGCCGCGATCAAGGAGGGCCACGATTTCGTCAATGGCCTTGAATTCCGCCTGCGGCACAACGAATGGGCGACGCTCCACCAGGTGCAGCTTGCGCTGCAGCGCGCCCAGGGCCGCCGAACTGGCGTTGGCGTGCTCGGCCCACTCCTTCATCTCCCCAGGCTCCATGGCGAGCAGGCGCGTAAGCCAGTCGCCGTGAAATTCCCGTTCCAGCAGGGCAATCGTGGTCTCAGCCGTCTCGTTGAGGTCCAATTCCTCGCGCAGGAGCAGGATATCGTCGGCCTCGATCTGGTTGAGACCAATACGCAGGGTGGCGTCAACGCGACGGCCGGCGCGGCGCGAGGCCGCTTCACTCAATGACCAGACCTGTACGCGGGTGCCAAACAGTTCCTTGAGGCCTTTGACGATCACCTTATCTTCGGACTGCTTGCCAAACGCGTACTCATCGTGCATGTCGAAAATCAGATTGACGCCTACCTTGCGGTGCACGACGCCGCAGAGCAGCAGGCGGGTGAGGAAGGACTTGCCGGTGCCTGACTGGCCGAAGACGCCATTGGAGCGTTCGAGCAGGCGCTCTAGATCCAGGCTGATTGGCAAATCCGCGCCGACCAGCGGCGTGCCCATGGCAAAGAACTTGCCGCCCTCGCGGCCAAAGACCAGCTCGAAATCGCTCTCGTCCGCGTGGCGCAGAATCGCGAAGTGCATCGGAATCGTGCGCACGGGCTCCGGCCGGGCCAGCTGATCTACAAAGGCCAGCGGATCGGCTGAGGGCTTCTTGATCATCAGCATCGGCTTGACTTGCACCACGGCGTAGGTGCTGGTGCCGGTGAGCGCTTCACGCACGAAGGTGGAGGCCGCGCTGGGCGGCGCGCTGAGCAGGCCCGGATCGGTCACGCGCAGCTGTAGATCGCTGATTGTGCTGAAGTAGAGATGATCCTCGCCCTCCACGATCACAAAGCTGCCGATGCTCAAGCCCTCGGTGGAGACGCCAGCCTCCAGCCGCGCCGTCAGCGTCGCATTGAAAGCCCCGTCGGTGATAATTCCCAATCGTTGGCGTGGTGTCATGTCGCTCCAAGGGGAAAACTGCTAAGAGGGAAATTAAAAATTAAGGACCAGAGATCGGAGATCGGAGATTGGAGATCACGAATGTTCTCGCCTTCAGCCGGTCTCTGGTCTCGGGTCTCCGATCTTCGCTCTCAAGTCTACGTTCAGCCTTTCCTGAACAAATGCCAAGAGGCCGCGGCAGCCCGCCTCTACCAGCTTATAGGTGTAGTCGAAGTTATTGTCATAGTACGGATCGGGTACGTCACGGGGAAAGTTAGGGGGAGCAAACTCCAACAGGCGGTGCACCTTACCGGCGAGATCGCCGCGCGTATCCAGGCGCTGCAGGTCAAAGATATTGTCCTGATCCATGGCAATGACGTAATCGGCCACGCGCAGATCGGTGGTCGTGACCTGGCGGGCGCGGCCGTGGTGCTCAATGCCCGCACGGCGCAGGACAGCCAGCGTACCGCGGTGCGCTTCCTCGCCCACGTGCCACTGGCTCGTGCCCGCCGACAGGATGTCAATTTTGTTTTCCAGTCCGGCCTGCGTCACCAGGCGGCGGAAGACCGCTTCGGCCATGGGCGAGCGGCAGATATTGCCCAGGCAGATGAAGAGAACTTGGATCATTATCGAGGACTCAAGCTGGCTGGGCCACCCGGTTCAGGTTAACCGTGACGCTAGTCAAATCTTGTCCGGCCAGAACTCGTCCTGCAAACAGGATTTCCAGCCCCAGGGGCACACCGTCCTCGTCCACGTCAACGTAGATGTACTTTCCGACGGTCAACGTGTCATCAACTTCGCCCGCGCGCAGCCGGACATAGATCGCGTCTGCCTGCGGATCATAGTCAATTTGCATTTCTCACCTCTCACCCCTTGTCTTATGTATCCGAGGCTTCATCACAGTATAGATAACGAAACCTGCGGTCGTTTCTTGATAGACGACGCGCACTTTCCAGATTCCAAACCGCTTGATGGCAATTTCCTCACCGCTCTCGCCAAAGAGGAGTTCATCTGGCGACTCCAGTGTCTCAGCAACCTGTTCATCACTGACTTTACGCTGGAGCATCCGTTGTTTGGCGTGGTGGGTGTAGACAATGTGCACCGATCCTCCTCGCTATCACAGTCCGTCAATAGCCGTATTGTTTACGCCAGCACTACTTTACCGCAAATCCCACGCCCTGGCAAGGCCGCAACGGCTACTGTTCTGCGCCCACCACCACGTTGATCTCCTCCGCCGTCAGCCCATAGAGCTCACAAACCAGCGTATCAATCTGCCGATCCGTCGCCTCGATCTGGCGCTGCAGCACCGTCTTGACATGCTCGGCGCTTTGACTGCGGCCAAAGTCACCACGCGTCTGCTCAGCCGCCAGCTTCTTGTGCAGTTCCAACATGCGCTCCAACCAGGCTGACCATGCGGTCGTAGCAGCTGATTTTGGGAATGAAATTGCTACCAAATGGTCGCGACCGCGGCGGCTCGGATTCGCAAGTCGCGCGTTACCAGCGGCAATCCCAAGTAGAATGCCGTTGCTGCAATCACCCGATCGGGCATTTCTGGGACATCGCTGCGCGGAATGTTCTCGAGCGCCAGAGCGATAGATAGATCCAGTGGCACTACCATCAACCCGCTGTCCGGTCGAAGTAACTCGCCCACGAGGCGCTCAAAAACCTCACGTGGTAGCCGACCCTTCTCTGCCAGGTAGGCGACTTCTACCAACGAGATCGAGGCTACATAGATGGATTCGCCCGCGTCGATAGCGCCGCGCAGCGCAGCCAGAGCATCTGGTGACAGCCTTTGCGGGCTGAACAGAAGCCAGACAACTGCGTGGGTGTCAACAACCACAGCGCTCATAATTCAATGTCTCGAGGGAAATGCTTCCACAATTCCAACCGTGTGTCTTCGATGTCCTGGGTGCTGATGTCAACGCCAAGTCCGGCGAACAAGCCAATGGGGTTGCGTCGGGTCCTGCTGGCAGTTGACTTTCGACTGAGGAAGTCCGCGAAGTCAAGGACCTCGACCTGTCGAGCAACAGGCAAGGTGCGCATTCGTTGCATTAGAGTCTCCTCGATGTTCATGATCTCACGTCCGTTTTCTCGTATCTTCTCAATAATCCGGGGGGACCAGTTATGTCGGTTCCCAGGAAGCGCCGAGTGACAGTTCGATGGCGCGCTGCGTGATGAGGTCGGCGAGATCAGGCATCTGGCAGGCGCCAGACACGCGATCATGGATGTAGCGATAGATGCTGACGCCCAGCTTCTTGGCTGTGGCCGTCAGAGTCATAAAGGTATCCCAAGCGTTGGCGCCATCGTGCGTACGCGGGCCAAAGCTGACATCACGTTTGCGCACGCGCTGGCGGGCACCCAGTTCGGCCGGGTTGTTGTGCAGCGGGATTTCGGGATGGTCGAGGACCAGCAAGAGGTTGGTCTTCTTGAACTTGGTCTTTTCAATGCGCTCATCCAAGGCTCGGTAGCCAGTCACCGTGGCGAACAAGGTATCGAACTTGGTCTCGAGTCGCGCTTTCTCGTCTGTGCTGGGCTGCTGACGGTAGGTCAGCAGTTCGTCGTAGTATTTCCAGAACTGCTTGGTAAACTCGGTCAAGAGGTTGCGGAACGGCGGACTGCTCGGGTCAAGTTTCTTGTAGTGGCGGCCTTCGTGAATCCAACACAGCGCCAGTTGCTCAGTCACCCAGTTGAATTGGGGAGCGTCATCGCACAGCAGGAGTTTGACGACCGGGAACTCCAATTGGGCATGGTAGGAGGCAACGGTCGCCGCTTCCAAGATGTGCGACCGCTGCTGCGGCCCCAGGGCCGGCAGACGTTCGTCCAACAGAGCTTTGAACTCGGCTTCACTCAAGTCCTGGTCTTGCGGCAGACCTTGTACGATGCGTACGGTGCGCTGCGCCAAGCCGAACACGTACAGAAAACTGATGGCTTCGGCATTGACCCGGAAGGTACGGACGTGCAGATTACGCAGTACGTCCACAATGGTCAGCCGGTCTTTGTGGGCCGTCGTGAAGTACGCCGTATACAGCGGATTACATACCACATGACAATGCTCATTCTGGCCATTGACCCGCGTTGCCGTATCGTCCAGGTGTTGCCACGGGCTGCTGCGCAGTCCCGCTTCGTAGATGGCAGCCTTCTCGGCGTGCAGGTCCGGCCAGTCTTTGATCAGCCAGTTCGACAACTCACCCGCCGACAGTTGGATACCAACATTGGCGAAGAACTCCAGGATCTTCGGCTCGGCCACGTTGCAGGCGAAATACTGCACCAACGCCAGCGCTTTGATCCCCGGCCCAAACTGTCCTGTGTAGCCCGGCGGCAGTGCCGCCAGATACACCCGGCGCTCGCTCGGTGAGTAGTACTTCTCTTTGTGGTACAGCACGTTGTCGGTGTGGATGACCACATCCTGCACAACGCTGTCTTCGTAACCCTTGAACTCCGCATCGGCAGGCAGTTGCGTCTTATCAACCGTCAGCACTTCTTCGCGATCAATCGTGATCTTGGCCAGCTTGCTGCCCTTCTGCCATGCCTGTGGCTTGCGCCGCTCGGCCTCTGACGAGTGGTTCTTATCTGCCCCAGGCGTCTTGCCACGCCGATTGGGCTTGATATCCGGCTTGCCTTGTTCACCCTTCAGGTGGTTGTTCTCGTCGCGCAGTCGCTGCACCTCGGCTTGCAACTGGCGCACCGTCGCCTGCAGATCCTCAACCAAGTTCAGCAACCCAACGATGGCACGCTTGGCCTGCGCTATATCCTGGAGCTGATCTAGATCAAGCTGTTCGAACAACATAATCCCTCACCACCTGCACGGGTCAGACTATTCAGCTTCACGGCACCCAGCACAACGACTCGCAGTATAGCACGACTGACAGCCGCTTGTCTATGATCATTGTCCTTGACACCGGGCTCAGTTCACTCCCCCCGGTTTATTGAGAAGATACGTTTTCTCCTTGTCTGCAAATAAAGGCGGTATCCGGGAAATACTTGGGCTATGCGCTCATCTTGAGTTTAGAGTTCACGAGCCAAAGCGAAACCAGCGTTTCGCAGTGAAACGCACCTTAACAAGCTATTCAGTTAGTCCAGTATCTGCTCAAAGGCTTGAGTAAGCGGTTACTAAAGCCTTTTTTGGGTTGTTTGACCCTTGCGAACCACTTCATGGCGTTTTTTGAGGGCTGGACGATACCCTTTGATACGTCCAAGGCCTTTTCCTGCGGGTCTGGGTGCACAGGCCGGTGTGCCCAACTTCGCCAAAAATCGTCCGGCGCCCCGTTGCACCTGTCCTGGGGTCATCCAGACCTGCTGGTCTTGGCTCTTGCGAGGATACCAAGCCGAGCACAGGTCTTCGACTTGACGGCCCATCAGCAGGAGTTGCCAGTAAGCCAGAGCACATAGCCACATCCAGCGTTGGATTGCGTCGTTATCGGTCAGGCGATGGGCGTTCAGTCCCAGGTGTTGTTTCATGAACCGAAAGGCGTGCTCAATGGCAAAGCGCCAAAGATACATCCGGCACACGTCCTGCAAAGCCACGGTCTCTGGCCCTATCCAAAACAGCCACATCGGGCGTTTGTAGCGCAACGAGCCATCCGGTTTGAGAAATTCGACCCGCAATACCAGGCCAATCAACGTAGGCAGCTTGATAAGGTGAAGCTTATGCCACGCGTCCAAACGAATCTGCTGCGAGCCCAGAGAAAATGTCTCGCTGCGGTCTGGCTTACGTAAAGACTTGCCCATCCTGAATGCAGCGCCATGTTTCTGGGGTGCTCCCCGCTTCCCGGCCAGCCTTGGCTTGGGCTGCTCGTACAAGATGACATTCTGACGCAACCTCACCAACGCAACCACGGTTTGAAGCACCAAGAACACAGCCAAGAAGACCTGATTGGCGTAGAGGCTGTCGGCGACGACAACTTTTGGCCGTTTGCTTTGTCCGTCAAGCGCCTTGATCTGTGCCACAGCGGTTTGGTTGTCGTTGCTGTCCACCTTTACCCGGCGCACATCCCACGGTGCAATCCAGGAAGTCCTCTGTTTGACCAGACGTACCAGCCAGGAAAACTTCTGCCCCACCCGCACCGGTGCGTTCTTCTGCGCTTTCAGTAAGCCTCGTTCGGCAAGCGTTTCTGCTTCAGGACGCTCGTCCGGCGTGCAATCCAGCGCATACACCTCATACCCAGCTATTTGCTCGCAATCGGCTGGTTGCTGTCTTTCCAGAATGGGATGCACTTGTTCGGCTTCGATACGCCCCTCGCCGAGCGTATCGTAAATCGAACTGAACTTCCGCCGATAAGGTGCCTCCTCGCTCAACGCTACCGGCGAGTCTACGTGCCCGGCAACGGTCAGAGCGTCCACCAAATCCACCATCGCATCTGCCCGTTTGGGCAGAATCTGGTATACTGACTGACGAAACTGTTGGAGAACGGATGTTGTATTCATACCACCCTTATACCAGCAGTTTCTTACTTGTTAAAGTTCAGCAAGGTCAAACCGCAACATCCGCATCAGCACTTGACGCATCGCGGCTCTAAAGTCAAGCTCATCGGGACCTCAATAATGGCTGCTATCACCAATGCCATTTTCGCCTCGGTCTACGCCCAACTACGGCACAATCACGCTATCCATCATGCTTACTTTACCGCAAATCCCACGGCCTGGCAAGGTCATAGATGCTACTGTCCTGCACGCTCCACCACGTTGATCTCCTCCTCTGTCAACCCGTAGAGCTCATACACCAGCGCATCAATCTGCCGATCCGTGGCTTCGATCTGACGCTGCAGCACGGTCCTGACATGAGGCGTCTGCGCGGCCGCCAGCTTCTTGTGCAGGTCCAACATGCGCTCCACCAGGCTGACCATGCGGTCGTGTTGTCAGAATCGCCCAGGGCGGGTATAATTCCGAAGCAATCATGGTCTGGGGAGCAAATAACTATGGTGACGGTGCAACGCGTGACATTCGATGAGCTAAACGAGCACTTACGCGCCTACGAGCAACGTTATGGATACTCGACCCTAGAGTTTTTTCGGCGCTATCACAGCGGTGAATTGGGTGATGACGATGATTTCATGATGTGGGCCGGTTTGTACCATCTATATCTGACCTCATTGCCCGTTCGCCAGTTTATGCAGAGCGAGTTGATCGCAGCATGAGGATTGACGACTATTTTGCATCACTCGAACGGGGTCTGCGCCAGGATCCACTAGTAAGTCACCTACAAGAGCCGTTCACGTGCTTGGCCTCGGACGACTTCAATGGTCTCATCCGCACCCGCGTTTTCTTTTGGGATGGCTCTTTTCTTGATCTCTATGAGGTGGTCAGCACCGAACTGGGTTATCCGGTGCGCATCAGCTATGCCTATACATACCTGCGCGGAGGACAACGCGTGTTTCGTTATGACAACGCGCCGCATCACCCGAAAATCATCACCTATCCTCATCATAAACATATCGGCGCGCAAGACCGCGTGGCTCCATCTGACCAGCCCAGCCTGGGCCAGGTGCTCACTGAAATCGCGGCTTGGTTACAGAGACATTCCTCCTAACTCCGCTCCACCACGTTGATCTCCTCCTCTGTCAGCCCGTAGAGCTCATACACCAACTGGTCAATCTGCCGATCCATGGCTTCGATTTGGCGCTGCAGCACCGTCTTGACATGCTCGGCGCTTTGGCTGCGGCCAAAGTCGCCATGCGTCTGCTCAGCCGCCAGCTTCTTGTGCAGTTCCAACATGCGCTCCAACCAGGCTGACCATGCGGTCGTGGCAGCTGATTTTGGGAATGAAATTGCTACCAAATGGTCGCGACCGCGGCGGCTCGGATTCGCAAGTCGCGCGTTACCAGCGGCAATCCCAAGTAGAATGCCGTTGCTGCAATCACCCGATCGGGCATTTCTGGGACATCGCTGCGCGGAATGTTCTCGAGCGCCAGAGCGATAGATAGATCCAGTGGCACTACCATCAACCCGCTGTCCGGTCGAAGTAACTCGCCCACGAGGCGCTCAAAAACCTCACGTGATAGCCGACCCTTCTCTGCCAGATAGGCGACTTCTACCAGCGAGATCGAGGCCACATAGATGGATTCGCCCGCGTCGATCGCGCCGCGCAGCGCAGCCAGAGCATCTGGTGACAGCCTTTGCGGGCTGAACAGAAGCCAGACAACTGCGTGGGTGTCAGCAACCACAGCGCTCATAATTCAATGTCTCGAGGGAAATGCTTCCACAATTCCAACCGTGCGTCTTCGATGTCCTGGGTGCTGATGTCAACGCCAAGGCCGGCGAACAAGCCAATGGGATTGCGTCGGGTCCTGCTGGCAGTTGACTTTCGACTGAGGAAGTCCGCGAAGTCAAGGACCTCGACCTGTCGAGCAACAGGCAAGGTGCGCATTCGTTGCATTAGAGTCTCCTCGATGTTCATGATCTCACGTCCGTTTTCTCCTTGTCTGCAAATAAAGGCGGTATCCGGGAAATACTTGGGCTATGCGCTCATCGGGACCTCAATAATGGCTGCTATCACCAATGCCATTTTCGCCTCGGTCTACGCCCAACTACGGCACAATCACGCTATCCATCATGCTTACTTTACCGCAAATCCCACGGCCTGGCAAGGTCATAGATGCTACTGTCCTGCACGCTCCACCACGTTGATCTCCTCCTCTGTCAACCCGTAGAGCTCATACACCAGCGCATCAATCTGCCGGTCCGTCGCTTCGATTTGGCGCTGGAGCACGGTCTTGACATGCTCGGCGCTTTGGCTGCGGCCAAAGTCGCCATGCGTCTGCTCAGCCGCCAGCTTCTTGTGCAGTTCCAACATGCGCTCCAACCCGGCTGACGATGCGGTCGTGCCGCGCCACGTCAGCCGGGTGTTTATTTCATCCCCCAAGAACACGACAGCGCGAGAGAGCCAGCTTGAGTACCGCGCTTTTAGCTTGCCGAAATCGTTTCCCCACTCGCTTGGTCAACACGCTGCCGCAGCCACACGTTCACAAGGGTTTGCGTGCTGACATGGCGTTTTCTGGCAATGCGACGCAGATCCCGCATTAACTCAGGCTCGATGCCAACCAGCGAACGACGAGCCGATGGGGCGAAGGTCATCTCAACTTCGTATGTCTGGTCTTCGAAATCCGCCAGGCTGTGCGTGTCCCAAAACTCCGCCATCTCTTCCAGCGTGTGCGACTGGGAGATGCTGCTCACATTACCTTCTGCCATAGGTTTTTCGTTC
Organism: Candidatus Amarolinea aalborgensis; assembly: GCF_900491745.1. NCBI lineage: Bacteria > Bacillati > Chloroflexota > Caldilineae > Caldilineales > Candidatus Amarolineaceae > Candidatus Amarolinea > Candidatus Amarolinea aalborgensis. The sequence continues at coordinate 97,708 of NZ_UETR01000002.1, read as the reverse complement.
CTTGCTATCCATGTCGCGAGCGCTTATCACCAGCGCTTGCCTTCCCTGCTTTAAGACGAAGAACACAATCACGTGTCGCCCTGATTTCGTTTGTCCGTAAGCGGCATACAGATTCTCGTCAGGACGATGGCCTTTCTCCACAAACCGGATATGAAGTTCGCCAAAGAGCAATTCCTCGGCCTCCGCTACCGTAAGGTGATGCTTCTCCCAGAGCTTGTCCTCAATCTCGGGCAACCAGATGACTTCTCTGACTCTCATGGCATTCCTCGCTTCACGGAGTCGGTGTTTGCTATTCCAGCGCCTTGTTGATGCGATTGTATCATCTTCCTTGGAATCCCGCTAGCGCCGCGAATTGTATCACTCTGCTGCGCTTCCCTCCACGACCGCAATCTCCTCCGCCGTCAACCCGTAGAGCTCATACACCAGCGCATCAATCTGCCGATCCGTGGCTTCGATCTGGCGCTGCAGCACGGTCTTGACATGGGGCGTCTGCTCAGCCGCCAGCTTCTTGTGCAGTTCCAACATACGCTCCACCAGGCTGACCATGCGGTCGTGCCGCGCCACGTCAGCCGAGGAGGTGACGTCAATCGTGCGGATGGGGAGTTGTTTGATGTCCTGGGGATTTAGTTTCGGAAAGATGTTTTTGCCAAAATTAGGGAGGACCAACCCACCGTACCAGCTGACCAAAGTCGAGTTGCATATGCCCAAGAAATACTTCGGAGAATAAGGCCCTCCGTCAGAAGCAAGGAATGGCGTGATACTATGCCCAAAGTACAGGAGTTCCTCGGAGAAGGTTGCCTGTATTCTCTTGCGGGGGCCCGGGATTTCTCGGAATAGCAAGCGTGGGCTTGAGAAGTAATGCGGCTCACGCGGTGCGGCGAGCCATGGACCATAGCTTATCCATTCTCCACTCCATGTCAGTCGGTAGCGACTCACATCCTTCCCTGCCAACCACATTCCGCAAGTGTCGTCCTGCTTGTGGTTGAAATGATACGCTCGATTCTTGATTAGGTCAGGGGCCTGTCCACGATACCGGTCGTAGGGAGTAATTCCCTGGGCAATCGTTCCAAAGTCAGCGAGAGGCCTTGAAAGCTTCCGGATTTTCTCAATCAGACTCGCATTTTTGACATCGAGGCGATACTCAAAACCATATGTTGGATCAGCATACCACTTTTCTGCTGGAATCTGCCACGATCTGTCGCGAAACTCAACATCCACAGGCCCATGTTGAACAGCCCTGCCAAACACAAACACGATGGTATTGACAACAGCTTGGCGAAACACGCCTTCTCCAAAAAACTGAACTGTCGCGATGTGCCCCCGCTGTGCCAAGATTTGGCGCAGGCGACCACAACCTTCCAAGCGAAGCCATAGTTCAGGCGTAATGAAGCTTACCCAGCCTCCTGGTCTGACAAGATCTGTTGCCTTCTCAATAAAGTACAAGTAACTGTCGTATTTGTACTGGTAGGACTTGAAAGAAGCCTTAACGTAAGCCTTCTCTTCGATACTCAAATAAGCTCCATACGGCGGGTTGCCGATGATGGCGTCGAAGCCGCCGTCGCTGTGGCTCTCGCCCTGCGCGGCAGGAAAAATGGACGGGAACTCGGCCGGCCAGCCGAAGGCGTTGACGCGCAAGGCTTCGTCGTCGCTCAGCAGCGCCATCTGCTGGCCGGCGTAGAAGTCCGGGCCAACGAGCGAGTTGCCGCACTTGATGTTGCGCCCCAGGTCGGGCAGGGCGCGTTCGGGGAAAAGCCGCAGCTGCTGACCGATGCTCTGCGCGTCCTCGCCTTCCAGCACCTTGAGCAGCAGCGACAGCTTGGTCACTTCCACGGCCTGCGGGTCAATGTCCACGCCGTAGAGGTGATCGAGCACGATGCGCTTGCGCTCCGCGATGGTCAAACGCCAGTCGCCGCGCTCAGCCTGGTACAGACGCGGCGCGCGGCCCGCGGCCCATTTCTGCGGCCCATCGGCCAGGTACGCAGCCAGGTGCCAATCCAGCAGAAACTGGTACGCGCCCAGCAAGAAAGAGCCAGAGCCGCACGCGATATCGGCGATGCGCAAGGGCGGCGCCTTGCGTTCGCCCGTCACCTGACGCACGCTCTTGCCTTCCAGCAGGCGGCCCACGGTCTGTTTGACGATGGCGTCCACGATGAAGGTGGGCGTGTAGAAGACGCCGCCGGCTTTGCGCACGGCCGGCTTTTCTTCGACCACCGCGCGGTGGCCGGACGTCAGGCGGATCACCTTGCCCAGGAACTGTTCGTAGACCTGGCCCAGGATGTCGGCTGGCAGCACAGAGAACTCGTAGGGACTGTCGGGGTAGTAAAGATTCTTGAGGATGTCGCGTAGGACCCGGTCGTCAATCGTCAGCCGCGGCGTCACCTGGTCGGCTGCGTCGCCGCGGCCCTTTTCGGTCTCGAAATAAAAGAGTCCAGAGTTGTAGCGCGCATCCGCGTGGCGAAAGCGCAGCAGCAGCCGCGCGTAGACCTCGCTGCCGTTGACCAGCCCCAGCAGCGTGCCGTACGGTTCGATGCCGCGGTCCTCGCAGATGCGCAGGAAGATGAGGCGGTCAATCGTCTGCTGCAGCGCGAAGTTTAGCTCGCGCGGGCCGAGATCGGGGTTGCGCAGCGCCAGGTTGTGCGCCAGCAGGTCGCGCCAGCGCTCGATCTCCGCCAGGAAAGCTGCGTCCACCTCGGCCGTGCCGCGCTTGCCGCCCGTGGCCGCGGCGTATTGGTCGAACGCGCCGCGCAGAATCGCGTCGCGCGCGAAGATGGCCTCGATCTCGTCCCATCGTTCGACATACTGATCGAAAGTCAGGTAAAGGATGCGGGCAGCAGACGGCTTGTCGCTCTTGTCCGGCTTGACCCGGCAGTCGTAGACCGCGAACTCCTCGAAGTCGGTGAGGATGCTGAGCGGCAGCTTGGCGCTCCATGCGTAACGCCGCAGCTGGTAGGCTGGATTCACATCGTTCTTGATGTCCACCGACGGCTTTTTGGCTTCGACGAAGAACTTGCGCGCGCCGCCGATGCGAAAGCCGTAGTCTGGCGCTTTGGTGCCGCCGCCCACCTTGATCGCGTCCTCATGCACCACGTCCTTATAGGCCTCGGCGTAGCCCCGCTCGTTCTCCACGTCCCAGCCCAGGGCTTTGAAAAACGGATTGATGAACTCGATGCGGGTCAAGGTCTCGTTATACGCGTCGCGCTTGTAGCTGTCCGCATGGGAGCGAAAGCGTGCGACGAGATCAACGATCGCGGCAGGTGCAGGCATGATTGGACCTTTCCACGGTAATGAGGACAAGCCGTCCCAGGCTGAGGCCGCGGCCTGGCGCGATTATAGCCTCGAACGGGCGCGAGAGCAAACCGGTGAACATTTCCTAAGGCGGCTTTGCACTTTGCACTCTGCCCTCTCAACTTCCGCTTGACGCCCATCGCAAAATCGTGTATCCTTGACCGTAGGTTATTCAACAACCGGGCCTGGTTGATATGTCACCCTTGCACAGCCGCCGTCACATGACACGTTGTCCTTGCCCACCGGAAGAGTTCAGCGCATGACGAATGTCAAACTCTCCTGGCGTCAGGAGATGCCCGCCTTTCTTCACTTCCTGGACGACGCCCTCGATTACCCGGTGCGCCTGCACGAGGAACTCCTCGGCTTTCACATCTACCTGGTTGACTTCTCCGCCTGGAAGCTGCGTTTCTCCGACCGCTCGCCGGTGATCTGGGTGCGCAGTCACGACCTCTCTGCCCTGCCTGAACGCGAACTGGCGCAAAGCCTGGCTGAGCTGATCCGCCTGCGCAACCTGGCTGAACGCAATCCCATTCTGCTGGTGGATGGCGCCGGCGCCGGCCTGCGCGCGGCGCTGCAGCGCACCCTGCTCCCGGCGTTGGTGCTCGATCAAGCCGACCAGGACGCGGTGCGCGAGTCACGGCGCCCCACTGGCGAGCTGCTCGACCGCCTCAGCCAGCAAATGGCGCTCAGCCTCTTGACGCCCTACGAAACAAGCAAACCGGTCAGCGGCTCGCGCTTCTTCGGTCGCGACCTGGAGCTGCGCCGCATCCTGCAGGGCAGCACGAGCAACTTTGCCATCATGGGCATCCGCCGCATCGGTAAGACCTCGCTCCTGCGCGAGATTGAGCGCCGGCTGCGCGCCGCAGCGCAGGAAAGCGGCGATGAACGGGCGCAGGACCGCATCATCGTCATGGATTGCAGCGCGATCGCATCGCCGAATGATTTTGTGCGCGAGATCGTGCGCAAACTGCACCCGCCGGAGCTGGCGCGCTTGGACAATCGGCAGTTTCCGATCTTCTTTCCCAATTTCCTGGAACGCATGGCGCGGCGTTTTGGCGGCCGGCTGATCTTCCTGCTCGACGAGTTCGATTCACTGCTGGCCTGGCACTACACCGATGGCGCCCTGCTCCACGGCTTGCGCGCCTCCAGCAACCTGGGGCACTGTCGCTACATCATCGCCGGTTTTCGTGATCTCATGCGCGCCGGCAACAACCTCGATTCGCCCCTCTACAACTTCGCCAAGGACATCCGGCTGAGAGAACTGAGCCGCGAGCAGGCGAGCGACATGATCATTGGCCCCCTGGAAAAACTGCGCGTCCACTTCGAACAGCGCAGCGAGATTGTCAACCGTATTTATGACGAGACCGCCGGGCAACCCAACCTGATTCAGTTCTACTGTCAGGCGCTGGTTGAGCGCCTGGATCAGGAGGACAGCCGGGTGTTGACGCCGGCCTATCTGACCGATGTGTATACAAACGAGGATTTTCGCACCTTCGTGCTTGGCACCTTCATGGACAACACCACGCACCTGGAAAAGGTGATCGTGTTTGCCGTGATGGCCGAGTATGGCGGTGAACGCGCCTTTGACCTGGAAGCCATCGACGCGGCGTTGGCGCGACGCGCCGTGAATACGCGCGTGCTCGACATTGAGCAAGCCTGCCGCAACCTGGAGATGGCCGGCACCTTTGCTGCCAGCGGTCGCGAGTACCGTTTTGCCACCCCCGTGTTCCCGCATGTGCTGACGGAGAAATATGATCCCGATTTCTTGCTACGCAAACTCCGGCGCGAGGGGCTGTAACGATGCCGGTTGACCCCGCTTTCTCGCTGGCGACCTATGACGGCCACACGACGTTCAAGCGGGTGCGCATCCGCCATAACCACCTGATCCAGGCCATCCTCGCGCGCATACGCCGACTGGATTATGTAGTCCTGCTTGGTCCGCCGCGGCACGAGAAGACTGCCTTGCTGCACGACGTCCTGCGTGAAATTCCCACGGGAGATCTGGCCGAGGGGATTTATGTGGACTTGTGGCAGGCGCGCTCGGACGATGAACGGACATTTTTCACCAGCCTGGCTGAGTTGATGAGCGAAGCGCCCGGCGTCTCTGTGCCTGCGCCGTCCGCGCCTGACCTTTCGAGCCGCGACTTCCAGAATTATCTGCTGGCCTGCCTGCAGCAGCGCACCCGGCACCTGGTGCTCTTGATTGATCATCTGCAATCTATCCCGCAGGACCTGGTCTACAGTCTGCTCGTCTCGCTGCGTTCAGCGTACAACGAACAGATGGTACAGTTCGGCCCGCGCCTGGTGGTGGTGGTCACAGGCGGCATGAACCTGGCGGGACTGTCGAGCGGCCCCACGTCTCCTTTCAACATCGCAAAACCGATCCTGGTGCCATCCCTGACCGACGCTGAGAGCCGAGAGCTGGCGTCTGCCACCCTGGCCGCGTACGGGGCGCATGCCTCTGATCACGCCCTGGACAACCTGCTGGAATGGGCGACTGGCGACTGCTACTTGCTGCCGCAGTTGTGCGCCTGGTGCGCCGAGGCGGTGCGCGGCTATCAGCGGCCGCAGGTCACGGCCTCCGTCGTGGCCCGCGCAGTCGAACGCCTGTGGCGCACGGACGAGGCCCAGGCGCCCATCCGTGAGGCGATTCAACTGATCGAAGAAGACCCCGACACCGTGTTGGACCTGCTCGACATCATCGAGCGCGGCGAGCTGCCGCAGCGACGCGCCCGCCAGCCGATCACGCGCACGGGGGCCGACCGTCTGCAGTTGTGCGGCGCGCTGAAGATTCACCAGGGAGCCTACCGATTCAAGAATGAGATCTATCGCAAGGGATTGAAGAGCCGCTTGCGGCCGGCGCAGGTGGGCCATGTGCTGCGCATGACCGGGCGTTGGCGCGAGGCGATCGAATACCTGGCGTGGCATCTGCGGGCTGATCCGCAGCCGCAGGCGCGCGCCGATCTGCTGGAAGCCATCATTCAATCCATCTATGCGGTGGACGATCTAAAGGAAGCGTACGCAGCGCTCGTCCAGGGCATGGAGTTGGGCTTCGGACTCTCCAGGGTGCATGCCTACCGCGCCGATCCAGGGCAAAACGAGCTGCGCCTGATGCACCACTCGTACGATGCATCGCTGGTCGCGGACACCATCAACCTGAACGATCCAGACGTCGCCTCGGTTGAGGCGCGCACATTTCACTTTGGCGACTACGCCCTACGCCGCAGCGCCGGCAATCAGGTTCGCCTGGTGGCGGCGTTGGTGCCAGAGATGCATCCGATCGGCGTGGTGAGCATCGAGGACTATCAGGCCGGCTCTCATCAGCACGGGCTGCCCGCTGATCTACCGGACCTCCTGCGCTTCTTGCGCCATGCCGCGGGGGCCATCGAAAGTGTGACGGTGCGCACGGCCTATCAAGAGATCGGCCAGGCCGTGCTGTCCACGGAGAGCCTGCGTCCCACGTACGAGCGGGTTTTGCGGGCGATTTGCAGCGCCCTGGGCTGTGATTTTGCCAACCTGTATCTGTTCGACAGCAGCAATACCCTGCTCGTCATGGAGGCGGGCGTGGGGCGACCCTGGTCGGTGGATTGGCAAGCTCTGGCGCGTTTTGACCGCTACGGTCAGCACCCGGCGGCCCGCTGCTTGCAGGAGACGCAGCCGATCATCGTTCACCCAAACGATCGTGGATTGAATCCAACCATTACCGAGCGCTTTGGCTTGCATGCCTACCTGCGCGCGTTTATGCGCTTGACCGCAGCCGGCAGCCAATTGGGCGCGCTGGAAGTGGGTTATCACAGCAAACAGAAGGAACTCATCAGTGAAGAAGATCGGCGCAATCTGGTAGGATTTGCCGACCAGGTTGCCATTGCAGTCTACAACGGTCAACTCCTGCAGCGCACCGACCAGGCGCTGGTTCGTCAGGTGGAAGAACTGCGCCAACTGCGCCATGTCAGCCTGGTGGTCAGCTCCACGCTGGATCTAGACCACGTGTTAAGCCAGGTCATCGCGCAGGTGCAGACGGTGTTCGGCGCGCAGGACGCCACGATCTGGAAGTACCTGCCGCACGAGCAGGCGTTAGTCATCCTGCAATCAACCATTACCGACGCAGCCTACCGCAGCCAACGCCTGGGCCTGAACAGCGTCACGGGTCGGGCGGTGATCTCTCGCCAGGTGCAACATGAACCCAACATTCAAACGGCCCCGCACGCGCGGCCGCACGGTCAAGTGATGCAGCGCGGGCTGCACGGTATGATGAGTATGCCCTTGGTGAGCCGTGACGTGGTGCTCGGCGCCATCAATCTGTACACGACCGCGGCTGCACGTTTCGAGCGCGAGGCCGAGAATCTATTGCAAGCCTTTGCGGCGCAGGCCGCGCTGGCGATTGACCATGCGCAGCAATACCAGGACTTGCAGGAAGCCAAACGGCAAATCCAGGCCGTGCGTGAGCGCGATTACTACGATCTGATCCATGCGGTGGCGCATCGGTTGGGCAACGCCATGGGGGATATTCCGCATCATCTCAAACAGATACGCCAGCGGGTTGCCGATTCGACGCCGGTGGTCGAATCGGTGAAAAACATCGAGTACCGGGTGCAAACCCTGCAAGGGCTCCTGGAACCACTGAACATGGTGGTGCAGATGGAACACGCGACGAGCGAGCTGCTAGACCTGTGCAAAATCGTCGAGGAAGTCTGCTGTCACGTCAAGGGCGCCAACATCGAGCTGGACTTGGATCTGCCGGGAACGCCTGTTTGGGTCAACGGCAGCGGGCCGCTGCTGTCGGACGCCATCCAGTCGGTGATTGACAACGCCTGCGATGCCATGGAAGGCCATGGCCGCCTGCACGTGCAACTGCAATGGACCGGCGAGGCCGCCGTGGAACTCCGCATTACGGACAACGGCCCCGGCATACCGACTGAAGTGCTTGGCCGCGCGTTCGAGCTGTTCTACAGCACCAAAGTCGAAACAGGCCAGATCCGGGGCCGCGGCCTGTTTACCTGTCGTCAGTTCATCCAACGGTGCGGAGGCGCCGTCGAGCTGGAATCACAGGAGGGAGTCGGCGCGACCTGTATCATCCGGCTGCCGGCGCTTCGATAAGGCAGGCTGCCTGCGTCACGACACGGACCAGCAGACGCAGCCTCCGCAGGGACGCTGCACAGAGTTGCAGATCAAAGATTCAATCGCTCCGCATGTTCGTTCTTGGAGGCATAGCATATGGCCGATGCGCATGTTTTAGTCCTGGAAGATGACCCTATGTGGCAACGGGATGTCAGCGAGGTTTTGCAGCCGATCGCCGCTTCGATTCATACCGCCGGCGCGTTGGTCGAGGCCGAGAGCCTGCTCCAAACCTGCTATTTCAATGTCGCGATTGTGGACTGGAGCCTGGTGCTGGGGAATGCCAGGGACGACCAGGGTGCGCAGTTCATGCAGATGCTGCGCACGTATGACCTCACCGACACCGTGCGGCTGATCGTGCTCAGCGCGTACCCAAGCAACGAACGCATGCGCGCCAGCTTCCGCGAGTTCAAGGTGGTGGATTTTCTGGAAAAACGCTCGTTCGACGCCGACGTGCTGCTGCAAACGGCGCTGGATGCCCTGGCGCAAAATCATTTGGACCACGATCTCGAAATTGAAATCGAAGGGGACAATGGCGACCTGCGCCGTTTGTGGGAAGACTTCACATGGGCGCGCCGCGAGCCGTCCGAGCCTCTGGCGGCCGAACTGTACGACTTGCTGCGCCGCGTGCTGCCAGACGCGACGCGGCTTTTCATTCAGAAAATGCAGGCAGGGCAAAGCGGCGCGGGCGTGCTGCGCGTGCAGCCCTATTTCGATGCGCAGGCTGGCGTCCCCGTGGTGGTCAAGTTCGGCAAAAAGGACAAGATTCGCCAGGAACATACGAATTTTCACCAGCATATTGAGAACTTTCTGGGGCCTTATGCCGGCGTTCAGCTCACGTGCGAGCTGGGTCGGGTGCTTGGGGTGATTCGCTATCAGTTCATCGGCGCCGAACTGCCAGACGTCAGCGATTTCGCCCGTTTCTACCGGCGTCATGCGGCTGAACCGATTCGGCATGCCTTGGACAACCTGTTCAGTGTGACTTGCGCGCGGTGGTATGGCAATCAAGAAATGCCGCGCCAGCGCCGCGATCTGGTGGAGATGTATACGGAAGGGCTGCGCATTGACTGGGCTGAAGTTTGGCGGGGCGTACAGCAGTTGGGCATTGACCCCGAAAGCGCGCAGTTGACCTTTGCCGGCGTCGCGGGAGCATTGCCCAACCCCAAGCGGTGGCTGGCGCAGCGTGATAACCGCCTCTATTTCACCGTGGTGCGCACCGTCACCCACGGCGACTTGAATGAGCACAACATTCTGGTCACGGAGGATGAGCGCACCTGGCTGATTGATTTCTACCGCACCGGCTGGAGTCACATCCTGCGCGACGCCGTCGTCCTGGAAACGGCCATCAAGTTCAATCTGGCCGAAAACAAGGACATCAATGTCTTTCACGACCTGGATGCAGTCTTGCTCAGGCAAACGCGGCTGGATCATCTGAGAATCCCGACGGGTCATGCACAGAGCAAAGTCCTGACCGTACTCGCTCATCTACGTCATCTGGCCGCCAACCTCAACGGCGTGAACCACAACATGGCCGAGTACAACGCCAGCCTGCTCCTGGCGACTCTCAACCTGCTGCGCTTCGATTTCATGCGCGAACATCACCCGCTGGCCCTGCTCTCCGCCGCGCACCTGTGCCAGTGGCTGGAGAACGGGACGCAGCCGTAGCAATCTCCAATTTTCCCGTCAAGCAGCTCTGCGCTGCGCAGGCGCGGCGCGCGGCACGCGCTTCAGCACCGTCAAGTCGCCAGGCGTCAGCTCATCTGCCTCTGGTGAAGGTGAAGACGCCGGCGCGGGTTGTGACGCCGGGGCGGTTGCACTGACCGGAGGCTGCGCCGAAGCGGCAGCCGCAGCGCCAGCGGCGGGCGTCTGCACACTGACGCGGGTCTGTCCGCCCTGCGCGTTGTCCGTCCGCTGTTCGATGCGCGTGCTCAGATTGCCCTCATTCTGGACAACGAAGCGCTGAAGGGTCGGCAAGTCGAGCTTCTCAATGGACGTGTACAGCTGCGCCAGCACATCATCGGGCAGATTGGGGAACTGTGGGCGCAAGAACGACATGACCCGTTCGCGATCGAAGCCCTTGCTAACCGATTCTGGCGGCTGGATACTGGTAATGAGGATTGGCTGCGTCAGGTTGAGAATAAAACCAATCGTGCGCATGTCATCGCGTAGACGCTCTCGAACACGCGCCAACATGCCGTTGCAAATAGGCAAACCTGGAATGATGGGCAAAATCTTGTCGCCCATTGTGGCCTGCGCCGGTAGAGGATGCGCTTGTTCCATGGCGCCAAGTTCCTGAACGAGGATATGGCGCAGCGCAAGAATTACTTGGGCGTTGCGTTCGAACTCATTGAAAACAATCAGGCGTGTCTGATTGGCGTGATCGTTGCCCACGGCTTGCACGGGATCATAAGCCGCCCAAATCGAGAGAGTCAACGCAACAGGTACGCCGTAGATGAATAGATTGTCCACCCTGTACGACGCTGGCTGTTCGCGCACGCTGAACGTGCGCCAGACCTCGTCAATGCGGCGCAGGAGGAAAACCGGGCCTGGCCCGGCGATGTTATAAAAATGGCCCAGGCGGTAGATCACGAGGCGCTCTTCCTGGGGCACGGTTCGCAGTCCAGGCTGCAGATAGATGATCCCCGCAATCAACACAAACCCTACGCCCAGCGCGCTGATGAGTGCCGTATTCATACATCACCTCCCTATCAGCTCTTCTCGCTTGCTCTGTTATGCCGCAGGTAGTACGCCATCACCGGGCTGAACAAGGTTGGCGGATTGAGGTTGACAATCAGGCCGCGGCGCACCAGGTGGTCCACGGTGTCAGCGCTGGCGGCCCGCTCTTGAGCCGCCAGCAAAACCGCCTGGCGCTCTGTTTCGTGCAGTCCAGCCAGAATTCGTTCACATTCCTGCTGCACATCCGCCTTGCCCGCAAAATAGGCCGCGCGCTCGACGGCCGGACATCCCTCCTGGCTCCACAAATCGAACAGCAGCTTGAGCAAGCGGCTGTGGCCGCCGGCCAGGGCCAGAATGACCGCGAGATCCTTGTGCGCCAACGGACGACCCGCGCCATCGTTGAGATAGGTCAGCATCTGCTGCGCATCGCTGCGCGTATAGGGTTCCAACGCGTAGAGCTGATGCCGGAAAAGATCGTAGAATTTGGAGGATGCGTCCAATTGATGGCGGCGTCCCAACACGTGCGGCAGCCGTTTCGTGAAGACGAGGTAGCTCAGACGGCCGCGGTTGCCGTCGCTGCGCAGGGTATTGAGCTGCTCCAGCATCGCCAGGGGGCCATTCTTGAACGCCAGGTCAAAATCATCCAGCACAAAGACCACCTGGTGCTGCTGTTCCTGGCACACGACCCGCAAGCGGTTACGCAGACGCTGCAGCGCGCGCTCTTCCTCGGCAAAGGGAATGGCCGCTCCGTCCACGGCCGGCGCTGACCACTGCACAGTCAATGCTTCCAGGCTGGCCGCCATCAAGTTCCACAGACTCAGCGGCGTCCCTTGCCAGGTGTTCGCGTCTACGGCGGCAAAATGAATCCGGCTGGCTGCCTGGCCCAAATAGGTTGCCATGCGCGCTTCATCGCGCAGCGAATTGACCAGGTTGGACTTGCCTGCGCCGGCAATGCCGACAAAGCCGAGCGACTCTCCGCGCTGGGCCAGGCCAGCGATCAGGCGCAGTTCATCCGTACGATAGGTGGGACGATAACGGGGTGTGGTTGTGGTTGATGATGAGACAGACATCGTTGTGACTCCCACGTCAACGCTTGGAACCGGGTTTGCGCTGCCACGGCAGCCTGGGCAGGCGCTGCCGGATGGCGCGCCAGGAAGGCAGCGGCCGCCCCGGCCGCACCACATGGCTGCGCGGGTGATAGGCCCTGTGGCAGTCAGGGCAATGATAGGCATGACGCGGCGCCGGCGCGCCGCGGTTCGCGAAATCTTCGTCCAAAATCAAGACGCGGTGCTCCTGGCACAACGGCTTGCCGCAGTGATGGCAAACTGCATCCAGCATCTGGCCGTCTTTGTTATCCGGCGCACCACACACAGCACATTGCAGCGACATCCGCAGGCCTCGTATTGTTACTCGCTCTCAGGTTCGTCGGCATCCGCGTCAACCGTCGGCGCCGCAGCCAGCAATTGTGGGCTTGAGAGATCGCCTTCCAGGAGATCACCGTCAGCGTGACGACGTAACCGGAGCAGCACCACCTCTGGGCGCGATCTCAGGGACAAGCGTTCCGGCTGCGCGTCAGGAATCATCAACACTTTTTGGACGCGCGTGTTTAGCGTCGTCTTCACCAGGCTGCGCAGCTGTCTCCAGGTGCGCTCGATGGCCCGCTCGCCGGCTGATTGTGTGGCCAACCCCCGTGCCGTCAGCCTGAGTTCGACCTGGGGCGCTTTGCTGCCGCTCTCGCCGCGCACCCCCAAATGAAAATCAACCGCGCAGACGCCATGATACGTCCGCCCCTTGACATCCCACTGGCGAAACACGACACCGCGGCGGTTGTCAACCTGGGGAGGCGATTCAACAACCTGATACACCAGGCGCCCGGCTTCGAGGAGGGCCGTCGTCAAGGTGTCTATCAGGACCGAGTTCGGCATGATTTCAAGCGATCGAATCGGTTCGCCGCGATCCCGGTCCTGCGGGTTCTGCGCGTCTGGCACAATGCGCACCTCCTGATAACGCAGCCCCGCCAGGCTCAACTCAAAATCAACCACAACGCTGCTCTTGATGCTCAGCGTACCACGCGCATCGGGGCGCCCCAACGGGAAAAACAGGGAAATGCCCTCCAAGCGCGAGATCGCGCCCTTCCAGGTCAGAGTCGCCTGACCGCGCAAGGCCCTGGTCTGGTCCAGGTTGCGCTCGCAATGGACATCGAATGAACGGCGTCGCACCTGGCGCTGATGGCTGTCAAGTGGGGGTGCATGCCACACAAGCCCAGCGCCAGCATCCGCGCCGCCCCCTGCCGTCAGATTGGTCAGCGCTCCGTCACTGGCCTGCACCACAGCGCCCCACGGCGTTGGGATCTCCACGCGCAACTCCGTGATCTCCAGCTCGGTCAGGCCATCAAGGTCATCCCACTGCAGCTCCAGTTCCAACGTGCGTTCGTTACGCGCCTCTACCAGGTGCGGAATCAGACGTACAGGAAGCGTTGACGGCGCCGGGATAGAATAGCTGGCGCTGACATTCCACTGAGACGCCGAGCGCGTGTTATCGCCGCGCAGAAAGGCCTGCTCATGAACCCGCCCCTCCAGGCGCAGAACATGGCCGTGACGTTCAGCATTGACAGGCTGACCACTCAGCGCGCCGCTAAAACGTCCTTTGAGCAGCACGAAGCCCGCGCGAAAGTCAAGATTAGCGCTTTCGGCTATACGAAAACGGCGGCGGTACGCTTTCACACGCGCGCGTTCAGCACTATCAAGCTCTCCCGCCCAGGCCAGTTGACCTGTACAGGATGTGATCCCGGTCTGCAGCCGCGCCTGCGCATCGAACGTGATGCTCCCACTCAAGGTCTCGACCACGCGGCCGATCGTGGGACGCCAGAGAATGGGCAAAAAGGGGCGCCGCCCGCGATAAAGCAGGCCGACCAACAACAAGATCAGGCCAATGAGCGCCGCGACCACCAACCAACCGCGCTGCGCCGCTAACAGGGTGTTGACCTTGAACAGCTGCGCCAGCAGAAATCCAAATCCGAGGCCAGTCAGCGTCAGGAGGGTCATGCTGCTGCCCGCCAGGATCAACCACGCGCCGGGCGTCCACAGTGCGCCCAGGCAGGATGTACAGGTCAGCGGGTCAGGACCGCAGGGCGTGCCTTCGAGGCCCAAACCCACAAAACGGCGAAACAGCCATTGCCCGAGACGGCGCGGCATCGTGTAGCTGTGGGGCAAGCAGATCGGTTGTCGGCAGTGATGGCAAATGCCAATCACCTCTGGGTTGCCACAGTGGCAGCATCGCGCCAGAGGCGCTCGGTTTTCCACGACGCTATCGGCCACGTTCGCTTCTCCCTCAGTGTCGTGCGCCCATCCGCTCGAAATGCGTCGTCAATGCCGTTTGCAGGCGATTGAGAGCGAGCGCGGTGTCCAGGTGTTCGCCGCGACTCAAGCAGTGCAGTTGGATGGAAACATCGCTGCGCGTCGCGGCCGCCCGCCCCAGGCGACTTTCATCTGCCATGAGGCTGCGACGACTGCCATCAATCACAACCCAAGCCTGGAGCGACTGCGGTTTGGCGATCGGCTCCGCGCCAAACGCAGCCAGCCAACCATTTTGCCCAGGACCCGTTTGCAGGACGCGAGTCACATGAAAGCCGCTGTTGGTCAGGTGTGCTTCCAGCTCAGATAATCGCCAACCGCGCAAAGAGACATGCGGCACAACCACCTGGCGGAAATGCGGCACCTCTCGCTGCGCAAGGAGATCGGATAGCGCCAGCTTGAAGCTCACGTGGAGGCGGCTCAGTTTTTCGAGTTTGACCTGGTCCAGGCGCCGGCCAATGCCATCGAAGTAGACGGCCTGCACGCCGGAGAGGAGCAGCCCGGGCAGCTCAAGCTCAACCTGACCGGTCAGGACATCCGAGAAGTAGAGGTCGGCTGGGCGCCTGATGACCAGGTGCATCGGTTCCGTGACCCACGTAATCAAGTCTGGCCTGGCTGAGGTACTGGCCGCACGCAGCGTCACGCCGCTCCATTCCAGACGATTTTCCTGCAAGTTGAACCTGAGGGAAGCTGCCCAAGCCGGCGTCCCTGATGCTGCCTGCCCCTCATCGGTCATCAACGTTGCGACTTGATGATCTACCGAGAGCGGCAGCGGCCATTGCAACCACATTTTCTTCACGGTTACGTCAAGCTCTGTGGGCAGCGCGCTGCGGGCAAGATAGGCTTCCACGCGGAACGAAAAGCGGAGATCATTCTGTGTCTCGCTGGCTTCCGCGGCCTGTTTGAGCGCGGCCAGAATGTCGGTTGGGCTGGCAGCCGCGTCCGGCCAGACGCCTTCGTGCATGTCGCTGACCTGCACCCCCACCTGCAGCGGGTTGACAGCCAGATCCCGTGGCGCATAATCAAAGACGATGCTGGCGCGATGCCGGTCCGCGCGCAATTGATCCAAATCATCCAGGCCGGCGCCGCGAATGGGTGCATACAGCGGCAGTGCGGCGTAGTGATTGAAGAGATCGAAGCGGTCGCCCAGGTCGGTGCGGCTGTAATCATCCAGGAGCAGGTGCCCGATGAGGGCATCGGTCGGCGGTTGAGGCAGCGCCACCGGCGTAATTCTTTGTGTTTGCCCGGTTTGGATCGCGGCGGATGACGGCGCCGGGACAGCCGCGTGCCGTGACAAATCGCGGACCAAGCGCGCCACGCGATGCCTGAGGTCGGTCATGGATCGTCGCACCGACACCAAACGTCGGCGTCCAGACGTGCGCATGGTCGCTGCGCCAGACGCCAACAACCACCGCCCATACTGGCGGCGCACATCGGCGTACGCCTGCCGCGTGAATGATTGATAACCATCGTAGCTGATCGCCACTTTGATCTCGCCGACGGGCGCTTGCGCGGCCGAGACGCGGGATGCAAGACCGAGCGTCTGTTCATAGCGATAGGTTTCGACGATGCGCACCCCGTCTGGCTGCACGCGGGCAAAGATGACGTTGCTCATGTCTGAAATTGTAGCGTAGATGGATGGAAAGTCAAGCCGCAGCCAGCGCGGGAAGTCGCGCCGGCTCGGTACCCCTGATCGGGCGCGGGAACGTAAAACAGCACAGGCTCATGTTCAGCATCACATGAGCCTGTGGCGCATCATTTGAAAATAGGCCGCGGATGAACACGAATCGCCACGAATTGCCTGTTTTCATCCACGGTTGCGCCCCCGGGCATGATTGACCGATTTTGCAGCCAAACCGCTGCCGGGCACCGCCCGCCGTTGCCAGGCTGCTTCAGCAGACTGGCGATTGCAGCCTGAACTTCAGTTCAAGGCGTGCCGTTGATTTACTTCCCCGCCGCCATCGGCTTCGCCGTCGTCTGCGGCGTTTGCATCTGCTTGGGCCGTAGATAGACGAACCAATAGACCAGGCCCACCATCAGCGCGCCGCCAACGATGTTGCCCAATGTTACCGGAATCAGGTTGTTGATGAAGAAGTTGCCCCACGTCAGGTTGGCAATCTTTGGCGCTTTGTCGCCCAGGGAGGTCAGCCAGGCGCTGTCGGTCTTGATGAACAGGCCAACCGGGATGAAGTACATGTTGGCGATGCTGTGCTCAAACCCGGCCGCCACAAAGGCCGCAATCGGCGGGATAATGCTCAAGATCTTGTCGGTCGTGCTGCGCGCGCTGAAGCATAACCAGACGGCCAGGCAGACCAGGGCATTGCAGAAGATGCCAAGGACAAAGGCTTGCACGAAGTCATAGCCAGACTTGGTGTTGGCCGTGTTCAACGCGGCGATGCCAATCGCGCCGCTGCCAAAGGTGTACTGCTTGCCCAAGAACATCAGGTAGGCCGTCGCAATGGAGCCAACAAAGTTACCGGCATAAACGATAACCCAGTTGCGCAACAACGAGGCCGTGCTGACCTTGCCGCCCGCCCAGGCCATCGCGATCAGGTTGTTGCCGGTGAACAGCTCAGCGCCGGCCACCACCACCAAGATCAGGCCGAGGGTAAACGTCAGCCCAGCGACCAGGCGAATGATTCCGTAGGGAGCTACGCCGGCCATGCCGGCCACGGTCGTGGTTGAGAAGATGGCCCCCATGGCGATGAAGGCTCCGGCCAAAATGGCGAGCGCAAACATCGTTAGCGAATCCATCCCGGCCTTCTTGATACCAATCGTTTCGGCTTTCGTAGCCATTTCCGCAGGAACTAGTGCATCGAACTCGGCTGCCATAGTCTGTCACTCCTCCTTGAGTTACTGCGACAGGCAGATGAGCGCCCACCGCGCCCTCTGCCTGTCTTCCTTCTGCTTAGTGCGCGCCGTTTCCGTTACTATGCCCATTCATCAGCGGCTTGATCGCCACCGCGCACACCTTGAATTCTGGAATCTTGGCGATCGGATCGAGCACGGAGATGGTCAGGGCATTGGCGGGGGCTTCTGCAAAGTGAAAAGTCATGAAGACAACGCCAGGGGGCACATCCTCTGTGATGCGCGCCTTTGTCTTCACCTCGCCGCGACGGGAGACTACCTGCACCCAGTCGCCATCGTGAATCGCGCCGGGTTGTGCATCTTCGGGGTTGATCTCCACAAAGCCTTCGGGAGACTGCGCGTTGAGCCCTTTGCTGCGCCGCGTCATGCTGCCGGTGTGGTAATGCCACAGCTCGCGCCCCGTCGTCAAGGTCAGCGGGTACTCAGCGTCCGGCAGTTCCGCGGGCGGCACATGCTCGACCCCGCTGAAGCGCCCCAGGCCGCGCGTGAACTTACCCACGTGCAGGATCGGGGTGCCTGCATGATTGTCGTTGGGGCAAGGCCACTGCAAACCCGCCTTCTGCAGGCGCCAGTGATGAATGCCGCCGTAGCTCGGCGTCAACGCGGCGATTTCATCCATGATGTCGGCCGGCGAGAGATAGTCCCAGCCTGCGTACGAGCCTTCAGGGCGGCCGTCGCTGTCGCCGCTGGTGCGCAGGGCCAGCAGACGCTGCGCCAATGCCATGATCACTTCCCAATCGGCCAACGCCTGCCCAGGCGTCGGGATGGCCCGGCGCACGAGCTGTACGCGGCGCTCGGTGTTGGTGAAGGTGCCATCCTTCTCCACGAAGCTGGCAACTGGCAGCACCACATCGGCCAGCGCCGCGGTTTCGCTGAGGAAGATATCCTGCACCACCAGCAGATCGAGCGAAGTCAGGCAGCGGCGCACATGATTGCTGTCAGGGTCGGTCAGCACCGGATTCTCGCCCATGCAGTAGATCGCGCGCACCTGGCCGTGCTCGGCTCCGTTCAACATCTCCACCACGGTCAGCCCGGGCTTGGGCGATAACGGCACGCCCCAGGCTGCCTCGAACTTCTTGCGCACATCTTCCACGGCCACCTGTTGGTAGCCGGAGTAGACATTGGGCAGGCCGCCCATGTCGCATGCGCCTTGCACGTTGTTTTGCCCACGCAGCGGGTTGACGCCGCCGCCAGGCACCCCCATGTTGCCCAACAGCATCTGCAGATTGCCACATGACATCACATTGTGCGTTCCGGTGCGGTGCTGTGTAATGCCCATCGCATAGAGCAGCGCGCCCGGCTTGTTCTCGGCCAGGATGTGCGCCGCCTGGATGATGTCGGCCGCGGGTACGCCCGTGATCTGACTGACGACTGCCGGCGGGTACTTCATCACCACCGCCTTCAGTTCCTCGAAATTCTCCGTGCGCTGGCTGACAAACTCCTTGTCGTACAAGTCCTCATTGATCAGCACGTTCATGATGCCATTGAGGAGCGCAATGTCCGTGCCTGGATTCTGACGCAGATGCAGCACGGCAAAATCAGTCAACGGAATGTCGCGCGGATCAGCCACGATCAGCTTGGCGCCGCGCTGTTTGACCGCCTGCCGGATGCGCATCCCAATCACGGGGTGCTGCTCGGTTGTGTTGGAGCCAATGACGAAGTAAGCCTTCGCCTGGGTCGTGACGTCCTCGATCGAGTTCGTCATAGCGCCTGACCCGAATGAAGTGGCCAGACCGGCCACAGTGGCGCTGTGTCAGAGACGGGCGCAGTGGTCAATGTTGTTGGTGCCAATGACCTGCCGCGCCATCTTTTGGAGCAAATAGTTTTCTTCGTTGGTTGCTTTGGCCGAAGCCAGGACCGCGATGCTGTCTGGTCCACTCTCCTGCCGGATTTGGTGCAGCCGGCCAGCGATCAGGTCGAGCGCCTCATCCCAGGTGGCTGGCTGCAGCTGCCCCTCGCGCCGGATCAGCGGGGTGGTCAGTCGGTCAGGATGATTGACGTAGTCGAATCCGAACTGGCCTTTGACGCACGTCCAGCCCTTGTTGACGACCGCATCCCAGGACGGCGTCACCTTGACAATCTGGCCGTTCTTGACGTTCACCTCGAACTGACAGCCGACACCGCAGTACGAACAGGTGGTCGTCGTCCGTTCGAACTCCCAGGTGCGCCCCTTGCCGATCGCCTCCCTGGGCATCAGCGCCGCTGTCGGGCAGACGGAAACGCAACTGCCGCAGAACTCGCACGGGCTGTCCTGCATCCCGGCGTCAGCGCCAAAGGCAATGTGCGCATCGAAGCCGCGATAGACGACGCTGATCGCCTCCACGCCGTTGATCACGTTGCAAGCGCGCACGCAGCGCCGGCACAGAATGCACTTGTTGCGGTCCACCTGGATGAACGGGTTCGAGCGGTCAATGGCGTAGCTGTGCTGGCGCCCTTTGAAGTCCGTCTCCTTGACGCCGTACTGATAGGCCAGGTCTTGTAGCAGACAATCGCCGGCCGCGTCGCACGTCATGCAGTCGAGCGGATGGTCAGACAAGAGTAAATTGAGCGCAAAGCGGCGGGACTCAACCACAGCCGGGGTTTCGGTTTGTATCACCATGCCAGGCGCGGCTGGGAAGGTGCAGGCCGGCTGTAAGCCACGCTGCCCTTCCACCTGCACCATGCACAGGCGACACGCGCCCTCCGGGGGCAGGGCCGGATGGTGGCACAGCACGGGAATATCAATCCCCGCGCTGTGCGCCGCATCGAGGACCGAAATGCCTTGCGGCACTCGCACCTCGCGGCCATCAATCGTCAGCGTAATAGTTGCCATGGAACCTCCAGTGAGAGTCAGTCCCCACTTCAAGCAAACTCGCTCTTGGGCACTGGCAGCTTCATGCGCTGCAGCCATTCCAAATCGCAGCGCAGGCAGCGGGCCGCTTCGGCCTGCGCTGTCGCCAGGTCAAAACCAGTCTCCACCTCCTGGAAGGGATTGCCATCCAGGCGGCGTGCAACCGGAATCAAGGGGATCACGGGACGGCTGGCGTCGGTGTAGTCGTCCAGATTGACGGTCTGCGCAAAGTCGTGGCGCGCCGGCTTGATGATCGGCCGGATCGTCTTGCCGGTATTCAGCCAGTTATCCACGACTTGCGCCACTTGATTGCCCTGCGCCACCGCGCCCACAACCGTCGCCGGGCCGCTGACCGCGTCGCCGCAGGCAAAGACGCCCGGCCGCGTGGTTTGGAACGCGTCGTCGGTCTTGACCACGCTGTTCCAGTTTGTTTGAACGCTGCTGTCGCCCGCGGGCATCCAATCGAAATCGGTGGTCTGCCCAATGGCCGGCACCAGCATATCCAGCGCCAGGTCGAAGTCCGCGCCTTCGATGGCCTTGGGCCGCCGGCGCCCCCCCTCATCGAATTCCGCCAGGCGCTGCGGCCGCAGGCGCACGCCCGTCACCTCAGCGTCGCCCAGCACAGCCACCGGATTGACCAGGAAGTGGAACTGAATACCCTCGGCGTGCGCCGCATGGATCTCTTCCTTGTGTGCGGGCATGTCGTCCTCGGTGCGCCGGTAGATGACATGCACCTCGGCTGCGCCCAGGCGCCAGGCCGAACGCGCCACGTCAATCGCCACGTCGCCGCCGCCGACGATGCCGATGCGCTTGCCGGCTACCTCTGGCGCCTGTCCCAGCGCAATTTCGCGCAAGAACTTGACGCCGTGGTAGACGCCCGTTTTGTCTTCACCCGGAACTTGCAGCTTGCGGCTCTTGTGCGCGCCCAGGGCCAGGATCACGGCGTCGAAGGGCGGCAAGGCGCGTGCGCCGCTGCCATTGCCATGCCCGTTGTTCTCCGCCGCGCCGCTGTGCACTTGGATCCCGTTGCGCTGCAGATCGTCCAGGCTGAAATCGCGGCCCAGGGCCATGTTGGTATAGATTTCCACGCCCGCGCGCTTGATATTCTCGACTTCAGAGAAGAGCGGCTCGCGCGGCAGGCGGTACGCGGGGATGCCGTAGGTCATCATGCCGCCCGGCTGCGGCAGCGCCTCGAACACGCTAACGCGGTAGCCCTGCTGGGCCAGGCGCAGCGCAGCGGTCAGGCCGCCTGGCCCCGCGCCCACCACCGCGATGCGCTTGCGCTGCGGCGGCTTGTAAATGGGCGGCGTCCAGGGTTTCTCATATTCCTGGTCGGCCATGAAGCGCTTGACCATACGGATGGCAATGGGGGTGTCAATCTGGCCGCGGCGGCACTTGTGCTCGCAGAAGGCCGGGCAGACGCGGCCGCAGATCAGCGCGAAGGGGTTGGCCTCGCGGTGAATCTCCAGCCCTTCGGCGTAACGTCCCTGCGCCACCAGGGCCAGGTAGGCCGGGGTGTCCACCTGCGCGGGGCAGGCATTGACGCACCCCGCGCGCACCAGCGGCTGGCAGGCGCCGGCCGGGCAGCGCTTCTCTTCGATGTGCGCGATGTACTCATCCAGGAAGTAGCGCATGGTGCTCAGCACCGGCGACGGCGTGAGCTGCCCCAGTCCGCACAGCGAACCGGTGCGCATCCCGGTCGCCAGTTCCTTGATGAGATCGAGGTCTGCCATCGTACCGTTGCCCTCGGTGATGCGGGTCAGCACTTCCAACATGCGCGTACCGCCTACGCGGCAGGGGATGCACTTGCCGCAGCTTTCGGCCGCCGAGAAGGTGAGGAAGAACTTCGAGAACTCGACCATGCAGGTGTCTTCATCCACCACGATCATGCCGCCGGAGCCCATCGTCGCGCCGGCCGCGGTCAGGCTGTCGTAGTCCACCGGCGTATTGAGGTGCGTGGCCGGCAGACAGCCGCCCAGCGGGCCGCCCGTTTGCACGGCCTTGAATTTCTTACCGCCAGGAATGCCGCCGCCCACGTCGTAGACGATCTCACCCAGGGTGATGCCCATCGGCACCTCGACCAGGCCCGTGTTGTTGACCTTGCCGGTGAGCGCAAAGACCTTCGTGCCTTTGCTGCGCTCGGTGCCGATGCTGGCAAACCATTTGGCGCCGTTGGTGATGATGGGCGGTACGTTGGCCCAGGTTTCCACATTGTTGATGTTGGTGGGCTTGCCCCACAGGCCGGCGACGGCCGGGAAAGGCGGCCGCGGCCGCGGCTCGCCGCGGCGCCCCTCGATGGAGGCCATCAGCGCGGTCTCTTCGCCGCAGACGAACGCGCCCGCGCCCTCTTTCACGGTCATGTCGAAAGTGAAGTCGCTGTCCAGGATGCGCTCGCCCAGCAGTCCCAGCTCATGCGCCTGGGCAATGGCTTGCCTGAGGCGCTTGACCGCCAGCGGATATTCGGCGCGGCAGTAGATGTAGCCGTGCGTGGCGCCAATGGCGTAGGCGCCGATGATCATCCCTTCGATCACGCTGTGCGGATCGCCTTCCAGGATCGAACGATCCATGAACGCGCCGGGGTCGCCCTCGTCTGCGTTGCAGATGATGTACTTGACGTTGCCGGGCGCCTTATAGCAGAACTCCCATTTGAGGCCGGCCAGGAAACCGGCGCCGCCGCGCCCGCGCAGACCGCTGTCCTTCATCTCGCGCAGCACATCTTCCTGGCTCATGCTGGTGATGGCTTTGCCCAGCGCCTCGTAGCCGCCGCGCGCGATGTACTCTTCGATGCTGTCGGGATCAATCATGCCGCAGTTGCGCAGGGCAATGCGCAGCTGTTTGCCGTAGAACGGGATGTCCTTGTAGAAGGGCAGCGCGGCCTGGTCTTTCGGCTCGTGAAAGGTCAGGCGCTTGACCACGCGCCCCTTGAGCAGGGTTTCTTCCACCAGTTCCGGCACGTCCGCGGCCTGCACCTGCGTGTAAAAAATGCCTTCGGGGTAGATCATCATCACCGGGCCCATGGCGCAGAAGCCGCGGCAGCCCGTGGGCACCACCTCGATCTCACGCGCCAGACCCTGGCGGTTGATCTCGGCCTGCAAGTTGTCTACCAATTCGTGCGCACCGGAGGCGGTGCAGCCGGTGCCTCCGCACACAAGGATGTTGGCTCGATAGTTGTTTGTTGCCATCGGTTTCAGGTGCTCCTGGTTGTCATCAAAAGGCTTTGTAGACAGCCTTTTCATACGTGCTTTCCACGTTGTACTTGTGCTGCAACTCTTCGCTGGCGAGCATTTCGAACAGGCCGCGCGCCAGGGGATCGTCCACCAGTTTCGACATGGCGAAGTAGAACTCAGCCGCGGCTTTCTCGCGCTGCATGGCCACCACCATGACATCCTGCGCATCGGCATCAGGGCCTAGTTCACGCGGCGCCAGGGTTTCAGCCAGCTTGAGGTCAGGGATGTTGCCGCGTTCCGTGCGGCTGCGGCGGATGGCCCAGCGGATGTTGGTGGTGCGCAGGCCCTCCAGCTTTTCCACGTGGCTGCGTTCTTCGGCCGCCAGTTCCTCCAGCCGCGCCTTGACGTGACCGTTGCGCGCCACGAGCGCCGCGTTGGCGTAGAGCTGCACCGACTCCTGTTCGAAGCGAATCGCCCGCTCAACAATCTCCTGGATTGGTGGTAAGTCTGTCATTTTGTTTTTCTCCTCCATGCAGTCTCAAACGCGAGCTTTCACCGCGAAATTGGATTCATGCCCGCTCTCTCGTGGAATCACCCCAGCTTCGCATCATACCAGTATTTCTAGTCGCCGCCGCATCGGCCATGGTCTGGATGTTGCCATCGTCGTCGCAGGTGTAGGCAGCCAGAAAACCGCTCGTTTCATAGGTCATCGGCTTGCTCCCCGGACAGTTCTGGTCGTTGCGATGATGCTTGCCCGCCAATCGGTTGTGCCCGTCGTAGTCAATGCAGATCTGCTGTCCCCAGCCGCTGCCGCCTCCGGACTGACGGTGGCTGCCAGGCTCAAGAACGGCTGTGACTGGTTCATGTCTGCTGCCGATGGCCCCGTGCGCGCCGACGTCCGTTGCGGAGCGTCAGCCGCGCGCGCCAAGCGCACTCACTGGCGCCGCCGCCGCTGCCGTCGAAAACAGCAGACTGGCGATGACCAGCAGATGCATGGCGACCAGTAGTCGCGCGCCGCCGCGCCTCTGCGCTGAACGCCAGCCACGCTGACAAACGAACGGGGAAGGTAACGGTCTCAAGACAACGGACTCCTTCTCGACTTTCACCATGATTTCATGGCATTATGTCCAGTTTTTCTCATTCATTCTTATTGATTGCATCATCTAGATCAAGTCCTCCCCTATCGAATAGTTCTTTGAAGTTATTTGGTCCTTTTTTCCCTTGAATCCAATTTATGTTGGTTGCGTCGCAGTCCAGACCTCCATCTCTCTTCGCTGTAGCTCCTTCCCACACCTCCGGCCGAGTTCGAATATCCGCCAGAATCACAGCCATGATATCCTCCAATGACGTATCCAGCGGAAACGTGCGCGCTTTCGCTGGGTCATTCTGCCAGCGGCCCTATTTATCTCGATACGACATATCCACCCAAATGTGCTGCTCTGTCCAGCTAATACCATATGAAGCGCCCATGTGTCCTAGTCTTCTCCAACTACGAGCCTTGGTGGCTTTGAGTATCGGACCTGGCCGCTTACGCCATTCCTCTGCCGTGACTTCCGGCAAATGCGAGATACCCAGTGCTATGATCTTCTCGGCTGCAATCATCAATTCATCAGGCTTAAGCTCCGCCACATACACTGGTTCGATGGCAGTGTAGATTCCTGATGGAAACCGCCCCACAGCCGACAAGTACCCTTTACCGGGCCAAGCGACGATATCTACGATTTTGTCGAGCATACTGTTTCCACCATTTCTCACGAAATCACAGTGACATTTATCGTAACTCCGACAGTTGAGGCCCATTGCTGCAATTGCTGCAATGCCGCAAGTTGCGCCTGAGTTGCGCCTTGCGGAATAGCCAGCAAGAGATCTCGAGCAATGATCTTACTATTCTCGATGCTGATACCTCCCCATTGACGAACTCCTTGCCAGTCGGCCAGTGCGTTGACATAGCCCTTGACCGTGCCCGTCAACTGGCCGATATTCTGGTAGCTTTTGACGCCCAGGTCAATACTCTTGATGCTAGTCGCCACGCCATTCTCAAAGCGATCAATCACCGGGAAGTTCTGCGTCAGTTGCGGGCTTCGGCCCAGCGGCATTGTCTCTCCTCGCCATCATAATCCCTCAGTAATGAATCCACACCCCACGCAGATCAGTACCGAGAGTATGTCCAACTGCCTCCATTACCGACTTTTCAAGTTCAAAGGGCGGGTTAGAGATCGTTATGCAGAATCTAGCGAAACCAGCGGGCCAGCGGTATTGAAGATCATTGAGACTCGTCTCACATCCGCAGCAAGGGGCGACCACTGACAGATCTACGAACTGATCTCGCGCCGACTGGTCCATCGCCTTTCCCCACCAAGCCAAATCAAGTTGTGCTCCACAACAAGGGCAATAAACGTCCTCCAAATTGCCTCCCGGGTCCCAGAATCGCACTTCTGGATAGACAGTGGCCTCGATAGTAAGGTCTGGAAAGACAGACGACAGAACACCAACCGCTTTAGTGATTTTGTCTGCAGGCGGCACATAATTCGGTATGAACGGCATCAAACGAATGAAGTTATCAGACATGTTTTTTCACATACATACGCAGAATGCCTGACTTGCAAGCCAAGCTGTCATGACGTTTCCATTGGGACATCGAGCAATTGATTGATCCATGCAAGCCAACATTATGGCATCTGATCAAGGACCAACCGAATTGCTTCCCCGATCCCACGTTCCATAAACAATCGTCGGACGGCTTCCAATGTTTCTGCTTCGTTGAAGTGCCACTCAATTTGCGCACCTTGCGCTGCTTCAAGTTGACGTTGAGCCTGTTCGACAAAATCGTCAGCACCCTGCCACCATGTACGGAAAGCTCGCGTCGACGGGTCAACGAATTGGTTATAGTAACCTTTTGCGTCTAATAAAACTTGCCCACGAATTCCATCGAAGTTGACGCCGTTAACCTGGAACACCCGGGTAGCATCCTGCCCAGTGACATAGTTCTGGTAAGCCCGCGCCCGGTCACTCATAGATTCAGTTCTCTGTATCCATTGTCCCCACTTGTTCGGGTCTAGTCCGCCCGGTCCCGCCGTATTGCCGCCCTGACCGGCGTTCTGCACAGCCTGGCTGATCTGGTCCCCAACCGCAATAGTCTGATTCCCGTACAACCAGGTGATCTCGGCTGCAGCCGGGCCGTACTGGTAAACGGCCCCTTGCACCTGGCTCATGGTCTGTTGGGCGCCTTGCATGAGGGCCACAACCAACCCAATGCCTGCGCCGCCACCACCGCCCCAGAAATCTACCCCAGCGTGCCCGCTGGGGTCGACAAAACGCAGTGGGTTACTGCCGCAATAGCTGTAACGATTCAGATTCTGCGGATCTTGCGGCTGGGGAACAATCGTATCCGCGGCCAGAAATCGCCCGATGAGCGGATCGTACCAGCGGGACTGATAGAAATACAACGCCGTGCCGCTGTCCCAGCGCTGTCCGGTGAAACGGTAGGTCGTTACCTGGTTGCCCGGATTGTAGCGCGCCGTGCCAAAGGGATAGTAGCGCAGCTCGGTCGTACGGGCGCCGCTGCTGTCCAGCGTCAGTGCGGTGGAGTCGAGGTGATCGCCGAGCAAGTAGTAGAGCACCCCGCCGCTGTTCTCTGCCACGCGCGTCGCGCCGGCATAGTAATACTTCTTGACCGTCCCGTTGTCTACTTCGTAATAGTTGGAGATGAAGACACGCGTGACGCCGGCGATGGTCTCCTGAACTCGACTGCCCTCCGCATCATAGACGTAGTTGGCCGTGACGCTGCCCGACATCGCAGTCAGCCGATTCTCGGCATCGTAGGTCAATGTGGCATCCTGGCTGCCATTGATGCGCCGCGTCGCGTTCCCGTTCGCGTCGTACCAGTATTTCTGCGCGCCGCCGATGTGCGTCACGGCGTGCTTGTGTGCCGCGTCTTGGTAGGTCAAGGCCGCACCCTCGAAGCTTGTGATATTGCCCGCACTGCTGTAGGCATAGCTGCGTTGAGCGTAGCCGCCGTAGGTGGTCGAGCCGCTGGCCTGGGCTGTGCTCAGACGATCCAGGGTGTCGTAGGCGAAGCTCTGCGTCTGGCTCCCGCCATTGGCCGCCGCATCGGCAATAGCCTGGATGTTGCCATCGTCGTCGTAGGTGTAGTTTATCTTCTGCCGGTTGTCATAGGTCGGACCCGTTCCTGCCTTCAGGCTGACCAGGCGAAAGTTCTCGGCCGCTGTGTAGGCGTACAGTTGCTTTACCACCCCCGTCGTGCTGACCAGCCGGCGTTCCGTCACCTGCCCGCGCACGTTGTAGAACGTGTCGCCCACGTAGGTGTTCCAGCCGCTGACACTCTTCAGCAAGCCCTGCGCCGTGTACGCGTAGCTGACCTGCTCGCCGATCTGCCCGCCGTTGCCGCCCGGGTATTTCTGCCACATCGGCCGATCCGCCGAGTCATACCCCCACTGCGTGACGAACGTGCCGCCGCCCGTGCCGTTGATGACCCGGCTTTCCTGCGTCACCCGCCCGCGGGCGTCATAGGTCCAGGCCACGCGGTTGTTGAGCGCACCGCTCGCATTGTAGACATCAGACTGCGTCCGCCGCCCCAGCCCATTCGTGCCCCCGTCGTAGAGATATGCGACCAGCAAGCCGTTCGTTCCATAGGTCGCTGGCTTTGTTGCAGGGCAACTCTGATCGTTGCGGTAGTGCTTGCCCACGAGCCGGTTGTGCCCGTCGTAGTAGAAGCAGATGCGCTGGTTTTTGGCGTCCGTTTGGCGGATCAGGTTGCCAGCCGCATCGTAGGCATACGTCCACGCGCCCATGTCCGGGTCGCTCATGCCCGCCTTGCGGCCTAACAGATCGTACGTGATCGTGGTCGCCGCCCCATCCGGCCCGGTCATCTGCACCAGGCGGTCGGCCACATCATAGCTGTAGGTCGCCTGCCCGTAGACGGCCGCATTCCAATTCGGCGCTGCACCGGCTGCCAGCGTCAGATCGTACTGCTTGACGCTCGCCAGCCGCCCAAAAGCATCGCTCTCCGAGATCGCCTGGTGGTTCGCCGCATCAACCACCGCGGTCTGTCGGCTATGGTAGTAAGTGCGCACCGTCGTGCCATCCGCCTGCGTCACCTGGGTCACCCGTCCCAACCCGTCATAGGCCGTTTGCGTGCTGACCAGGCTGCCCCAGTTGCTCACCGGCGCGTAAGTCCCCAGCGCAATGGTCAGGGTGTAGGGCACGCTCTGCTGCACCACCAGCCCCAGCGCGTTGTAGCGCGAGCTCACCACGCTCGACCTCTCGCCTTCTGCCTGCGCCTGCAGCGTCTGCCCCAGGCCGTCGTAGAAGTTGTAGTCGTATCGCAAACCGTCACCCGGCCCGTCATCCCGCAGCCAATGCTCGATCTTGAACGGTTGGTTAGCGCCGGCCACATCGGTGTAAGTGTAGCGTTCGCTCGCGCCCTCGCTGAACGTCACGTTGGGCCGACGCAGGCTGGCCGCGCGCCCGAACGCATCATAGGTGTAGCGCATCATCGCCCCATTGGCATCGGTCTCCTTCTGCAACTGACCCTTCAGCCCCACGCCGCCTGCTTCAGCGTTGATGCCGTAGTAGGCGTAGCTGGTCGTCAACGTCGCACCGCCCAGGCTCGCAGTCGGCATCACGCTGACGCTCGTCACATAGGCGGCAAAGGTGGCATCGTAACTGGTGCTGGCAACCGTGCCGTTGGCTGCGGTTTCGCTGACCAGGTTGCCCGTCGCCGCATCATAGTCGTAGAGCACCAGCCGCACCCAATCACCCTCATTGGCGCTGGCGCACAGCTTGGCCTGCCAAACCTCCCGCAGAAGACCCTGCGTGGGCGACACCTGGTGTTGGTCGAAACCCGTGGTATCGTAGATACGCCGCGTCTGGTCCTGGCACACGTTGCCCGCGTCCCACAGCTTCTCCTGGCCCAGCCGGTTCACGATGTACTTGCCCGCGCCGATATCCACCTTAGGATAGTACCAGCGCTCCGTACTGCGATACAGCGTCGTACTGTCGCTGTATTCCCTGATCCGCGTCAGGTTGCCTATCTGTATACCGTCCTGGTGGTCCGGCTCGTAGAGGTACTCGGTTTTGCGCGTCGCGGGGTTAGCGCCATCCTTGTCGTAGGTCGTTTGCAGTTCATGGCCCAGGTAAACGAACTGCGCGCCGCCATAGACGCCCACCGTGGTTCCGCTCCACATGCGCACCCGCTCCGTCTGTTTCTGGTTCCCGCTTGCGGCTGTCTGCCGAATCTCCTTGCCGCGGAACCCCTCGCCGGCACTCGCATCCTGATACTGATAACTGATCCAATGGCCGGTTCCCAGGCTGGAGGGCAGCGTCTCCGTGACATAGCGATAACCCGCGGCGTCAATCTTGCCGACGTAGCTGTAGCTCCAGGTGTTCGCCTGCCCTGTCACGGTGTCGGTGACGGTGCGGGTGGCAATGACGTTGTCTGCTCCATACCCCAGGCGCACGCTGCCCCCGTAGCCGTTGTTCATCTGCTGCACCTGGCTGCGTGTGTTGCTGAAAGTCGTCGCCGGCAGACAATTGCTCAGGGCATCGTCGCTGCAGCGCTGAATGCTGCGCAGGGTGTACAAGCGCCGGTCGGCCAATCCATCGTCGAAGAAATCATACCCCAGTTTATAGGCTGCGATCAGGCTGCCCCCCTGCTTCACCTTCACGGCGGTTAGCAAGCGCGTGGTGTAGTGCGCCCACGCGCCGGTGTCGGCCGGGTCACTCAGCGCGGCATCAGTGCGTGTGATGGCATACGTGAAGTCAATCACACTCTGGTCGCTCCCGTTGTTGGGATTGTAACTGATGCGCACCAGATTCAACTGCGACAGGTAAGTGACGATCTCCTCGCCGCCCGCGCCGCCGTTGGCGCATAGCGAGCTGATGCGCACCGTGCGTACGCGATCGCCATAGTTGCCTGCGTGGCTATCGACGTCCACCGGGTCTACTGGCAGGGCCGTATCGTAGGCGTAGTTGATGCGGCTGCCCACCGGGTCCAGCACATACTGCAGCGCCCACTTGTCGCCGCGCTGCTGCCAGGTTGTGCCGCTGCAAAACCAGTCACTCAGCGCACGCTCGAAGTGATAGCGCGTGCCATCCGGCGCATAGGCATCCGCCCCTGTGCCAGCGTACAGGATGCGCCACGTCGGCGCTTCCTTCAGGTACACCGCGTCGCCGGAGCCTGCTTCGCTAAACGCCGCGCCCGCCACACGCCAGGTGTTCGGCGCACTGCCCATCAACCACGGTGTACCGTAGATGAAGCTGTCCGCGCTCAGCTTCCAGCCCGCACCCACGACCGAACTGTGTCCGCCATCTTCCGACCGGCTGCGGCTGTTGAACTGCAGCGCCACGTCCGGCGTCAGCCCACCCCGTCCCGGTGGCAGGCTGAGCGGGTAATCGTAGCTGGCTGAGCCGCTGAACAGGTCGCTCTGCCAGCCACGCAAACTGGGCATGATCTCAGGGGCGAAGTTGTTGCCTTCCGCCGTTTGCGATAGGTGCGGCACCACGGCCACCAACGCCCCGCTCTCCGCATCCCACGTCGTCGGCAACATCTCCCACGCGCCCGTGTCTGCCGCGGCCACGAACAGGCGACCACCAACCGGTTCGCCCGCCGGATAGCGCACGGTCAAGGTCACTGGCTGGCTGAAGGTGTGGATCTCGTCGCCGTTCCGCCCGCGCACCACGAACTCATGGCTGCGCCACACGTTCGCTGGCGCATTGGCTGGTCGCCCCAGCGGCCGCGCCCAAACGACGACCGCTTCTGCCACTGCGCCGGGCGCAAAGGTCAGCGTAACCCGCCCCTCCTCCAGTATCACACGGCCGCCCTCTGGCCCGATACGGGTGACTTGCGCGGCTGGCGGCAGCACCTGTACACCCGCCTCCGCAGTGGCAACCACACGTCCGTCGGCAAGGTGTAATTCGGCCCCAACGGTCACTACATCCCCCACCTGCCGACCGCTGAGCCGCACCGGAAGCGTAACCGCGTCAGCGCCCCCCGCAGGCAGCGAGGCCATGACCCAGGTCAGACGGCGGGTGGCTGCATCGTACACCAGGGGAGGCCGGACATCAGCCGGCGTCACCAGCAGCCCGTCAGGCAAATCCGCCTGAAACGTGATACCCTCCACCACCTGGCGGTCGAGATTCGTCACCTCCCAACGCACCAACACCCGCTCCCCAGTCGCAGCCGCCTCCGGACTGACCGTGGCCGCCAGGCTCAAGAACGGCTGTGGCTGGTCCATGTCTGTTGCCGATGGCTGCGTGCGCACAGAAGCCGATTGTGTTGCGTCAGCCGCGCGCGGGTCTGGCTCGCTCACTGGCATCGCCGCAGCTGCCGTCGAAAACAGCAGACTGGCGATGACCAACAGGTGCATGGCGACCAGTAGTCTCGCGCCACCACGCCTCTGCGCTGAACGCCAGCCAGGCTGAGAAACGAACGGGGAAGGTAACGATCTCAAGGCAACGGACTCCTTCTCAACTTTCACCATGATGCCATGACGCACACCTGAGAGCTATTTGGGCCTCTGGTTACGCCAGAAATAGGCCAAAAACGACTCCTAACCTTGTGTGACCGGCTCAATGCGGCCCACGACCCACTCTTCGACGACCGCGCCCTTGATCAGATGCTCTTCGATCAACCGAGGCACCATCGCCGGCAGCACGTTGCCGTAGGTGACGCGCGGCTGGTTGGCTTGCTGAATGTCCACCAACGGCTCGCGGGCACACATGCCGATGCAGCCCACTGTCGCGATGTGCGCATCAATGCCGCGGCCAGCCAGCTCGTCCATGATGGCGCGCATCGTGTCGCGCGCGCCCGCGGCAATGCCGCAGGTGCCCATCCCCACCGTAATCGTCGTGCCGGTGTCCAGGCGTATCTTCAACGACTGCTGCGCCTCCTCACGGATGCGCTTCAGGTCTTCCAATGTCTTCAGCCTTGCCATATAGATTACTCTCCCCTTCGGCCAAATACTCGGCCAGCCATTGTTGCACCGCCGGATGCGTCAAGGGAACCTCTCCCAGTTCCCCGCGCAGCTCGGCGCTGTCTACGCTAAATCGGTTGGCGTCCACGACGTGCGTGTACTGCACGTCGAACGCCTCGCTCCCCAACAGGATCGCCAGCAGCGTGGCCGGCATGTCGCCCAGCGGCGCCCGATCCCAATGACTCAACTGAAAGGTCAGCGTGATGGCCGTTCCCTGCCCCGGCTGCGAAGCAATCGTCAGACCGCCGCCGGCCTGCTGCGCAGCCGCAGCCGCCAGCGGAATGCCCAACCCCACATGACGCGTACGCCGCGTGGTAAAGAACGGATCGCTCACGCGCTGGATGGTCGCCGCATCCATGCCGCGGCCGTTATCGGCGATGCAAATCGTCATGCGATCGGTCGCGTGCGCCTCTTCGATCGTCACGCTGACCCGGCTGGCGCCCGCTTCACGTGCGTTTTGCACCAGGTCCAGGATGTGCAAGGACAGTTCGCGCACGCTGCTGATCCCTCCAGCCGCCGCAGGGCGGCTTCGCAGACGTTGCCGTCGCCGGGCAAACCCCTATGCCAACACCTGCACTTGCTTGACCATCTGCGCTGATCCCTCCAGCCGCCGCAGGGCGACTTCGCAGACGTTGCCGCGACTTCAGTCGCCGGGCAAACCCCTATGCCAACACCTGCACTTGCTTGACCATCTGCGCAGGGGTCAAGCGGCCGACCACGCGCTCATCCACCACGGCCACCGGCGCCAGGCCGCAGGAGCCAAGGCAGTAGACGACCTCGAAGGTGACCCGAAAGTCGTCGGTGGTCTGGCTGGGAATGATCTTGAGGGTGTTGCCCAGCTCATCAATGATCTTGGCCGCGCCTTTGACGTGACACGCGGTGCCGTCGCACACGCGCACGATGTGGCGCCCGCGCGGGTGCAGATAAAACTGCGCGTAGAACGTGGCAACGCCGTAGATTTTGCTCAACGGCGTCCCGGTGCGTTTGGAAATAGTCGTCAACACCTCGACCGGCAAGTAGCCGTATTCATCCTGGGCGTGCTGCAAAATGGGGATCAGCGCGCCTTTCTGATCGGCATACTCAGCCAGAATCGGCTCTAACAAGCTCAAATCAACGGATGGCTGCGCCATGTAGGCATTTCCCTCCACATAGAATCGGTGCTCATGCCCCGGACGATGGCCCAGGGCGCCCGTAGAAAAAAACCGCCGCTTGCCGCAAATCACGCCAGCCGGCGCTCCTTTGCGGCAGTCGGCGTTGATCTGCATGGGCATGAATATGGAGCGATTGTAGCACGCGGGTCAGATTCGCCCTATGACAAAGGTCATGTCACCGGCCCGATTTGTGCAATCTAACACAAACTTCAACTAATGCTAATTGTACATCGTCCTGCGCCGCACAGCGCCAGGCGCAGTTCCTGGATCGTGGGCGCGGCCAGGCTCAAGCGGGTGCGCGCGACCATCTCGCTCAGGCGGTGCGCATCGCCGTTTTGCACCAACGGCCAGCGGCCGAGCTGAGGAAACTGCGCCCGCGCCTGCGTTACGGTCAGGCGCGCGGAGATTTCGAGGGCAGGGACATCGAGCTGCGGAGGCACAAAACCGAGGTTGGCGAGGAGGCTGAAGCTGGGGCGATCCACGTGGCAGGGGATGGCCAGGCCGCCACACGCGTTGACCTGGGTCACTACTTCTTCGATGCTAAAAGCGGTGGATGTGAGCAAAAGCGGGGTATGTTCACGGATGAACTCGCCCGTTTCATCCACCACGAATTGGCCGCCGAAGTGTTCAGCATCGTTCAGCCGCGGCGGCAGCGCGGCGTCCACGCGCTGCTGCCAGGCGAAGGCAGCCGCATTGTCGTCAAACAGGCAGAGCAAATGCACCTCTTCCCGCGTCTGCACCTCCATGCCCGGCCAAACGATCAGCGGCGTGCCCGCGGCGGCGCGCTGCACCGCTTCGATGTTGTGCGTGGCGTTGTGATCGGTGATCGCGATCAGGTCCAACCCCAGTTCCAACGCGCGCCGCACGATCAGGGGCGGGATCATCTCCACTTCCGCACACGGCGACAGGACGGTGTGCAGGTGCAAATCACAACGAAACCAGCGCCGCGCAGCGTCACCAGGCATCTGATCTCCGGTCTCTACTCGGCAATCACCTCTGCCCCCACAATCCCCAACGCGGCCAGTTTGCCAGCCATGGTATAGGTGCCAGACGTCGTGCTGAACAAGGGGATGTTTTCCTGCGTCGCGCGCGCCAGGGTTTCTGCGCTGATCGCAGCCCCCTCCGTGATGATGACGCCGGCCAGGTTGAGCAGGCTGGCCACCGCGACGACATTGGGGTGCGCCTGCAGCGTTATCCACAACGTGCCCGCTTTTGCGGCCGCCATGGCGCAGCTCAACAAGTCAGCCGCATACCCACTGACGACCGGCCGGTCGAGTGATATCGAAGGGGTCATGAGGGAAAGATCGAGCGCATCAGCAATTTGTTGTAACAGCATCAGGTTCTCCACAAGCTACGCCTGGTTGCCAACCAGAAAAACAGCCCACAGCTTGGTGCCGCGTCCCTGGGCTGATTCAACGTCCACGCTGTCGCTGTAGCGTTTGATATTGGTCAGTCCCATGCCGGCGCCGAAGCCCAGCTCACGCACCCAATCCAACGCCGTGGTAAAGCCGGGCGCAAAGGCCTGGTCAATATCGCCGATTCCAGGTCCGTCATCTTCGGTGATCAGGGTGATGCGATTGGGGCTGACCTCGACGCGCAGCTCGCCGCCGTTGGTGGCATGGATGACCAGGTTCATTTCGGCTTCGTACGCGGTGATTGCCAGGCGTCGCACCAGGGACGGATTGGCGCCCAGGCGCTCCAGCGCGCGCTTGACTTTGCTGGAAGCTTCGCCGCCGTGCGTAAAATCACGCGGCGCCACGTGATAGCGCAAGAGCAGGCTTGTTTCGTCAGAAGCAATATCATCGAAGATATGACTGGCGCGGTAGCGGCGCATTTCCTCTGCCTGGAAGCGGCGGTTCAAGGTGCGCAGTAGCCCGCGCGTGATATCGCTGGCGGTGACGATGCCCACGAGCGCGCCGGCTTGATCCACGACGGGCAAGCGGCCATAGCCGTACTGGGCAAAGAGGTTGATCGCCTTGACCGCGCGATCATCGGTGCGCACGGTGACGACCGTCGGCGTCATATGCTCCGCCACCAGGTCGGCCGCGCCGTGGTTTGCCAGGGCGTTGATCAAATCCTGGATACTGATGATCCCCAGCAGGCGGCCTTGCAGCTGCTCCACGACCGGCGCGCCGGAGATGCGGCGCGTGCGCAGGATCTCCATCAGCTCCGTCAGCGGCGTGCTGGGCAGGACGGTGATCGGGCGCGGCGTCATCACCTCCTGCACGCGCAGTTCGTAGACCAGCTCCTGGACACGGATCAGCTCGTCAGGTTCTGTGGCCGTGATAGACGACGCGGCGGGTGTGCTTGACATCAGGTTTGCTCAGGTTGAAAGATCAGCCAGGCGGTTGTTGGGCAGCCCGGCCTGATACATGAGACCGCAAGCCTCATACATGCTGTAGCCGCATGAGATCAGCGGGATGCCCAGTTCATCGGCCAATTCGGTGGTGGACAGCGGCGGCTGCTTGCCCCGTACAAACACGATCGCGCCGATGCTGGCCATTTCAGCCGTGCGCACAACTTGCTGATTGGTCAACCCGGTGAAAAGCAGGCTGTTACCATCGGTAGTGAATGCCAGTACATCGCTCATCAAATCAGCGGCCCCGCCGGAAGAAAGTTCCAATGTGGGGGTGTAGGTCATGGTGATGACCTGTCCATTGAGAATACGGACAATCTCGCGTAATTGCATACGTTCCATTCGCTCGCTTATGCGTTGGGCGCGCCGACCATCTCACGCGCCCGGATCAGGAGAATCGGCACCGTGGACATGCGCAGCAGCTTATAGGCCTCGCTGCCAAACACAACCCGGTTGATGCCAGATCGGCCATGGGTAGACATGACAATCAGATCGGCCTGGATCGTTTCAGCAAAGGCAAGAATCTCCTCGGCTGGGCTGCCAAAACGGACTTCGGTATGGCAGGCGGCGCCCCATTCGCTGACGGTCGTGGCTACCTGGGCCAAATAGGTGCGCAGGTCATGTTCCAACTGCTCCAGCTCACGCCGCGCCATTTCCAGGTGATCCTGGGCAATGTAGAACGGGTAAAGGCTCACCATCGTGACCGAACGATCTTGCAGCATGGGGGCCACCGAAACCAGGTAGACATCAACCGGATCGGGGCTGACCATCACCAGGGAACGGACATGCGGCAGCGCTTGTTCGGCAAAAGCTGAGCCATCAAGCGGCACTAGAATATGGCGATACACAATCACCTCCATCCTCTCACAACCGATGCCAGGCTGGCTGCGGCCGGTTTCCAAATCGAAGCACAGCGGTGGGTAAGCCCGATCCAGATTCTTATCACCTGGCTGTTAGTATAGTGACGGGCCGTGCGCGATGTTATGATAGGGGTCATAGCCAAAAAAAACGGGTTTCACTGTCAGACCAAAAATGGCCGACGGTGAAACCCGCTGATGAGCAGGAGGCGCTGCTAAAAAACGAGAATTACTTGACGCCTGCTTTGGTCAAGATTTCCAACGTTTCTTTGCCCAGAACCAATCGAATGTCCAGATTGGCTTGGTCGGGCGGTGGATTGCGCACTTCCGAGGCCGTGACGTTGAAGAGCGCTGCCAGTTGGCTTAGGGTGTAGCGCTTGTCGGTATAGGCGATCAGGGTGCCGCGCTCGTAGGTGGAGGCGTCCGCATCGCCCAGTTGCTCAACCACGAAGCCGAGCGATTGCAGCCAGGCGGCCGTGCGGCGCGCCAGGCCCGGCGTTTCGGTGCCGTTCAACAGGATGATTTTTGCATTTTCGGCCGCCAGGCGTTGGCGATCGAGCGTCATCGTGGCAGTTGGCGTCACGGTGTTGGTAATCGCCGGGCTGCTGTCCACGGGCGTTGGCGTTCCGTCCACGGGGGTGATCGGCGCTGCAAAAAGGCGATCCACCACCGCACGAATCTTGTTGCGGTCGGGAATTAGAATCCACGCGCCAGCTTCTGAATAGGTGCACTCGCCCATCGAGCAGTCAATCACCGCTTGTTCGATCTGATTGAAGTCCACCTGGCGCCCCAGCTCGGCCAACGCAATCAGACGATCGAGGGGGATATCGGTCTGCACCGATTGAGCCAGCGAACGCGCCAGGCCCGGCAAGTTGCGGATCAACGTGGGCAGCATACCCTGGCTCAGAATCTTGTTCTTGAGCGCCAGGAGCACCTGCTGCTGACGTCTGGCGCGCCCAAAATCATTATCCACGTGCCGCGTACGGGCGTACTTCAAGGCCAGGGTGCCATCCATGTGCTGCAGGCCTTTGGGGATGAAGAGCGGGTCGAATCCATAATCGTCGCTCGGATAGGTGGGGTCATTGAGATCGCGCGGCACATCAATGTCGAGTCCGCCGACATAATCAATGATCTCGCGAAAACCCTCGAAATTGAGGCGCACATAGTAGTGAACCGGGTAGCCGATCAGTTCGCTCACGGTCTGTTTGGCGAGGGCCGGCCCGCCCCCAGGATAATTCTTGATGTCGCCGATGCGGTGCGCGGTGTTGATCTTGTTGTAGATCTCATAGCCCGGAATCTTGACCCAGGTATCGCGAGGAATGGACAACATCCCGACCTGGCCGTGCGCCGGGTCAATCGTGATCAGCATCATGCTGTCGGTAAGTCCGGGAATGCTCTGCGACGGGCGTTGGTCCACGCCCAACACCAGGATATTCACGCGCTCAAGGCGCGAGAGATCCCAGGTGGGGACAGCCTGCACGACAGGCGCCGGGTTTTCGGGATTTGGCGTTTGGATTGGGTCTACGCCAGCCGCGGCGTTGTTTTGTGTCGGCAGAGACAAGTCGCTCAGGGAAATCGCCGGCAGCTGCGAAGCATGGGCTACGACCTCGCGCGCCCAGTGGTAGAGTAGAAAGCCGGCGTAGGCAAAGGTAAACAAGAACGCTGTCAGCAGAACAAACAACAGGAGACTGGCCCAGCGCGAGCTGCGTGGGGTGAGCAGCGGCCGAGGTTGGATCGTACTCAAGGGGTTGATCGTTTCAGATGTCGAACTCATAGTCTGCCGATTATAGCATAGGCGTTCACGCCGCCCAAATGCCGATATTGGCAGCGTCACAACCTAGGGGGTGTGGGCGTCTCGCCCGTTGCCGCGCCAACCGAACGCTCCCCCAACGCGCAACGGCAATGGTTAGGACACGAGCATCGCCGGACGCATGCCAGCGCGCAAGGCCGAATGAGCTGCGTCAGCGCGGGATATTGGTCCGATAGAGAGCAGTGCTGGTCAGCAAAAAGAAGCGCGCGCCTGGTTCATCTACGAAGATGCTGCGCAGGCCGCGCAGCTGCTGGCCGTCCGTCTCTCGGAACTGGCGGGTGAAGACGCCGTTCTTGTCGAATTGGAAAATCACCCCTTGGCCAGCATCGCCCACATACAGATTGCTGACCTCAACGCCGCCGTCAATCCCCACGAACAGGCCAACCGGCTGTTTCAGCGGCGTGGGCAGCCCTTGCAGCGAAAACTGCTCAGGCTGGCCGCTCAGGTACTTCTGCACGCTGCCGTTGGCAAAGAGAACCCACACATTGCCGTCAATGCCCATGTCCACCGCGCCGCTCAGATCCACCGGGGTTTGCGGGGGAAAATACTGATCGGGCGCCGTGTCGTAGGCCAGGTCAGCGCTAGGCCGGTACTTCAGAATCTGCTGCAAGGTGCTGTCCAGCACGTAGAAATTGCCCGCATAGCTGGCTGTCAAGCGCGGCCCCTTCCACATCTCCCGCATCGCCACCGGTCGGCCTTTCAGTTCCCACGGTGCACGAAATTCGTACAACATGCCGGTAGAATCCAGTACGAGCAACGTCGAATCGGTGCGCGGGCCTACGGGCGGCGCCCATACCATATCTACCAATTCACCCACCACGAGTGAACCAACTGGCTGTCCCTTCGTCACCAACGGGCCGCCATCGTTGGGCACCAGGCCATCGCCGAGCTGGTTCAAGCGATAGCGTTCCACGGTGTCGCGGCCGCGATCGAGAACGAAGACATCGGCGCCATCCACGAGCACGCGCGCCAGGTCGCGGCCCGCGCCTTCAAATTCCTTCAACGGCGTCACCAGGTAGAGCGGCGCCACGTGATTCACGCGGTCGAGTTCGGCCTGGACGCTGCTCTGCACCTCTTGTGCATCGGCATTGCCCGGCTTGAGCGCCAGCGCCTCGCTGATCTGCGCTTGCGCCGTGGTCAACTGCGCGCGCGCCTGTGTTTCATCCAACGACGCCACAGCCGTGATGGTGGCCTGCGCCTGGTCCAGCAACGACTGAAAACGTTGTTCACGATCACGTGCACGCAGCATATACATCGCGGCCACAATCAGCAGAATGATGAGCGGAATGGCAATCGCCAGAATCAGCGGCCAGCGCGAGCGCCTGGCGCTCTGCGCCGCCGGCCGTGGTCGCGGCGGCCGCGGCGGAGCCGTCTTGGTTGTGAGGGGCGCCGGCGCATCGGAGGCGGGCGAAGGCGGCGCGCTGCGGGCGCCAGGGCTGTCAGGCAAAATCCGTTTGATCAACGTGCGGCCGGCTTCGATGATGTTGCCGGCCGAGCGCGTAGGGGCGCCGGTCGTTGGTTGGCGGGTCGGGGCCGCGGGCGAAACAGCCGGCGCGTCGGCATTGAGGTCGGCGTCTTCCCACCAGGCCTCTTCAGCTGGCCACTCGGCATCGGCCTCTTCCATATCATCGGCCACCAGCGGAACCATGGGAGGATGCGCAGCCGCGCCAGGCCTGCCCGGCGCCAGCGCAGGCGCTTGCGCGGCATCGCCGGCACGGTGAAGCGCCGGTGCGCTGTCGAAACCTTGTTGCAGCGTTATAATCAGGGCTGTGAGATGCGCGTCTTCGGCCAGCTGCGCCAGATAATCGCTGATCGTGACCTGATCAGGCGCGGTCGCGGCGCTGGCCAACGCTTCCAAATCGGCCTGGGCGCCCCACCCGCTCTCCAACAAGAGGATGGCATTGCCCGGCTCGACGCGTGTGTGATAGAGGTCAATCATCGGCGCTTCTTCGTCGCCCAACGCGCCCTGCGGCGGTTCGGCATAGACCGGAAACATCTCCACCGTGGCTGGATGCGTCACCATCACCATCGCGGGGCCGGCCTGGGCCAGGTAGATGTGATCCTGCCACAGGGCGAGACAGCTCATGCCGCCTCGCCAACGTTGATCGCCGCTGCGACCGCTGTTGGTCTGGCTGAGGAGGCGATGCCCCTGCGAAACAGCGGTGTGCAGCACATCAGCCACGTTGCCCGCCGAGTTGTAGTAGGCAGACTGCACCTCACCGAGCAGTTGGCGATACAAACGACTGCGACCCTCCTGCGGGCCGGTCAACTCCAACAGCAGGTATAGGTTACCTTTGGCTTCGCCGGGCTCCACGGCGCGCACATTCGGCGCATGGTCACGGCGTTGACCACGGGCGACTTCCAACTGACTGACGGTCGTCTGCAAAACGGTGCTCATGATTCACCTCCCCGGCGCGGGTGGCTCGTGACAGGTCGCTGTCTGCGTGACAGGCGACGTGTTGGTTAGGCTTCTGGATGGATAATGGGCGCCGCTGCTTGCAGGAGGCGCTCAATGCGTTCCGGTGCAACTTGCCGATAGGTAAAGTAGCGCTGCAGGGCCGCTTCCGGCGTGAGCGCTTCGATACTTCCCGTGTCGCTGGAAAGGCGCAGACGGCTGGAACGCTGCACTTCATGGGTCAGGGTGGCCACATGAAAAGCCGGAGCCAACGCCTTGTTGATCTGCTGATCGTCAATGAACTTCTCGATTTCAGGCGTGGTGCGAATGATCACCTTGACCACGGCGCCGGCAATCGGCTGGCGCTCAATGGCGGCAATGATCGCCTCGGTCGGCGCGTCCGCTGGCGCATCCACACCAATATGAACGAACGGCCGCGCATGAACCCGCAGAAAGCGCCAGCGCGCCTTCTGGCCAGGCCCGTCGAGTTCAACCATGACGAAGCCTTTGTCCTCGCTCGCCTCGCCAAAATCAATGCGCTCCAGGCTGCCGGGGTAGACGATAGGCGGATCATCGCCCAGGCTTTGATGCTTGTGAATATGTCCCATCGCGACGTAGCTGAGCAGCGGGTGATTGACCAGGCTGCGCGGCAGCGTCAAATCATAGCCCAGCATGACGCTGCGCTCAGAGCCAAAGACCGCGCCCTGCACGGTGCCATGCACCGCCATAATCGCCGGCTGATCGGGCCGCAACCTGGCGAAGAGCGTGCTGAGCACCCCATCCAGTTTGTCCAGCAGCGTCTGGTTGATTTCTTCCAGACTCAAGCCCGTGTACTGCTCACGCGTGAGCAGCGTGCTGCGCGTCACCCAAGGCAGCGCCACAATTTGCAGAGGGCCGTGCCGCGTTTCGATGGTGTAAATATCGGGCTTGCGCGCCACGGTCACGCCAGGAACTTCCAGGGTGTTGAAAATCTCCAGGCTGTGCGCCTGGCTGCTGGCGTTGGGCACGTCATGGTTGCCCACCAGGAGAAAGACCGGAATTTGATGCACGACCGCCAGACGATGAATGCGGCGGGCAAATTCGCGCTGATAGGTGGGGCTGGGATCCCGCGTCTTGAACGCGTCGCCGGCAAAGAGCACCAGGTCAACCGGGCCAGGCGCCTCTTCCTGCACAGCAAAGGCAATGAGTTCATCGAACACGCGCAGAAAATCGAGCGCCCGCGTGGAAAGACCGGTCTCAGGGTCAAGCCGGCCATAGTTCTCAACACCGAGGTGCAGATCGGCAAAATGCAGGATACGAATCATAGTACCATTTTACTACGACATGCAAAAAACGTAAAGTCGCGAAGAGCAAGATTGCTCGACCAACTATCCAGCGAACTCACTCTCATCCCCTGGCAGCCTGGGCTGCCAGGGGATGAGCGATCATCAGCTCACAACCGCTTTGCTGCGCGGCGGGGCGTGACGCGCAACAGTGGTGCGGGGCGCGCTGTCGCCCTGCTGCACGCGCAGGTCGCTGCCCGCGATATACTTCTCCGTCAACTCGCGCGCCTCATCGTCCACGTACTGCACCGGCGGCGACTTCATAAAATAGGCGCTTGGCCCTTCGAGCGTGCCGGAGAGGCCCCGATCCAACGCCAGTTTGGCGCAGCGCACCGCGTCAATCACGACGCCGGCCGAGTTGGGGCTGTCCCACACTTCGAGCTTCATCTCAAGGTTTAGCGGCACGTCGCCAAAGGTGCGGCCTTCCATGCGGATGTAGCACCACTTGCGGTCTTCCAACCACGGTACATAATCGCTTGGCCCCACGTGGATGTCGCGGTCAGCCAGTTCGTAAGGCAGCTGCGACGTCACGGCGTTGGTCTTGGAGATTTTCTTGGACTCCAAGCGATCCCGCTCCAGCATGTTGAAGAAGTCAGTGTTGCCGCCGAAGTTTAATTGGTAAGTGCGTTCCAGCTTGACTCCACGCTCGGCAAAAAGACGCGCCAGGACGCGGTGCGTGATCGTGGCGCCTACCTGGCTCTTGATATCATCCCCGATGATCGGCAAGTTGTGCTTGCGGAAGCGCGCCTGCCAGTACGGCTCGCGGCCAATGAAGACCGGGATGCAGTTGACGAACGCGCAGCCGGCCTCCAGCACCTGCTCGACATACCACTTGGTCGCCATTTCGCTGCCCACGGGCAGGTAATTGATCACGACATCGGTCTTGGTTTCCTGCAAGATGTCCTTGATCGGCGCGGTCGGGCCGTCTGCCTTTTTGATGACCTGCTTCAGGTAATGGCCCAGGCCGTCATGGGTCATGC
Source organism: Candidatus Amarolinea aalborgensis (assembly GCF_900491745.1). Taxonomy (NCBI): domain Bacteria; kingdom Bacillati; phylum Chloroflexota; class Caldilineae; order Caldilineales; family Candidatus Amarolineaceae; genus Candidatus Amarolinea; species Candidatus Amarolinea aalborgensis. The sequence continues at coordinate 54,550 of NZ_UETR01000002.1, read as the reverse complement.
CGCGCACCACCGGCACATTCATGAACGGCACGTCGGTAAACTTGAAGGTGTTGTTTGGCCCGGAGAAGATGGCCTGCGATAAGTCCTTGCCTACCTTTTCGGCGTCAATGTCAATACCCACGCTGAATTCGATGTCGCTGATATGATACCCGCCCAGGTTGACGTGCATCAACCCCGGAATCAGGTCCTCGGCGACCGCGTCGCGATAGTAATGCACGCCCTGCACCAGCGATGATGCGCAGTTGCCTACGCCGATGATCGCGACCCGTACTTTTTTGTCTCCCATATGATCTTCCCACACTCCTCTGATAGATAAGCGTAACCGTTCAATAGGCTCTGCGTAGGACCCAGATGAACGCAGAGTAACGCAGATTGACCGATGATAGCTCAATCTGCGTACGCAGTCTGCGTGTCTCTGCGTCCCCACCATCCGCCCGAAGGCTCACGTCATGATTTACTTGCGCACACGTTTGCGCTGCTTCCTCGCTGAACCAGGCGCCCGCGCATGATGACATCCGCGACCACTTCAGCGCCGGCCAGCAGTTCCAAGATGATGTTGGCCGCCACACGCCCCATTTCCTGCTTGCGCTGATCCACCGTGGTCAGCGGCGGCCAGCTCAGCGCGCTCATCAGGATGTTATCGAACCCCACCAGGGACAGCTCGGCCGGCACCGCCAGGCCCAGGCGATGGGCCGCGTGCAGCGCGCCGATCGCGGTCAGGTCGTTGTAGCAGAAGATCGCGGTGGGACGGCGAAGAGCCGGCAAGGACGCCAGGTGACGCAGGCCCTTGTCGCCCGCCAGCGGCGTGCCATCGCCGGTCAGCACCAGCGCCTCGTCCGTCTTGAGGTCGCGGCTGGCCAGGGTGGCGCGATAACCGGCCAGGCGTTCGCGCGCGGAGGCCGATTCGGCCGGCCCGCCGATCATCGCGATGCGGCGGTGGCCCAACTCAAGCAGGTGATCCACGGCCAGCGCGGCGCCGTGCGCGTTGTCGCTGGAGACCGAATAGACGCGGCCGCCGCGCTGCGGGCTGTTAACCAGGACGATGGGGAACGGCGCCGTGCTCAGCAGCGCCAGGGAGCGATCACCGCCGCGGCCGGAAACGACGATGAGGCCATCCACACGCTGCCCAATCATCATCTGCAGACCCGCCAGTTCCCGCTCGGCGTCGCCGCCCGAACTGGTGAGGATGACCGTGAAGTCCTGCGCACGCGCGGCAGCCTCGATCCCGCTGACCACCTCGCTGGCGTAGGGGTCGGTCAAACTGGCGACCACCACGCCCAGGGTGCGCCGCTGCTGCATGGCCAGGCCGCGCGCGAGAGCGCTGGGGGTATAGCCCATCTCCTGCGCCAGGCGTTCGATGCGCGCACGAGTTTCTTCAGGGATGCGCGCATGTCCCGCAAGCGCGCGCGACACCGTGGAGTGACTGACCCCTGCGGCTTTGGCTACATCTTTGATCGAAACACTCACGGCTGTTGCTGACCTCGATCTTGCCCACATCATGCGCAAACGTGTGCGCAAAGTATAGGCAAAAAAGAGGCACTGTCAAGTTGGCGGGGTCTGGAGTTGGCTCAGCGGTTCGCCGTAGAGGACATAGGCCAGCCAGGTCGGATTATTGGGATCTTTGGTGCGCACGGCCTCCCGCGCAAGCGCAAAGGCCGCGCCCAGCGCAGCGCCCTGGAAAAGCGCCCCATAGAATGTGGCGGCAAATTCTGCGGCCAACGCGTCGTTGACCTCCCACAGCGTGCCGATGAACGCCCCGGCGCCGGCGCGCACAAAGCGTTCGGCCCAGCCGCCCAGCCCTGACAGGGCAAAGCCGAGGCCGCCGCTCTCGCAGGCGTTGAGGAAGATGAGCGGATGCTGCCGGTAGCGCACACGGCGCGAGAGATCGGCCACCCGCAGGCTGCCATCGCTTAGCGCCAGGGGCGAATTCGTTGGATCGGCCGCATCCAACTTGCCGTGACAGGCGAAATGCAGAATGCCGACGAGATTGCCGTCGAGCAACTGGCGCACCGGTTTGACACTGGCGGCTGCGTCTGTCAGCGCAGTCAACCTTGCCTGCAAATCCTTGAGAGCGTCCAACTCCGCGGCCGCAAAAAGCAGACTGGAGGACGGGACAATCGCGGTCAGTTGGCGGCTGGGCAGGGTTGCGATCATGCCGTCGCCGGCCAACCAGCGCGCCACACGGAACCGGCTGCACAGGAAATCACCTTCGGCGCGCGTGTCAAGATCAAACGTGCGCGCCAGTTCCCAGGGAATCCACGGCTCGTCCGACGTAATGATCAGATCGGTGATCGAGGCCGGTATCGCCCACAGCGCGCGCTGCAGCGCTTCCGGGAAGGCGTCGGCAAAAAGATTCTCCCCCAGCGTGTTCAACTGCGCCTGCTTCTCCGCATCGAGCAGATCATCTCCCTGCTCACGCGCCAGGTCGTTGAGAGCCTCAAAGCAGATCTTCATCAGCTCGGCTGGCTGACTGGAGAACTGGTGGGCGCCCATGGATTTCCAATTGAAGCCGGCCAATTTGGAATGCAGGATGAACTCGAAAGCCGTGCGATCCTGGTCAGCGGCCTTGATGCGGAGCTCCAACTGCGGCGGCGGCAGCTCGCGGTCAGGCATGGTCATGGCCGCCTGCGTGGAAAGCGCCTGGACAGGACCAACGCCCAGCGCAGCATAATCGCTGACGACCTCCACCGCCAGGTTGACCGTCCCCAGCAGGCGGTCATTCTGGCGGAAGTCCACGGCCACCGCCTTCGCGCCGGGCGACTTAGGCAGCAGTTCAAACGTCAACGGTTCAGAATCGCCATCCGCCTTGACCAGCAGCTCGCCCGTGTTTGCCAGGTTCCAGGCGTCGTCGAAAATGACGAAATCGGGCGCCAGGACTACGACCGTCACCGGGTGCGCGGCGCCGGTCTGCAGCGACATCGGCGTGAGCGTGTTGACCGCGCTGGCGACCTGCTGCTCGGTCAGACGGACCGTCAGCCGGGCGGCCAATTTGTGCAGCACCTTGCCGGGAAACTCCACGGCGCCGTAGCGCGGCACGATGGTCTCTTCGTCATCCGCCGGCGGTTCAGCATGCGCCCCCTTGTCATCGCTCCCCGTGGGCGTCGGCACGGGAGAGGGTTGGGGGCCAGAGACGCCAGCCTGGCGCAGGAGGTCAATGACGTTGGGCTGAAGAGGGTGGGCCGGCTCGAAATCACGCATCACATCGCCTTTGGGCACGGCCAGCGGTTTGACCGCTTTGAGCAGCAGCGGCTGCACGGCTGGGGCGGCCGGCGCAATCAGCTCAATCTGCTCCAGAAACCAGACCGCTATGGCGCCATGCTCGTTGGCGGTGGTTGTCTCCCCCAGACGGCTGGCCGTCTCCCAAAACAGGCCGCACAGATCGGACTGGGTTGCAGGATCCAAGCTGCTCCAGTCAGCGAGAAGCGCCTGCGCGATCTCTGGCAGCACGCGGCTGGCCGGCCCGGGCCAGTAGGATGGGCGGGCGGCTGGGTATGGCCTGGGATCATAGGTCGGCGCCGTGTCATCGCTCCACGCCGTTGGGTATGGCAGCGGCTGCTGCAGCAGGTCCTCCAGCAGATGCCGGATTTCCTCCGCCCTGGCCGGGTCGCTGAAAGTAAGTCCACGCATGGCGGCTGCCTGGCGAACCGGTTCGAGGGCCGAGGCCAGTCGCCGGCGCACAGGCGCGATTTTGATCTCATCGAGCGCGCTCAACATCTCGCCGGCGCGGGTCACAGGCTCGAACCGCCCGCTCGCTTGCTGCAACCTGGGCGCCTGCGCAGCCAGCACCGCGTGAACTGCCTGCGCGCTGGCGTAATCCAACGCGGGCCACTGCGCCAACAGCGTCTGCAAGGCTTTGACCAGGGTTGTTTCAGCAACGTGAGGCGCGAAACTGGACATGTTACACCTCCACGATCACACGCGCACAGCCGGGTCAAAGAGTTTGGCATGATCTTCGAGGGCGTAGCGGTCGGTCATGCCGGCGATGTAATCGCAGATCACGCGGTGCAAGCCTTCCGGCTCGTCATCAATCTTGGCCTGGGTGATCGCCGGCATCTGCAGCGGTTCTTGCAAGTAGGCCGTAAACAGGTTGGTCAGCACGCGTTGGGCCTTGCTGGCCATGCGGATGACGCGATAGTGGCGGTAGAAATTCGCCAGCAGAAAGCGCTTCAGTTCCCGGTTGGCCGCGGCGAAGTCCGGTGTATAGCCGGCCGCGTTGCGCCCCAGGGCGCGCAGCTCGTCCACCGAGCGTACGTCATTCACCTCCAGGGCCGCAGCCGTCGCTTCGATGGCATCGCGCACGAAAATGCCTACCAGGCGGCGGATCACACGATGGCGCAAGAGATCATCCAGCGGCCGCTCCGGCGGTTCGCCCAGGCTGTGCAGCGCCTGCTGCCACAACGGCTGCTGCCGCACATCCTCGATGCGCAGCAAGCCCGCGCGCAGGCCGTCGTCAAGATCGCTGGTGTTGTAGGCAATCTCGTCCGCCAGGTTGGCTAACTGGCACTCCAACGTGCCGGCTAATTCGGGATTGTAGCCGGCCGCATCGGTCACGTCATAATCGGTGTCATGCTTGACCAGCCCCTCCCGTACTTCGTAGGTCAGGTTGAGGCCGTCAAACTCCACATAGCGTTTTTCCAACTGGTCGAGGATGCGCATGGTCTGGCGCTGATGGTCAAAGCCGCCAAAGTCTTGCATGAGAGAGTTGAGCGTCTGCTCGCCGGTGTGACCGAAGGGCGGATGGCCCAGGTCATGCGCCAGGCAGATGGCCTCGGTCAGGTCTTCATTCGCACGCAAGGCCCGCGCCAGGCTGCGCCCCACCTGCGCCACCTCGATGGAATGGGTCAAGCGGGTGCGGTAATGATCGCCTTCGGTGTTGACGAAGACCTGGGTCTTGTATTCGAGGCGCCGAAACGCGGTGGTGTGGATGATGCGATCCCGGTCGCGCTGATAAACCGAGCGATGGGCCGGCTCTTCCTCGGCCACCCGACGCCCGCGGCTGTCGCCGCTTTTCATGGCATACGGCGCCAGGCGCTCTCGCTCCACCTGCTCATAGTCACTGCGTGTCTGAATCATGCGACCTCCCGGCAGATTAGAGATTGAAGATTACAAATTGAAGATTGAAAATGTCACTGGCGGCGCCAGCGGCGCTCAAACGACCAGGACTGTCTGCAGGAAGCCCATCTGATCGAGGGTGTCATAGGCATAGGCCTGCACCAATGGGTTTTCATCTTGCAGGTAGTGATAAAACACGTTGGCGGTTGCCAGGGTGCGAATCTTGCTCAGGGCGTAGGCGGCGCGCGAGCGCGCGCCCTGCTGGCCGCCGGCCAGGACGGCCGCCAGGGCCGGCACTGCGCCCTCGCCCAGCAATGCCAGCGCGTCCGCGGCTGAGGCGCGCACCCAACCGCTGTCGTCGCCCAAGGCCTCGACGAGGTCAGGGGTGGCTGCCTGCTGGCCCAATTCGGCCAGGGCCAGCGCGCTGGCGCAGCGTACGGCCGGGTCCTCATCGTGCAGGCGTTGACGCAGGGGTTCTAACAGAGTCTCCCCGCCGCCGGTCACATGCGCAGCCGCGGTCAGCGCCCGTACGCCCCACCAACGCCGATCGGCGTCCCGCGCATCGAGCCAAGTGAGCATGTCGGACAATGGCGGCGCGGCGCTTGCCGTCCACTGACGCACCAGGCTTTCGGCCAGATCATCATCCTGCGCCGCAATCGCGCGCAGCAGGGGCTGCAGCAGATCGGGGACATTCGGGTCATCTATCATACGATTCTCCCAGGATTTTCAACCCATCGTCATTACTTTCTAGTTTAGCGCCAGGCCAGATTATAGCATCAGCCGCCTGGCCGGACAAGACACGCAAGACGATCAGATGCATTGCAAACTGGGGACAGGTTTTGAGGCTGATGGAGATCAACCACAGGGTCGGCCATACAGTGCCGCCCCTACCTTCGAAACTGCGGGCAGCGGTTAGCGCAAGCGGGCAACTTCATCTATAATGTCCATGTCCCCTGTGCCACCGTTTAGAGGAGATTTCACCATGCGCAACACCTTGAGTCGCCCCGTGTCGTTGTTGAGAGAGTTGGTCATTCTCGGCCTCGTCATGTGCCTGGTCTTCGTCTTCGCCTCGGCCAGCGCCCAATCCACTCATCCGGCGCCTGGCGCCGATCTGTGGGTGGACACGGACGAGGCCACCTTGCCCGCGGGCGGCGAACGGCTGATCGTTCCCCAGGTCTACCGCACGCTGACCCTCAACCCAGACGCGCTGCAAGCCATCTTGGCCGCGACCCCGCTGGAAGCGGCTGCCGGCGCGGCGAACAGCGCCACGATCATCACCTTACCCCTCCCCGACGGAACCTGGGCCCGTTTTCGCCTGGTCGAGTCGCCCGTCATGGCGCCCGAGCTGGCCGCACGCTTTCCTGAAATCAGGACGTACGCCGGTCAGGGCCTGGATGATCTCAGCGCCACCACCCGGCTAGATTGGACGCCCCTCGGCTTTCACGCGATCATTTTTTCTGCCGCGGGGACCGTCTACATTGACCCTTACCGCCGCGGGGATACCATCCACTACATCAGCTACGACACGCGTGATTTCCAGGCGCCGGCCGGCAAACGTTTCGTCGAGTCGCCGCCGCTGGATGACGGCATGTCGGCCACCATCGCCGCGTTGATCGCGGCGCATCCGCAGACGCCCGCGGGACCCCAACTGCGCACCTACCGCCTGGCCGTCGCCGCGACCGGTGAATATACGCAGTTCTTTGGCGGCACGGTTCCTCTCGGCCTGGCCGCCGTCGTCGTCTCGGTCAATCGCGTCGACGGGGTGTACGAGCGCGAAGTGGCTGTGCGCATGGTCCTGGTTGCCAACAACAACCTGATCATCTACACGAATGCCGCGACCGATCCGTACACAAACAACAATGGCAGCGCGATGCTCGGCGAGAATCAGACCAACCTGGATGCAGTCATCGGCTCTGCCAATTACGACGTGGGGCATGTCTTCAGCACCGGCGGCGGCGGCGTGGCCTACCTGGGCGTCCCCTGTCGCGCAGGGTGGAAGGCGCAAGGCGTCACCGGCAGCAGCAGTCCCGTCGGCGACCCGTTTGATATTGACTACGTCGCGCACGAAATGGGACATCAGTTTGGCGCCAACCACAGCTTCAACGGCAACGCTGGATCGTGCGGCGGCGGCAACCGCAACGCTTCGACGGCCTACGAGCCGGGCAGCGGCTCGACGATCATGTCGTATGCGGGCATCTGCGGCGCGCAAGATCTGCAGCCGCACAGCGACGACTATTTCCACGTTATCAGCTTCGATGAGATCATCGCCTACACTGTCAGCGGCCAGGGCAACACCTGCCCGGTCACCACCAACACAGGCAACCTGGCGCCTGTCGTCAACGCCGGAACCGGCGGCTTCACGATCCCCAAGCAGACGCCCTTCACGCTGACTGGCTCCGCCACCGACGGCAACAACGATCCGTTGACCTTCAACTGGGAGGAGTTCGATCTGGGAGCCGCCGGCGCGCCGAACAACGCCACCAACCCGCCCTTCTTCCGCTCCTGGCTCGCGACCGTAAGTCCGTCGCGCACCTTCCCGCGTCCCTCTGACCTGGTTAATAACACCACCGTCATCGGCGAAGTGCTGCCCAACGTCACGCGTGCGCTCAACTTCCGCCTGACCGCGCGCGACAACCGCAGCGGAGGCGGCGGCGTCAACTACGCCAGCCTCTCCTTCAACGTCACCACGGCCGCCGGCCCCTTCCAGGTCACCGCGCCCAACACAGCGGTCAGCATCCTGGGCGGCACGCCGATGAACGTCACGTGGAATGTCGCCAGCACCACGGCGGCCCCGGTCAGCTGCGCTGCTGTCAACATCCTGCTGTCCACCGACGGCGGCTACACCTACCCCATCACGCTGGCGAGCGGCGTGGCCAACGATGGCGCGGAGACCGTCACGACGCCCAACGCCAACAGCACGACCGCGCGTGTCAAAGTGGCCTGCGCCAGCAGCATCTTCTTCGATATCTCGAATGTCAACTTCACCGTGCCGGCCTGCTTCTGGGCCGACGTGGACTGCTCGTGCAATGCCGGCAGCACCACCGTGGAAACCACTGACATCGGCCTCACGGCTGACGCCTGGAACACCTTCAGCAACAGCGGTGTCTACACCCGGCCGGCCGACATCAACTGTCGCGCGAGCGGCGGCTGCGACAACGTCAACGACATCCAGGATGTGCAGGCAGCCGCCTCGGCCTGGAATACAGCGTGTCCGTAAGCTCGAAGAAGCCCGGCTTCAAGAGGCCAGGTTCCCAAACGGTTTGATAGACGGAGTATTTGATGAACAGCATTTACAAGCTTCCACTCGTGCTAGAACCCCAACCTGAAGGGGGATACACCATCACCTGTCCTCTCCTGCCAGAGTTGATTACGGAGGCGGACGATGTGTCAGAGATCTACACCCATGTGGCAGATGCGCTCATCGCGGTCATGGAGCTCTACAAAGATATGGGGCGCCCTCTACCAGCCGTTTTGATGCCCATGGCCGTTGGCACAACCATGTGGGCAGAAACGCTTGTTCCGGTGGTTGTTGCATGAGATACCGGGAAGTTGCCAGGAAACTGCACGAGTTGGGCTGCAAGGAGTTAGCTCAAGGCGGCAGTGGATCTCATCGAAAGTGGTATAATCCAGCAACCGGCAAAGGGACGGTTGTTCCCGATTGGGGAAACCAGGACTTGAAAACCGGCACGCTTCACGGCGTTATCCGTCAACTCGGCCTGGATTGGGAAGAGTTCAAGCGTGCCTGACAGGAACCATTCATAGAAGCCGATGCGTGTTCACCCAATCGCCAGCGCAGGCCCCTTCACGGCGGGCCTGCGCAAGGTTGACCGCTTGCTCGGCTGCCAATGGCAAGGACTCGCTCGAAGACACAGCCCTGGTTTCTGCGAGAAACCAGGGGTGTGAGAGCGCTACATCAATTCACGGGAAGTCCCAGGTAGTTACCTCACTGGAAGCGCCCGACATAGCGGCCAGCGACCAGGCGTGCAGAGCGGGCGGCCCCACAAAGTCGCCGTGGCCGAAAAACTGCGCAAGTGCACTGCGGTCGGCGCGCCCACGCACACTTCGGGGCTGTAGGCGCTCCACCATTCGTTGGCAAAATAGTAGATGGGCCGCGCCGTGAACGTTCGCACAACGAAACAATAGAGATTGGCGGGCGGCAGATCAGCGGCCCCATAATGGTCGGTCGCCCTGTCAGGTGTTGTACCGTGCACCACATAAGGCCCGCCGGGCCTCGTGGCGTAGCTCACCTCATAGAAGCCCTCCTCCCACCACAGGTGTGGAATCGGCGTCCAGGTCAGGGTTGCGCTATGACTGGCGACCAGAGTGGCCTGCACATTGCTCGGCGGCACCGTTTGGGTATACTCCCACCCTGGATCCACCATGTTCAGCCACGCAATCACCGTTGGATCGGTGGGCGTCACCATGTTGTAGTCCACACCGACCGAGTACAGGTACGGCGGCTGCATCAGTTCAGCCGGAATCTCGCCCGACAACTGATTGTCGCTCAGTTCGAGTCCGAGCAGGCTGCTCATGTTGCCCAGTTCGGGCGGAATCGAGCCGCTCAAGTGATTACTGGATAAATCCAGGTATTGAACCTGCGTCAGCTTGCCCAGTTCTGGGGAGATTGGTCCACTCAAGTGATTGGTGCCGAGGGAGAGGTATTCCAGATTGGTCAGATTCCCGAATGTGGCCGGAATGGCGCCCTGCAGCTGGTTGCGGTAGAGCAAGAGCGAGCCCAGGTTGTGCAGGTTGCCCAATTCAGGGGGAAGCTCTCCGCTCAGAAAGCACAACTCGATGGCCAGGACTTCCAGGAGAGGCAAGTTACCCAGGGTCGGCGGAAGGGGTCCGCTCAGCTCATTCTCGGATAGCTGAAGCTCCTGCAGGTTCACCAGGTTGCCCAATTCTGGCGGAATCGGACCGCTCAGGTGATTGACGGACAGCATCACACGGTTGAGATTCGTCAAGTTGCCCAGAGTGGCCGGAATATTACCGGTAATGTGATTGGAGCTCAAATCGAGCACATGCAATCCAGTCAGGTCTCCCAATTCTGGTGGCAGGATACCATTGAGTCGGTTCCCTCCTAACTCCATTGACTGGAGATTGGTCAAATGGCCCAATTCTACCGGTATCTGGTCGTAAAGTTCGTTCCCGGATAGTTTTAGTCGGAGCAAATTGGTGAGGTTGCCGAGCTCTGGTGGCAAATGACCCCTCAGCCAGTTGTTCTCCATGACAATTTGCGTAATGTGCCCCTTCGTGCATGCTAGACCGAACCAGGTACATGGTGTGTTTGATTGCAGCCATCCTTCACGACGCCACCAATGAGGTCCATCGGTGCTGTTGTAGAAAGCAACAATCGCTACGCATTCCGCCTGTGGGATCTGCGTTACCTCCATGCATGAGAAATCATGCGGTGTTGCTTCAGAGAATGCATTGTCAGCGTGGATTAGTTCTACTGTGACCAGGAGCGCCGCCAGGAACGAGATCACCACAGCCACCATCCTGATAGCGAATCGCCCCTGATCCGTGTTGTTTGTATCTAGCATCATCGGCCTCCATGACCTCTCAATGGCGATTGATTCGATTACTCGATGAACGCAAGCAGAAGTGGGAAAGCGAAATCAACACGGCGGGAATCCTGTGTGTCCAACCGTGACGAAAATGCCCTGACTGGTATTATGATAACTACCACTGCCAGACGTAACCAACTGAACCGCCTGCACTCGATACATGCTGGGACCGGGCCAGGGGTTCACCAGGAAGGGGTGCTCGTCCAGGAAAGTCGTGGTTGTGATGTAACCACTGTGAAGGGGGAAGAAACCGGCCGATGAGCACTCGACAGGATCTACGTCGTCAATTCGTTCGACGATATATCCCAAATTGGCATCGGGCGAGGCGTTCCAGGTCAGCCGAACCTGGAAGGTCGAGCTGATTGGAATAACTTCTGCCAGTACATTGCTTGGGGGTGCAGACACATGCATGCGCAATGTGGGATCGCCCATCAATGCGATATGAACATTGCCAGCATAAAGAGAACTATTTTCACCCGCGTAATACAATCCTTGATTATTCTGGGTAAGTCGCGTGCTGTACCCAATCGTTTCCCCCAGCGCCATGTGATGGAAGAACCAGTGTGGCCGCCCTGACCAACTGCTGGTGAGGATATAGTCAGAACCAAGAGGCGCGCGCAGGAAGTCATTGAACTGATCCCAGTCGCCAAAGTAGCTGCCATAGAGCATGGTGAAAACGGCCTTGACTCTTGGGTAATCGGCAAATCGCCTTGTACTAAAAATGTGGTCTGCCGAGGAGTTCGTTCCGAACCCGCTGCCATAAGCCCACAAGTGGGCCTGGTTACCAAAATGACTGCCGGGATAGACATCTTCTACAATCTGATCCCAACGGTAATTGGGATAGAGACTGGAATTGGCAACCGTGATATGGTCAGGTCCGAAAAACGGTGCGAAATTGCGCCATCCACTGGCCGCAAAATCGTAGCCCCTAACGGCCGTATCGAAAGTGTTGGCAACGAACCCGCGCTGTATGTCCGGGTCCTGCAGAATCGTCAACGTCTTGTGGCGAAACGCATGATCCTTGTTCAGGTAATTGCGCAACAGTTCCGTCTCCGTAGCGGCGAATGCATTCAGGAAGTAGAGATCAACCCGTCCGATTTCCAATTCCACATCTGATGGAATCCGTTCATAATCCAACGGCGACGGATCGAAACGGCCATCTCCAGGGATATTACGGTTTCTTAGGTCAGGCGGTAAGGGTTCGTTATTGTCGGTATTGACGATGCAATCCGTCCAGATATCATTGGCCTGGCACCCTGTGGCAACATTGTCTATGTCGCCATAGAAGACGTCGGCGGGCCAGGCGCCGCGATGATCCGGCACATGACCATCGGGCACCAGGTTACCAGCATAGGGCACTGGGATATGCCCGAATAGCAGCACAGCCCGGACTTGCGTTGGATCCGCAAGGTAATCGGCCTGAATCAGGCCCTTGATACTCAGGATGGTGGCCGTTTGCGCCACATCATGCCGCAGCACGAGCCAGCCGTCGCCCACCAGGTCCTGTTTCAAGCGCGCTAATTCCTGCCACAAGGCGGTTGTGAGATTGCTATCCACGATCAAGATCACCTTGCCTCGCTGCAAAGTCGGCGGTACTTCGACGCCGGCATAGATGTAACCGTAGGCCGTATAGGCTTCTGGCGTTCCCGTCGGATGCGGTATAACCACATCCTTCTCGATGCGATATTCCTGCGCGGCGCCGTTGACTGTGGTTTCCACGAAAGCAATCGCTGTTGCTCCCGGAGTAGCCACTGGCGTGCCCCAGGTTGCGTCATTCTTCGACTTGCGATAAACCCGGTAGCCGGCCGCGTTGGGATCAAGCGGCCATGTCAGTGTGATCTGAGCTGAAGGGGTGGATTGAACCTGGGCGCTGACCAAGACCGCGGTGTCTTTGCTCCAATCGACGGCAGAACGGTTGGGTAACGCAAACACGAGCGGGGCAATCTCAACCAAATCGCCTAAGCCTTCAGACGGACGCCCTAATTTGTTAGCAGACAGATCAAGGTAGCGCAAACTCTCCATCTGACCAAGCGATTCCGGAATGTTGCCAACCAACCGATTGCTTGAGAGGTAGATTTCGACCACATGATCGTCGTCGCACACAATCCCATACCAACTGCACGGAGATTCATTCTCCATCCAGGCGGTGTGATCAAACCAGAGATCTCCTTGAGTGCTCTCGTAGAGCTTCTTCAAGGCTTAGAACTCATTGGTGGGAATTTCACTGTTGCGTGTGGAAGAAGCCAAAAGTGCTTGCGCATCGGCTCCACTCGTTGCCAGGGCTCCACTGGCGTGGGTTGCTCGCGCCTGTGCTATCAGGCCGACAATGACAACAACCAGGATGACAAAAAGAAGCCACAACGCTTTGTGGTAATCGCCTCGAGTAGAATTGTTTTCCATGATGAGCCTCGCTTGACAGGTAACAGGGTTGCATCGTGGCTGGCTCGTTGGCATTGATACGTAAACAAAAAAAGCCGCTTCAATGCCAGGTGAACGACCAGCATTTGCAGCGACCTCCGGGACTCTTTCACCGCTGTCAGGGTCACAGCACGACAAAAGAAACAAACCAGGAAACTATCGCCATTCTACTTGATCCGCCAACCGCGCGCTATGACACACATCAGGTTGACGCCATCCTCACATGGATCACGGGACATCAGCGCCTTGGCTTGTGAGCGCCTCGCGCGCCTCTGAGATCGTCGTCTCTCCGCAGCCCTGCGAGGGGGCGAAATCCCCTTGCGCAGGCTGGCTGCTCCATCCAGCGCCGGGCAAGCCGAGAACGCCCTCGCCAGCGCGTGCCCCTTACACGGCGGGCCTGCGCAAGGTTGGGCGATTGCCCGGCTGCCAACCCTCGCAGGGGTACGTGAACATCAGCGCGGTGACGTGTGAGAACGTCGTGCGCCTCTGAGATCGTCGTCTCGCCGCAGCCCTGCGAGGGGGCGAAATCCCCTTGCGCAGGCTGGCTGCTCCATCCAGCGCCGGGCAAGCCGAGAACGCCCTCGCCAGCGCGTGCCCCTTACACGGCGGGCCTGCGCAAGGTTGGGCGATTGCCCGGCTGCCAACCCTCGCAGGGGTACGTGAACATCAGCGCGGTGACGTGTGAGAACGTCGTGCGCCTCTGAGATCGTCGTCTCGCCGCAGCCCTGCGAGGGGGCGAAATCCCCTTGCGCAGGCTGGCTGCTCCATCCAGCGCCGGGCAAGCCGAGAACGCCCTCGCCAGCGCGTGCCCCTTACACGGCGGGCCTGCGCAAGGTTGGGCGATTGCCCGGCTGCCAACCCTCGCAGGGGTACGTGAACATCAGCGCGGTGACGTGTGAGAACGTCGTGCGCCTCTGAGATCGTCGTCTCGCCGCAGCCCTGCGAGGGGGCTGCGAAATCCCCTTGCGCAGGATCGGATCGTCAGGTAGGACGCCATGCGGATATTGTTGACGGCAGCTTGATTCCTGCCTATAATTTGCGGCGACGCGAGACTGCCTTGTGGCATGGGCCAGCTGGACACCGCGCGTCATATCCTGGAACAGTCACCGGTTGGCTTCCGCAGCGCAGACGGCGACAAGTACGAAGCGCTCGCCCTGTTTCACCTAGCAAGGACGTGAATACTGATTGGTCAACTGGTCATGACAACCGACGCATCGGACCCGAAATCGCCAGCGCTGCTATCGCCCTTAGACGTGGAGGGCGTTGCGCGCGCAGACGACGAAACGGACGCAGGGCTGGGCGGCGCCGGCGCGTCGCCGCGGCCGACGATTCCGCGGTCGGTCGGCCGCGCCCTCGTCATCCTCGCCTCGTTGATCCTGTGCCTCGTGCTGGCGGTGGCCGCGGCCGTGGGGTGGACGCGCAGCACATGGACTTACGGCGCGACGACTGTGGATCGCGACACATCGCAGCGCCTGGCGCGCCTGGCCGATGACCTGGCGCAGGCAGGCGCGCCGCAGGTGGTGGTGGCGCACGTCGCCGCGGCCAGCCAGCCAGGCATCAACATCGGCGATGCGCTCGAAGCCCTGGCAACCGCACAAATGGCTTTGACCGGCACCACGGATTCGCTTGCCCTACTGCGCGCCCGCGCGGAACTGAATATGATCTACAGCGATCTCTACATGCACCAGTACGGTCGCTATCCGATGCCGCAGACGCCGCACCCCACGCGGCTGACACCCTCGCAGTCGCTCTGACTCAGCGAGCTGATCTGGGAATCCTGAACTTGTTCAAGCTCGACCATTCGACCCCGTGTCCCGAGCAAGTTCGGGAGTCCAGCTGATCCGGGAGTCCTGAACTTGTTCAGGCTCGAAAATCCAGCCAATCCAACCATCCGAGGGAGGGAAATCTCATGTTGCGTACTCAGTGGTTGCTGAGCCTGACCATCTTGACCCTGCTGCTCTTGCTGACCGTGGCCGCGTTGGCGGCAACGCCGACCCCGGCCCTGGCTGAACCGGTCTCACCGGACGCGCCGGCCCCCTGGCTGACCTCTCTGCCTGCGGGTCGTCCCCTTTCCGGCCCCTTGCCGCCGCCAACGCCGCCGCCTTTCTACTGGGTAGATCCGGACGCGCCCAAAGGCAATACGCCACCGGCCCGCGTGCCCGACCTGCCCGATCTCAGCGTCAACTGGATCGAACGCACGCCGCGCTATCAGCGCTACTGCCTGGACTACAGCAGCGGCCTGCCCGACCTGTGCCCCGGCACGCAGGGGCTGCGCCGCTTTCCCCTGCCCGGCGAAGTGGTCACCTTCACCGCGCGCATTGCCAACCAGGGCGCGGTGACCAGCCCGGCCACCAGCGCGGTGTGGACGCTGCAGCCCGCGGCGGCCGCGCTGGCGCGGCCGCAGGTCACTCTGGTCAATCTGCCGCCGCTGGCGCCCGGCGTCACCACCACCCTCACCCTGACCTGGCCCTGGCAGACGGCGCGCTTCACCGTGTCACTGGCGCTTGACCCGGCCGTGACCTTCAGCGAAATCACGCGCAACAATAACCAGCGCAGCGACGCCACCGACGCGCTCTACATGGATGTCCTGGTGCATCCGTTGATCGTGCAAGCCTTTGCCACGCGCGCCAACCTGGTCGGTTCCTGGGGCTTCAACGACTGGATTCAGGCCCAGTTCGACCGCATGAACGTCAACCTGGCCGCGGCAACCTACGCGGCCGCGCCCAACAGCATTCTCGATCGCGTGCGCATTGATGTCATTACTGCGACCGAGGAGGTGGGCGGCGACCTGGTGAGCGGCAGCGTTTGGTTCGATGGCCGCTGGACTTTCCGCGTCGAAGCGGACGATCCCGACACCCCGCAGGACGAGTCGCAGCTTTCGGCTGAAAACTACGCGCAGACCTTCGCCGGCGCGATTGACTGGGGCCTGATTCACGAGTTGACCCATCAACTGGGCGTGATTGACGAGTACAACCTCAACATCGCCGGCAGCTACCAGAACCAGGTGACGGACGGCGACGGCCGGCCGCTGCTGCTCGGCTTCGAGTGGGTGCGTCCTGGCCTGATGGGCGGCGGCGACGTCGGCCCGCACACGCCGTGGCGCGATTACAGCGACCACAGCGCCCTGGCGCTCAACAGTCACCAGGGCAAACGCCGCGGCTACTTTGGCGAGTATCTGTTCGATGTGCCGGCCAGCACCACCCTGCGCGTGCTGGACAACCGCGGCCAGCCACTGGCCGGCGCGACCGTGACGATCTACCAGGACCAAGGCGGCACGGTGCAGGCCGCGCCCATCGCCAGCGGCGTCACCGGCGCGGATGGCCGCATGTCGCTGCCCAATCGCAGCCTGCCCCTCGGCGGCATCACCACCGCCACCGGGCACACCCTGGCGCCCAATCCCTTCGGTCAGATTGACGTGGTGGGCTACAACGGCCAACTGCTGGTGCAGGTCAGTCAGGGCGGCCAGCAGTTCTACGCCTGGTGGACGCTGAGCGACTTCAACCTGGCCTTCTGGCAGGGCGGCGCGAGCGCCTACGAACGCGTGTTGAGCACGCACTTGCCCGCGGCCGGCGCGCCCGCGGCGCCGCCCAAACTGAGCGGCCGCGTGGATGGGACAACCGTCACGCTGAATTGGGCGCCCAGCCCGGCGATTGGTATCACCACCTACCGCGTCTATCGCGGCCAGGAACCGGGCTTCTATCCCCTGACGCTGATCGCCAGCACCGCCAACCTGAACCTGGTGGACACGTCGAACCGCACGGCCCGCTATGCGGTGACGGCCGTGGACAGCCAGGGGCGCGAGAGCGGCTTCAGCCCGGTCTTCCGCGCGCATCGCACCATTCTGCCCGCCGCCGTGACAGTCAACCCAGCCACGGGCGAACGGGTCATCCTGGATAGTCATGACGGCGCGCTCGTCACGCAGTTGGCCGATGACCGCTGGGTGGGGCGGCAGGGATCGGTGCACCTGGGACTGGCCGGCGGCCGCGCCCTGGTGCGCACCGCGGACGGGCAGTGGCTGGCCGGGGTGACGGGCGAAAATCGCCTCAAGGTGTTGGACAGCCAGCGCCAACTGGTCAACTGGTTTGGGCAGGAAGGCTTCGTCGCCGGGCCGCTGCAAGGCCCGGCCGGCATAGCGCTGGCGAGCGCGCCCTTCACCATCACGGCGCGGCCCGCGGCCGATGGACAAACGCTCGGCCTGGCGCCCTTCGACGGCAGCCTGAAGCTGAGCGGCAGCCAGCCCATCACCGCCACCGGCGTCAGTTTTGTGCCTGGGCGTTTCGACAGCGCGGCGCTCGTGGACGGCGACGATCAACTGGCCTACGCCGCAGCCAGCCATTTCGATCCGGCGCAGGGCAGTGTGCAGATGTGGGTCAAGCCGAGCTGGATCGGCGCGGACAACCAGGAGCACGCCCTGTTCGAGGCGCTGCAGGCCGGCAATAACGGTTATCGCCTGCGTCTGGCCAAGGCCGATTGGAACTGGCTCTACGCCTGGTTCACAGATGGCAGCCTGGGCCGGCACGATTTTGCCCTCTACGCCGACGTCTCCGACTGGCAGCCCGACGTCTGGCACCACCTGGCGCTGGCCTGGCAGCCGGTGCAGACCGGAACCCCCTACCGCCGCTTCACCTTCTGGGTGGACGGCCGCCTGGTGGATTCACATGTGCAGCGCGTCCCGCTGGCCGGTATGCCCACCTGGCTCAGCGTCGGCGCGGGCGTGGATGGCCGCGATCAGGCCGACGCCGCGTTGGACGAGGTTTTCATTAGCGGCGCGGCGCGCGTGGGCAGCAGCCAGCAGACGCGGCTGCTGGTCAGTCAAAGCAGCGTGAATCGTGTGGATGTGTTGGATTGGATGGGCAACACGCTGAGTCAATTCGGCGGCGCGGGCAGCGGCGCAGGGCAGTTCAACAACCCGCAGGCGCTGTTGCCCATCGGCCCGGCCGGGCAGACCGTGTTGGTGGCCGACAGCGGCAACGGCCGCATCGAGGCGCTGCATGATGACGGCGTCAATTTGACGTGGCAGGCGCACTGGGCCGTCGGGCTAGGCGTGCCGCAGGGGCTGGCGCGGCTGCCCGGCGACGCCGTGGCAGCCAGCGACCGCGGCGGCAACCGCGTGCGACTGCTCAGTCCCAGCGGCGCGCTCGTGCGTAGTTGGAGCGGGCCGAACGACGGGCACACCGGCAGCTTCTGGAGTCCGATGGGGCTGGCCTTGCTGCCCACCGGCGATCTGCTGGTGGCCGACACGAACAACGGCCGCGTCGTGCGCATCACGGGCGTCGTCAGCCTATGCTACGATTTCAACGGCAGCGGGCTGGTGGATGTCAACGACATTCAGGCCGTGGCGCAGCGCTGGTACGCCGGCGGCCTCTACGATCCGCGCTACGATGTGATTCCCGACGGCGTGATTGATGTTGTGGACGTGATGACCGTGGCTGCGGCCTGGAACCAGGCGTGTTCGTGAGGGAATTGACAGGATGAACAGGATGGATAGGATGGCTGGCGCGTCGCAGCGATGGGTTGGGCACAGCGCAGAACGAAAATCCTGCGCATCCTAAGGAAATTGACAGGAAACAGGATTGACAGGATGCCTGGCGCGTCGCAGCGACGGTTCTGCACACCACAAAACGAGAATCCTGCGCATCCTGTTCATCCTGTCTACATTGGCGTGCTGCGTGCGCAATCAAGAGATTTGAAACGCAAAGGCGCCACGACGCATAGCTGAAAGAGCAGATGGCAGCGGTCATCGAGCATGGCGACCAGCAGATGTTTCTGTTGGCGCTGCATGATGTGACTGAGGCGCGTAAGATCAGCCATGTTGCGCGCGAGACTGGTTTGAATCGCGAGAACCTACGAGATGACCAGTTCAGGCATAGCTTAATCGCAACATCTCAGATTCTGCTCTTCAGATAGGCCTCTATCATATGTCGAATCTGTTCAAGATCCTTCTCTGGATGGCCCGATAGCCCAGAGGGTTCAACGCTTCCGTTGTGATGGTGCACATGGTGAGGGAAGTTCGCCAATTCAGAATGATGACGTGCATTGTCCCACCCCATGATACGAACGCCTTGCGACACCAGCGTATAGCTATACTTGTTCAGATCAGCATTGAAATACAAATCGAGGAAGTAGACGCCACCCAATTCAAGTCGCCACTTGGTCATCAAATCTTGAACGGACGTCACGTACTTGCATTGAGCTATGAACTGGGCAACTGCTTGGTCAAACCCTGTAGCCATTCAAAGAGACTCCGCATGGTCTGGGCGCGGCGCAAGATCTCCACCGCATTGCGCCATTCGATTGAGTCTTCCCAGTCAGGATGCTCAGAACCCTGGCCTCTTTCTAACCGCGCATCCAGCTTTTCCAGTGAGCCATAGCGTTGCTCAAAGCGATGGACCATGGCTCGCAATACGGCCTCCCGACCATCCACTTCTTTGACCAGTCCAGCTAGCGTCTTTCGCGTGATTCCTGGCGGAAGAGATCGTGTCTCCAACATCGGAAGTTCTCCTGTTTGACATTACCAAACGGCACGTAAGTGCACATGAGCGCCATTTTACCAGAGAAACTATCGAAGGTCAATCACCCATCTCAGACATCAGGCGATCTCGTTGAGCACGCAGCCTGCCGAACCCATCCCCAATCAATGTCTATGTCGTATTCTTCCCAAACGCCATGCCCAAGTGCACCATACAACGTAGCAGTCAGGTGATGTGACGGGGTTACTGGCGCAGGCAAGGCAGCGATCAACCGGCGGCGTAAGGCTAATAGTTCTGGTATGATCGTATCAATCTGAGCCATAATTTGCCTGGTATCCCCAACGGCATCCAACTTGATCATCGTTTCGATCACGACAAGATCTCCTGTCCGAGTCAGGCGGTGTCCAAAAAACATTCACCATTGAGGCCAATTATAGTTTGCCCAAGATGGGCTGTCAATTGACCCAGTTCGCAGGTTGTTTGGGCTGGGTCACTGCACGAGAATGCCGCGTGTCTTCACTTCCCAGGCCAACGGATGTTCATCGCGGAACTGCTCGGGCCGGAAGCAGTTGCCAGCACCTCTGGCCCAAAGGTCTCGATATGGAACGTGATGGCTGATCTGACATCGGTCAGCGCCTCTTCGTCGCTATCGCCTTGCCCCACAACCACGCCTTTCAGATTCAATGGGTAGGCCACGTAACCATCGGAGTGTTTTTCGACCACGATTTTGAACTGTTTGATCATTTTGTTCTCCTTGGGACTCGCAAGGTTCATCAGAGTCAAGCCACGAGCTGGACGAATGTCACGAATTGTGTGATGGTCAGGAGAAACCTGCACAAGGCACCATCCTAACGCAAAGGCGCCGGGCGCAAAGGCGCAGAGAAACTCCTGTTCGTGCGTCGTTCTGTTCGCCACAAGCACCTTGTGGACGGCTATGCAGGCCTCTTTGCGACGTTACAGCGTTGCGGCTTTACGTTAAGTCAGGCGCACCCAGGCCTGTAAGCGGTCTCCCGTCTAGTCTGATCGGTTTCTGTGAAGTTGTCAGAATGTAGTTTTTATGCTACAATGCTCGCATGCCAGACAATGCCATCATCGAACTCCTTGAGTATCTCACAGAAGACGGACGTAATCCGTTTCGCGAGTGGCTCCTGAGTTTGCGCGATGCGCCTATGCGTGCGCGAGTGCGGGTGCGGCTCAATCGGGTTCGTCTCGGAAATTTCGGCGACAGTCGTGGCGTCGGCGGTGGCGTGAGCGAACTGCGCCTACATCTTGGGCCTGGGTATCGCGTGTATTATGGTCGCAGGGGGAACGCCCTGGTCATTCTCCTTTGCGGCGGCGACAAGGGAACGCAGGCGCGCGATATTCAAAGAGCACAGGCCTATTGGACAGATTACCTACGGAGGGCAATATGAGCGAGGTGACGGTCAGATACGAAGATGGATTGCTGGCGGATTTGACCGACCCTGTGGAAGCAGCGGCCTATCTGAATGCGGCCATCGAGGATGGCGACCAGCAGATGTTTTTGTTGGCGCTGCGTGATGTGACTGAGGCGCGTAAGATCAGCCATGTGGCGCGCGAGACTGGTTTGAATCGCGAGAACCTCTACCGGCTTCTTTCGGCAGCCGGCAATCCCCAATTGTCCAGTCTCAATGCTTTGCTGCACAGCCTCGGCTTGCGTTTGGCGGTTGAAGTTGAACCAGGGCGGATACCTCAGTCGTCACGTGTCGAGGTGGCGGTGGCTGAAACGCCGGCTACCTACCACGAAGACGCGGGATAGGGAAATAGTTGGCGACTGTCGGTTCCATGAGGCGTTCTTTGGGTTTCGGCTCTACAGATGCTGACTCATAATTTGCGCGGTCTCCCGCCAAGTCTGGCGAGATCATCGCCAGTCCAGTTGATAGGCCGTGCCACCTATGCTACAATGGCTCTTGGCTCGAAGACTCAGGAACGACTGCTATCCTGGACAAAGGGTGTATGATAGAGCTAGAGGTGATCCAGTACATCGCTCGTCAACAGCAACTGTTTTTCACCGACCATAATGGGCAAATAATCGAATCAGGTTGAAACCATCATGACATGCTATTACTGCCGCGGCGAGATGATCGAACAGAAAACCACCTTCATGTATGAAGACAACGGGGAATTCTGGATCATTCGCAATGTGCCGGCCTATGTGTGCACGCAGTGCGGAGAGAAGGAATACAGCCAGGAAACGACGCGTCGGGTCTTGGCGCTGCTGAGCCACCCACCGCGCCCACGGGACATCGTGCACGTGCCGGCCTATGAACTTGCCGCCGCCTAGATCCGTCCATGATTTTCCTGCGTCTTCGGAGTCAGGAAAGCATGGTCGCTTGGGGCGTCAACAGCGCAAGCCGAAGGCTCGCGTTATACACGAACGCTGGCCGGCGCCAGCCCGAGCGTCACGACGCTGGCGGGCAGGGCGCCGGCTGCTTTGATATTCGCCCGCCTGCGCTGCATGCCGCAGGCGGCCAGGAACCGATTGCGCCGGCCTTCAGCCGCGCGGCGTCAGCCGTAACCGACGCCGGATTCTGGTACGTTGCGGTGCGTTTCTGCGGGTTCAGACAACACCGCGTGCGTAGAAAGCCGTGGGACGCCACCCGAAAACCGATGTTGTTGTTGCGGTTGCCGGGGTCGTTCCTGTTCCGGTTGGCGGAGCGCACATTCCTCGCTTCATTGTTCCAACTCCCGCCCCGCAGGACACGACGTCTCAACCGGTCCCCACTGCAGCCGGGCCAGGTTGGCCCGCTGTCTGTCGAGTCACCTTCTGCCAGGCGCCCAGCAGGCGACCCAACTCGGCCACCAGGCGACTGGCATGTTCATACTGGCCAATGTTGATCCATTGCCAACGATGGGCCAGGCGCAGATACAGCCGTATCTTGTCCAACTCGGTGTCTGCCAGGCGCAACTGCGCCAAACGAGTCTCCCCGAACACGTAGTTGGCCAGGAGCACGATCTGCTGAAAATCCAACGCCGCGTCCAGTAAGCGCTTGGTCACGGTGTGGCGGTGTGCGCGCGGAAAGTGATTCGTCAGCGGCACCAGCCACCCGACGAAATCGTATGTTCTGATGAAGAGCGGCAGCTCGGCGCTCGCTTTGCCCGCGCCAGCGATTTCACGTTCAGCCATGCAATGGCGCCCCTTTCATACCTGACCCGATAGCCGCAGCCTGTTCAGCACGGCCAGGCGCAGTCCCCAGGTATCCCCATAGCGCACGTGGTTGATCCAGCCCAGCACCGAGCGCTGAATGGCCTCGCGTCCAATCTCGCGGCGCGCATAGGCTGCCAGCAAGAGCCGCAGCTTGCGCTGATAGGCGATGCCGCGCCGCCGCTTTAGGCGCCGGTGGGTTGGAAAGATCGTAAAGCCCAGGAAGGGAATCCCTTCCGTAACCGGACGCACCACGGCCTGCGTTTCGTGCAGAGTCAGGCGCAGGCGCGCCAGGCGTTCCACGATCGCCCCGCGCCAGGCCCACAGCGTGGCCCGGTCATCGGCAAAGAGCAGAAAATCATCCATGTAACGCAGGTAGGCGTGGCAGCCGAGTTCACGGGTTACGAAATGATCGAACTCGTTCAGGTAGCAGTTGGCCCAGAACTGGCTAGTCAGGTTGCCGATGGGCAGACCGCGCGGGCGCAGGGCCGCCCATAGGTCGTCGCCCGCATAATACACCATCTCGTATTCCTGGCGCAAAATGCCCTCGCCGCTGCGCAGGATCAGTGCCATCAGGCGGCGGATGTCGCCGTCCTGGATGCGGCGCTGCAGCTGCTGTTTCAGCGTGTGATGGTCAATCGCCGGGAAAAACTGGCAAATATCGCACGGTAAGACGTAGCGATACTGCCTGGTCCAGGCCTGGCAGGCATCCAACGCCCGGTGCGTGCCCTTGCCCACGCGGTTGGCGTACGTATGAAAGATGAAGCTGGCCTCGAAGGCCGGCTCGATCACCTGGCACAGCGCATGATGCACCACGCGATCCCGAAAGGGCGCCGCGCTGATCACGCGGCGCTTGCTCTCGTGGATGGTGAAATTGGTGTACGCCCCCGGCTGATACGTCCCCTGCGCCAACTCGTCCTGCAGCGCAACCAGGTTGTCCTCCAGCCGCCGCTCGAAACGCGCCACGGCGTCCTGGCTGCGCTTGCCGTGCGCCGCACGCAGATAGGCCGTATAGAGATTTTCCCAGGCATAGATATCGGCGTAGACGCCGCGCACCTGTGTCGGCATAGCAACACTCATTTCTTTCGCATAGTACAGGTTGCCGCTTTGAACCGGCAGGGGGCTGTCGCCCCCTGCACCCCCTCACAAGTTCGTCTCGCCGTGCTGTATCCTGGCGCACACCAAGCCAGATGTCAAAAAACTCAGAGATCCAGAGACGCCAGAGACTCAGAGGCCGGGGGACGCCACCCGAAAACCGAAGTTGCTGTTGCGGTCGCCGGGGTCGAGCCTGTTCCGGCTGGCGGAGCGCACAAGCCTCGCTTCATTGTTCCAACCCCCGCCCCGCAGGACACGAACATTTGTGCTATTCTGGCCCTCTCGTCCATCGTTAGGGTTGTATGGATATGCGAAATCTGGCTTATCACCACTGTTCCCCCATGCACTGCTTGTCCATTCCCACACATTTCCCGCCAGGTCCAGCGCTCGGTAAGGACTCACCCCATTCGCATAACTCCCCACCGGCGCCGTAGCCCTATACCCATCATTCACACTCGCATCTTTCCAGTCATACTCACACTGCTGATCGCAAAAATTTACACGCGTGCCATCCCACGTGTTCCCCCAGGGATAAATCCGCCCGTCTGTACCCCGCGCTGCTTTCTCCCATTCCGCTTCGCTCGGCAAACGTCCTCCGGCCCAGCGCGCATAGGCATACGCCTCGTACCAGCTCACGCACACCACCGGCTGCGCGGCCTGATTGAAATTGCCGTCGCTCCAGCAACCCGGCTGTGTGGCGTTGTTCTGCTCCTTCCACGCCCACCCCGCTTCGGTCCAATATTGCTTCTGGTTGTAACCCCCAGCCTCCACGAACTTCCGGTACTGCGCATTCGTCACTTCCGTGCGGTCTATCCAGAATCCATCCAATGTAACCTTGTGCTGCGGCTTCTCATCGGGCTGCGCCTGGCTGTCGCTGTCCGCCGATCCCATCGTAAATTCGCCCGCCGGCACATATACCATCACCGCCCCATCCGCGTCCCGTACACGGGTTGCCCCGGCCGCAGGTTCCGTCGGTCGGGTCGGTGTGGAGGTCGGCATATCAGTTGGCGTGGGCGTAGCCGTCGCGTTCGATACGGTCACTACCGGCGGCAAAGTCACCGTCGCTCTGGGATTCACCGTTCCCCCACCAGTGGTCGGCGCCGTAGTCGGCGCCGGGGGCGGGCCACCGCGACCCGCGATGGCTACCCCCAGGATCAGCAGCGCCACGGCCGCCGCCCCCAATCCGATCAATATCCAGCCCGGCAAACCACGTCCCAGGCTGGCTGGCGACGATGCCGGTCGAGGCGAGGGCCGCGGAATGACCTGCGTGGGCGGAGCCGCCGGCGCCGGGGGCGCGGGGCGGCCGGCTTTGGCCGCGCCCAGGCCCGCCTCCAGCTCCTGGCGCAGCAGGGCGATGCTCGCCGGCCGGTTGGTCGGCTGCGTCTCCAGGCCGTGCAGCAGCGCCCGGTCCAGCGCGGGGCTGAGGGTGGGATTCAGGGCGCGCGGCGGCGTCAACGCGACCGTCCCCACGGCGCGCTTGACGCTCTCTGGCGGCGCTTCGCCGGTCAGCATCGCGTACAGGGTGGCCGTCAGCGCATAGACATCGGTGCGCTGATCGGTGTGCGCGCTGCCGTACTGCTCCAGCGGCGCATAGCCCGCGGTCACGCCCAGCGCGCCGCTGGCCGTGCTCTGGTAGGCGGAACCAACTTTGCTCAGGCCGAAGTCCACCAGGAAGGCGTGCCCCTCCGGCGTGATCTTGATGTTCTGCGGTTTGATGTCGCGGTGGATGATGGGCGGGTTCTGGCTGTGCAGGTAGGTCAAGGCGTCGCACACCTGTCCTAGCCAGCTCGTCACGTCGGCCGGCGCTTGACGGCCGCGGGCGGCCAGCAGCTCGGCCAGGTTGGCGCCTTCGATGAAGGTCATCACCAGGTACTGCGCGCCCTCAGCCGTGATGAAGTGGTCGGTCACGGCAGGCAGGTTGCTGTGGTGCAGCCGCGCCAGCGTCAGCGCCTCGCGTTCGAACTGCGCGCGGGCGTCGAGCGTCACCAGGCTGTTTTCCTTCAGCGCCACGGCCAGGCGCAGGCGTTGATCGAACGCCTTGTAAACCGCGCCCATCCCGCCCTGGCCGAGCAGGGATTCGACGCGGTAACGGTTTTCCAGAATCGTGCCAGGTTGCAGAGGCATCGGGCGCCCTCCTCAGGCGGTCAATGGTTGACGCTTCCTTACGATGAGCGATGGGCGGTGCGCCGGTTGCCGCGGACAGGTTCCTTCGGAAACAGCGCAATCAGGGTTCGCAGCGCGCGATTCACCGATTCAGAGTCAGGAAAATAGCGCAGAACATCCGGTTCGAGAAAAACGGCTCCCTCTGTCGGCTTGACTTCACGGGTTTCAGTCGTGCCGTCCGCGCGCTGAATGGTGATCGTATAGCCGCTGCACATGGCCGCCACATGCTTGCCGCGTACGCCATCCGAAAAATCATACGCAGATCGCATGTCGTCATCAGCCGTTTGCGCGCTCTCATTTGTTGCGTTGCTCATAGAGCTTCCTCGAAGACGATAAGTGGGGCAGAAAGCATATGGCTGTCACTGCACGAGAATGCCTCGTGTCTTGACTTCCCAGGCCAACGGATGTTCGTCGCGGAACTGCTCAGGCCGGAAGCCGATGACTTCGAAGCGCGCATCGAGCCGCGTCGCCAGGGTGGTTAGGCGCACCCAGTCCTGTAAGCGGTCTCCCGTCAAGTCCGGTGAGACCACTGCGACGTCAATGTCGCTATCGGCGTCAGCCGTGCCGGCCGCATAGGAACCGTAGAGGTAGACCGCGATCATATCCAGGTCTTGCGCACGCAGGATGCGGCGCAGTTCCTGCACCTTGAGGATGACCTGCTCTGGTCCTATGACTCGATGCTGCTCTCTCGTTGCAGTTCCTGCTTTAGCCATGACGCCACCTCTTCAATGAGTTGCAGCTCCGTCTCCGTAAAGGACTTCGAGTACCGATCGCGTAGTAACAGACGATCTTCGGGATAACGTGTCTCTAAATTGTACGCCGTAAAGCGGACCAACTGCCGGCGTTTCTCGTCAGAGAGTACCACGTTAGTCCGTTCCGCAAGAATGAGCAGATTGTGGGTACGGGGTGCGTGTTCGCCAGTAGCCTTCACGACCAGCGCCTTCAGTAGTTTCTCCAAGTGCAAATGCCCAAAGAACAGAGCATAGTGATAATCTCCGCTGTTCATCAAATGTTTGACAACCGGCCAATCATCATCGGCAGATTCAAGCCAATATCGGACAACCTCAGGGACATTCATGTGTAGCTTGTCAATTTGAGGATTTGCCTGGCATCCACCAGGGCCTCGATCTTTGCCAAGTTTGGATCATAACACATTCACCTCTCCATGTCAGGCCGTAAAGTGAACAGTTGTAACGCACGTCATTATAGACGATGGCGCAAGAATGAACAATCCTCAGCCTTGCGCCGGGCGGGTGTGCGTGCTACAATTCCGCCGCATGAGGCAAGTTCTGGCCAAAAGGATACATCATGGCAAACGACATCATTGCGGCCGTCTATGAGAACGGCGTGTTTCGTCCGCTGCAAGCGCCGTCGGATCTCGCAGAGCACCAGGAAGTCCGGTTGTACCGCGTTGTGGCGCCAACGAAGGGTCAGGTCGTTGCCGCGATTGAGCGGCTGCAACCTGAGCAGTTGGCAGAACTATGGGAGGTCATCTGCGCCTGGTTGGACGCTGCGCCGTCTCCGCTCTACCGGATTCATGAATCCGCCATCGCCACCGGCGTAACCGATCTGGCTAACCAACACGACCATTATCTGTACGGGACGGACAAACGTAGGTCATCGCCTCCGGCGTGACAACCAAACGTGCCTCCACACAACAACCCCCTCGTAGGTCATCGCCTCCGGCGTGACATCCGCATGTATCACGAGCCAACGATCCCCTTCGTAGGTCATCGCCTCCGGCGTGACAACCAAACGTGCCTCCACACAACAACCCCCTCGTAGGTCATCGCCTGCGGCGTGGCGTGATCCTGCATGATGGAGCAAGTATACCCTATGAACTTCCGACGCTATTACGTACCCGACTCCATCGTTTTCATTACCAATGTCGTCCAGGGGCGCGAGCCGGTGTTTGCTCACGAACCAACCTTGAACCTGTTCCTCGAAACGCTGCGCAACACGAAGAAACTGCACTCGTTTATCATGCTCGCTTATGTGTTCTTGCCCGATCACATGCACCTGCTGATCAGGCCGAATGGCGCCAGCAGTTTCAGCACGATCATGCAATCGGCAAAATCGTACTTCACCCATGCGTACAAAGACAAGCTTGGAATTGATGGGAGGATGAAGTTCTGGCAGAAGCGCTTTCAGGATCACATCATTCGTGATGCTGAGGACTTCGACAATCACGTCAACTACATTCACTACAACCCGGTTAAGCATGGATACGTAACTCGCCCTGAGGACTGGCCGCACAGTAGTTTCTAGGCATGGAAATCAAGAGGGTTCTACCCAGAACAATGGGGATGGACATTGCCTGATTCGCTCACATCATTCAATCGGGACGATTTGGAATGAGCCGTCGTCAATCACCGAAGAGTCTTATGGTGGCCGTCGTCGCCGGCATGACGAGCGTTGTCACGCCGGAGATGCGGCCTACGATGACGACGCGTGGACTTGCCATCGTGTCTGAAAAACGTACGTCGTCACACCGGAGATGTGACCTACGATGACGACGACGCGCGAGACAAGCGTTGTCACACCGGAGATGTGACCTACCATAAGCACGACGAGTGGACTTGCCGTCGTGTCTGGAAAACGAACGTCCGTCACGCCGGAGGCGTGAACCTGCGGTGACGCGGATGTCCTGTCGAACTGCGTCGCGCGGGCGACCAACGCCCGTCACGCCGGAGGCGTGAACCTACGGCCACGCGGATGTCCTGTCGGACCGTGTATCGCGCGCAACCAACGCCCGTCACGCCGGAGGCGTGAACCTACGGCGACGCGGGTGTCCTGTCAAGCCGCGCCGGGCGGGCGACCAACGTCCGTCACCTGGAGTGCGGGCGTCCCGCCCGCCAATGCGCCTCTGTGCTTTGTCAGCAGGCGCAAAGCATGTTACAATGCTTATATCGCAGTGCGTCATCTTTGCACTGCATCCATTGGATCACAAAAAGGAGCAGCGAACCATGAAACTTCCGTTTCCCAGCGAGGAATGGGCCAAGCAGTTGCAGGTGGAACTAAACCAGAGTCAAGATTACGCAGAAGCCGCAGCGACGTGGGAAGGCGACTTCTATTTTATTGTGGATCCGGGCCAGGGCGTCGTCAAGGAAGAGGTGATGTACCTTGACCTGTGGCACGGCAAATGCCGCGAAGCCGGCATGGTGGCCGATCGTTCGGTCAAAACCCCAGAATTCGTCATTGCCGCGCCCCTGTCCGCGTGGAAGCAGGTCATCGGCCGCAAAATTGACCCCATTCAAGCCCTGGTCA
Organism: Candidatus Amarolinea aalborgensis; assembly: GCF_900491745.1. Lineage (NCBI taxonomy): Bacteria > Bacillati > Chloroflexota > Caldilineae > Caldilineales > Candidatus Amarolineaceae > Candidatus Amarolinea > Candidatus Amarolinea aalborgensis. The sequence continues at coordinate 25,355 of NZ_UETR01000002.1, read as the reverse complement.
CGCGCAAGCTGAAACTGCAAGGCAACATGCTCAAGATCATGAAGTCGGTCAAGGCCGCCAATGAGTTGGTGCGCTGCACGACCTTCATCCCCACGCAGTATCCCGACGAAGTGTAACGGGCGCTGGCCGCGCGAGGCGACCGCGTCTCGCCGGCTTGGTTCCCATGCGCAGCAGGTAGGAGGCGGTTATGTGGTTTTTCAAAGCGCCAGAGATCGTCTACGGCGAGGATGCCCTGAGCTACCTCGGCCAGTTGCAGGGCCAGCGCGCCTTCATCGTGACCGACGCCATGCTGGCAAAGCTGGGCTATCCTGAGCTCGTCATCGCGCAGTTGAACGACGCCGGCATCCCCGCGGCCGTCTTTTCGGACGTGGAGCCAGAGCCTTCGCTGCAAACGGTGCGCAAAGGCGCGGCGGCGATGCTGGAGTTCGAACCCGATTGGATCATCGGCCTGGGCGGCGGCAGCGCCATGGACGCGGCCAAGGCCATGTGGATTCTGTACGAATATCCTGATATTGAACCGGCCGCGATCAATCCGATCGTGCCCATCGGCCTGCGCAGCAAGGCGCGCCTGATTGCCATCCCCACCACCAGCGGCACCGGCTCGGAGGCAACCTGGGCCACGGTGCTGACCGATGTGGAAGAGCGGCGCAAGCTCGGCCTGGCCTCGCGCGAGATTTTGCCTGACCTGGCGATCGTGGACCCCGCGCTGACGGCCAACCTGCCAGCCCGCGTCACCGCGGACACCGGCATTGATGTGCTCACCCACGCCATCGAGGCCTACACCAGCTCCTGGCACAACGATTTCTCCGACGGCCTGGCGCTGAAAGCCATCCAGTTGGTGTTCAGCTACCTGCCGACCGCGGTCAGCCAGGGCGCCAAAGACATGGAGGCGCGCGAGCGCATGCACAACGCCGCCACCATCGCGGGCATGGCCTTTGGCAATGCGCAGGCTGCCCTGGCCCACTCGCTGGGCCACACGCTCGGCGCCAGCTTCCACATCCCGCACGGCCGCAGCGTGGGCATGTATCTGCCTTACACCATCGAATACTGCGTGCGCGGCCAGGACCCGACCCGTTACGCGGACATTGCGCGCTTCCTGAATCTGCCGGCCGCGGATGAGGCGCAGGGCGCGGCCAGCCTGGCGGCCGCGATCCGTGACCTGGAGCGCCAGATCGGCCTGCCGCTGTCTGGGCGCGAAATGGGCATTGACCCCGCGACGTACGATAGCGAAATTAGCCGCATGGTGATCTTGGTGGAAGGCGACACCTCGGTGACGATGTCTTCCCGCGTGCCCAATCAGGCCGACACCGCCAAACTCCTGCGCTACACCTTCGACGGCACGCCGATTGATTTTTGAGCGCAGGCCTAACTGCTCAGGCGGTGCGCCGTCGCAAGCGAGCAATGGACATCACGCCTGATGAGCGTGCCGCCGGACGTCCGACCTGCGTGGACGCGATGCCGGTCGGCGACGGCCGACGGCTCGACTGAGCTCGCCGAAGTCCTGGCGGCGGCAGTTGGCGGAGGATGCCTGAATAGTGACGCACGGCCGCCTGAAACCGCCGCGGCCTGGCAACGGCGATCGTCGCCGGGCCGCGGCGGGATGACCCGCCCCGGGGTGAAAATTCGCTGCCGACCGCGAGATCTGGGCAGCGCCTGACGAAAACGAGGACACTCGTATGACCACCCTCCCTGGCTATCTTGGCCAAATCCTGCGTGTTGATTTGACGCAGCCGCGCACCTGGGTTGAGCCGCTCAATGCGGACTACGCGCGCCGTTTCCTGGGCGGCAGCGGCCTGGGCGCACGCTATCTGTGGGATTATGTCACCGCTGACACCGACCCCTTGGGGCCGGACAATCCGCTCATCTTCATGACCGGTCCCTTCGTGGGCACCACGACACCGGCTGCGGGCCGCTTCAGCGTGGTGACGCGTTCACCGGCCACGCGGCTGACCGGCGAGGGCAACAGCGGTGGTTTCTTCGGGCCGGCCATGCGCCAGGCTGGCTTCGACGGCATCATCATCACGGGCCAGGCGCCGGCGCCGGTCTATTTGAGCATCGTCAACGGCGAAGCGCAGCTCCACGACGCGGGACACCTGTGGGGTCTCGACAGCTACGCCGTGCAAGAACGGGTCAAGGCCGAGATCAGCCAGCCCAAGTCGCGCGTGGCCTGCATTGGCCCGGCCGGCGAACGGCTGGTCAAATTTGCCGCGGTGATGAACGACCACGGCCGCTGCGCCGCGCGCACGGGGCTGGGCGCGGTCATGGGCAGCAAGAAGCTCAAAGCCATCGCCGCGTACGGCCGCGCGGAAATCCCATTGGCCGATCCCAAAGAGTTCAAAGAGACGCTGCGACGCACGATGAACTTCGTCATCGAAGACCTCTTCACGCAGGCGCTGCGCGTGGGCGGAACCGTGCTCAGTCTCGATGCCGGGTTCATGTACGGCGATGTGCCGCGGCGCTACTACACGGCCGGTGAATCCGCGCACCTGGAAGACAACGTCAACATGAGCACGATGGCCGAAACCATGCTCACTCGCCACCTGGCCTGCTTCCGCTGCCCCATCGCCTGCAATCGTGAAGTCCACCTGGATAAGTATCAGGAGCCGCTGGTGGACGGGCCGGAATACGAAACGGTCGCCGGCTTCACGACCAACCTGGACTCTCCCGACATGCAGGCGGCCGGCATGGCCGGGCACATCTGCAACCAATTGGGCATGGACACCATCTCCACCGCCAATACTATCGGGCTGCTCTACTACCTTTACAATGAAGGGATCATCAGCGCCGAGCAAATCGGCATGGCGTTGCCCTGGGGGGATGCGGAACCGGCCATTCGCCTGACGCGCATGATTGGGGCGCGTGAAGGCATCGGCGACATCGCCGCGGAAGGCGCCCTGGCCCTGGCCACGCATTTTGGTGTGCCTGAACTGGCCGTGCAGGTCAAAAACCTGGAAGCGCCGTTCCATGATCCGCGCGCGTTCATGGGCCAAGGTCTGGTCTATGCCACCGGCAACCGCGGCGCGGACCACATGTCAGGCGACTGCTACGAAGTGGGGCGCGGCCGCATCATCCCCGAGCTGGGCCTGGACTTGCTCGACCGCTTTGAGCAGAGCGAGGCGCAGGCGGTGATGGCCGCAGCCACGATGGATTTTCGCAGCTTCACCAACAGCGCTATCCTCTGTCATTTCGAGGATCCACAGGTTGATAACCTGGTCAGCCTGCTGCGCACCATCGCCGGCATCGAAGCGGACTATGCCTGGATCACGCGCACAGGCCAGCGCATCACCAACCTCAAGCGCGCGCTCAACTGCCGCCTGGGCGCGACGCGTGCGGACGACACGCTGCCCAAGCTCCTGCGCACGCCGCTGGTCAAGAGCAACACCGAAGGCAACAGCCTCGATTTTGAAATGATGCTGCCGATCTACTATCGGGCGCGCGGCTGGGATTGGGAGACCGGCAAGCCGCTGCCGGAGAAACTGGCTGAGCTGGACCTGCCGGAAGCCGTGGCGGCATTGTGGTAGTAGGTAGGTAAGCGTTCAGGGAGATGACCAGGACGCAGATTAACGCAAGCTTCGCACGCAGATTTTGCTATTCTGTGAGATGGCAGACCTTGTCCCTTAAGCAGATCTCACCGCACGCGCCTGCGTGGTCACTATCCCGTTTTATCTGCGTTTTTCTTGCGTTAATCTGCGTCCCACTTCGAAGCCCCGCGAACGGTTGCGCAGGCAGAAACCCGGCTTCCTGGGGAAGCCGGGTTTCTATCGGCAGTAGGCCGAGTTTCTGATCGGGTCGAAAAGACGATGAATTGGACAAGTAACAAACGAATCGGGCTGGTCTTGGGCGGCGGCGTGGCCCGCGGCCTCGCCCACATCGGCGTCTTGGAGGTGCTCGACGGCCAGGGCATCCCCATTGATTTTGTGGTTGGCGTCAGCGCCGGGGCTATGGTCGGCGCGGCCTATTGCGCGAGTGGAAGCCACGAACAGGTGCGGCAAGTGTCCGAGTTGATGCGCTGGGACCGCATTGCGCGGCCGCTGCGCCCCTCGCGCACCGGCGGATTCGGCGTCACATTTGCGCGGCTGGAGCGCTGGGTGGAACAGAGCGCCGGCGTCACCACCTTCGAGCAGCTCAAGACGCCGTTGATCGTGGTCGCCAGCGACCTGATGAGCGGCAAGCCGGTCATCTTCCAGCACGGGCCGCTGGCGCCGGCCGTGCGCGCCAGTTCGTCGGTGCCTGGCATGGTCGAGCCGCTGATGCTGGACGGACGTCTGCTCGTTGACGGCGGAGTCACCAACAACCTCCCTATCTCGGTAGCGCGCCAGTTGGGGGCCGATGTGGTCATTGCGGTGAATTGTTTCCCGCCGCCGCATGCCATTCCGCGCAGCACGCTCTGGCAAGGCATCGCGGCCCTCTCCTGGCTGCTGGTGCGCGCGGGCGACGATCCACATTCGGCCGACGTGCTGGTGGAGCCTGATCTTGACCAGGTCAGTCTGCTGCGCCTGGCGAGCGCGGACATGCGTCAACGCGGCGCGCGAGCCATGGTGGCCCAACTGCCCCGGCTGTACAATCGTTTGTTTTCCTAACATACGCTCAATTCGAGGGTTTGGTCTCGGGTACATTTCAATCTCGGGGTGTAGCTCACGAAGGTGGGCTTGGCAGTAGTTGCAGCGACTGACAGTCGCCCGATCTGCCTCCAGATTGAAATGCGTCCTTTCGTCTCCATCCAATTTCGCGAAACCGGCTGCAGCCATTAAAATGAGATGCGAGGACTTGTAATCAAGGAGTGTGAATTGTGGCTGACAAGGCTCGGAAGCCACCAGACCTGCCAAATGTGATAGCCGTTGCGCTTCGAGAAGTAAAGCAAGCTTTAATTGACTTGTATGGCGCCCGGCTAAGCCAACTATACCTATACGGTTCGTACGCGCGCGGGACAGCAACCCCTGCGTCGGATGTTGATCTGATGGTTGTGCTGAATGATGATACCAACCCTGCCACCGAGATCGAACGTCTCAATCCGGCCGTTTCTGAGGTTTGCCTGCGTCATGATCTCCTCATCTCGACATTCCCTGTTTCGCTCGCTTGGTTCGAACATCAACGTAGCCCGCTATTCTTGAACATTCGTCGCGAAGGGATCGTGTTGTGATAACTATCAAGCGGTGTCTGTCATTGAGCGGCCCCATGCTGACCGACTAATGGCGTTCGCTGAACGCTTCGTGCAAATCGCAGAATCGTATTTGGTTGAGGGAGGCGCGCCATGAAGTTCGATTGGAAGAAAACCTTCGTCCTCGGTTTCGGCTTTTTGGGCATCAGCGTCATCTGGCCGCTGTTCAACAGCCTGATCCCGCCCTTCCTGGAAGACCTGGGGCTGTCGGCCCTCGTCGTTGGCTTCATTCTGACGTGGGATAACTTGATCAACATGTTCGTCCAGCCCTGGGTGGGGGCGCGCAGCGACCGTACGCGCAGCCGCTGGGGCCGGCGCAAGCCCTGGCTGATGGCCGGCGCGCCGCTGGCCGCGGTCTTTTTCATCCTGGTGCCCTTTGTGCGCACCAACTTTGCCCTCATTGCCCTCGCCATCCTGGGCACCAACATCGGCATGGCGCTCTTCCGCTCGCCCACCGTCGCCTACCTGGGCGATTTATATCCGGCCGAGCAGCGCAGCAAGGCCAATGGCGTCATCAACCTGATGGGCGGCGTCGGCGGTGCCATCGCGCTGTTTGGCGGCGGCGCCCTCTACAAGATCGGCGTGCCGCTGCCGTTCATCGTCGGCGCGCTGCTGCTGCTGATCGCCATCGGCGTCGTGCTGGCCTTCGTGCGTGAACCCGCAGCGCCGCAGGCTGCCAACGAAGTCGTGGCGCCAGGGGTGTGGGACAGCCTGCGTGACGTCAGCCGCGGCGACAATCCGAACGGCATGTACATTCTGCTCGCGATCTTCTGCTGGTTCATCGCCTGGAACGCGGTGGAGGCCTTCTTCACCCTGTATGTCCGCAACGTGCTTGGTATTGCGGTTGGCTCCGGCACCCAAATGCTGACCGCGTTCGCGGCCATGCTCATTCTGTTTGCTATTCCCAGCGGCCTGATTGCCACGCGCATCGGGCGCAAGCCGACCATCATGATCGGACTGATCGGCATGACCATCGGCCTGCTCCTGGCGCTGGTGCTGACGAACACCCTGCAGCTGCTCGTGCTGCTGGCGCTGATGGGCGGTTTCTGGGCGCTGGTCAACATCAACTCGCTGCCGATGGTGTACGATGTGGGCGGCAACCACGCGATTGGCGCGCTCACCGGGCTGTATTACTTCGCCTCATCGTTGGCCGCCATTACCGGGCCGATTGTGGCCGGCGGCTTGATTGACCTCACCTCGCACCGGGCCATCTGGCCCTTTGCCGCAGTCTTCATGCTGCTGGCCCTGGTCATGATGAGCCGCATCAAGGTATCCCGAACATGATTGACTCACATAAAGACACCAAGACGCAGAGAAGCTCTTGACATCTTGGTGACTTTATAGCTTTGTGTGAGGACTGACCAAAGAACAGGCCGCGGATGAACACGGATCGCCACGGATTGCCTGTTTTCATCCACGGTTGTGCGGCGCCTGGCGCTGGCGCTATTCAGCCTTCAGCATTCCTCATTCCTCATTCCTCATTCCTCATTCTGCCATCTTGCCGCGGTGGGTGAACGCGTGTACAATACGGTGCACACCAATCAGTGAGGTACCACCCACCGTATGCCAGCACTTGTACCGGCCGGCTTTACTCGGGGCGCCCTCGTCGCCACCGGCGGCCACGAGCCGTTCAACGACGCCAGCTACATCTTACAATACTTTTGGCAGTTGGCGGGCAGCTACGGCGCGCGTATTGCCATCATTCCCACCGCCAGTCGCGATTTCGACGCCGCTGAGCAGGCGCGCGCCTTGTTTGCGCGCTGGGGGGTCAACTGGGTCGAGCTGCTCCCCATCCGCACACGGCTGGATGCGCGCAGCGCCGACGCACAGGCCGTGATTCAACACGCCACGGCTTACTTCTTCACGGATGGCAACCCGCTGCGCCTCTCCACCGTCCTGGGCGGCACCCCGGTGGCGCAGGCCATCCGCCGCGGTCACGCACGCGGCAAGGTGGTAGCCGGCAGTGGTCATGCCGTCGCTTTCCTGGCGGAACACATGATCGCCTATGCCGAGCCGCGGCCGCAGCCTGAACGAGGCATCGTGCGCTTTGCGCCTGGGCTGGGACTGACCAATCGAGTCATGTTCGTGGCGGACTACACCGCGGATGCGTGGTATGGGCCTTTGTGCGTGGCCGTGGCGGCCAATCCATTCTTGCTCGGTGTTGGCATTCACGCCAACGCCGCAGTGGTGCTGCACCCGGGCAATCTCCTCGAAGGCGTGGGCGAAGTCCCCGCCGCCCTCGCCAATGGCAGCGGCATCACGCGCACGAACCTGTACGAAGTCCCCTTCGGGCAGACCGTGTCCATCGAGGGCATCGAGTTCCACCAACTGCCGAACGATCACTACTACGACATTGACAAGCGCGGCCTGTACGAAGAAGAGAACATCCTGGAAGAACCGGCGCGCAGTTCGTTCTAGGGCTCAAGATTCAAGATGACAGATTGAAGATTACAGATTATGTCTCCTGCACCTATTCCGACCGGCAGCCAGCGCGGTCCGCTGATGGCCATTGGCGGCTCCGAAGACAAAGCCGGCGCACGCCGCATCTTGCGCTATTTCCACACCCTGGCCGGGGGCGATGCCGCCCGGCTGGTGGTCGTTCCCACCGCGTCCGAGGACCGGCAGACTGCCGGTCAGGCGCACATGGACATCTTTCAGTCGTTTGGCGCGGCGGCCGTGCAGATTTTGCCGGTGTTCCAGCGCCAGGATGCGATTGATCCGGCGCATCTGATTCCGCTGCAAGAAGCCACCGGCATTTTCCTTGTCGGCGGCAATCAGCTGCGCTTCTCGGCCCTGCTGGGCGGCACGCCGTTGGCGCAGGCCATCCGCCGCGCCAACGCCAACGGCGTCCTGGTGGGCGGCACCAGCGCCGGCGCGGCTGTGCTATGCGAGCATATGATTGCCTTCGGCCATCAGGGCAGCACACCGATCCAGCGCATGATCAATTTTGCGCCCGGCTTGGGGCTGACCAACCGCCTGATCATTGATCAACATTTCAGTCAGCGCCTGCGCACCGGCCGCCTGATGGCCGCGGCCGCGTACAACCCTTTCCTGCTCGGCGTCGGCATTGACGAGGATACCGCCATCGTCATCGAAGCGGATAACCGCCTGCGCGTCATCGGGCAGCACAGCGTCGTCATCGTGGACTGCAATTCGCTCGAATACACCGACATTCACAAAATGGAGGAGATCAAGCCCGTTGCGATGCTTGGCGTCACCATGCATGTCCTCGTAGACGGTTACGGCTTTGACATTGACAAGCGCCGCCCGCTGCAGCCGTAGGCCGCGCCGTGGCTGACCGATCTCCGCTGGCCGCGCCAGAACCTCAGGCCCTGCCCCCGCCTGACTACAGCCGTAAGTGGCTGGTTCTGAGCGCCGTAGGCATGGGCATCTTCCTGTCCACGATTGACGGCAGCATCGTCAACGTGGCTGTGCCCACGTTGGAACGCGACCTGGGCGCGACCTTTGCCCTGGTGCAGTGGGTCGTGCTGGGCTATCTGCTCACCCTCAGCAGCCTGCTGCTCACGGTTGGGCGCCTGGCTGACATGCGCGGCAAGAAGAACATTTACCTCAGCGGTTTTGTCCTCTTCACGCTGGCCTCGGCCCTGTGTGGACTGGCGCCCAACATCGTCTGGTTGATTGTCTTCCGCGTCCTGCAGGCCATCGGCGGCGCGATGGTCGCCGCGCTCGGTTCAGCCCTTATCACCGAGGCGTTTCCCGCCAGCGAACGCGGTCGGGCCCTGAGCTACGGCAGCGTGATCGTCTCTCTCGGCATCATGGCTGGCCCCACCCTGGGCGGCCTGCTGATTCAGCATTTCAGTTGGCGCTCTATTTTTTATGTCAATCTTCCGGTCGGCATCATCGGGGTGGCCCTGGTCTACCGTTTTGTACCGTGGTCGCCGCCGCGCCCGGGCCAGCGTTTCGACGCGCCCGGCGCGCTGCTGCTCTTCGGCGCGTTGCTTTCCCTGCTGCTGGCGCTGAGTTTCAGCCAGGGCGCCGGTTGGCGCAGTCCGCTCGTCATTGGCTTGCTCCTGGGCAGCGGACTGCTGGCAATCAGCTTCGTCCTGGCCAGCCTGCGCACGCCCCAGCCGATGGTTGACCTGCATCTCTTCCGCAATGTGCTCTTCAGCGTCAACCTGGTCACCGGCGTGCTCGTTTTCATCGCCATGGCTGGCTCCACCTTCCTCATGCCATTCTATCTGAACAATGTCCTCGGCTATCCGATGCAGCAGGTGGGACTGCTGCTGGCCGTTGTTCCGGTGGGTCTGGGGCTGATGGGCCCGCTGGCTGGCCTGCTGTCGGATCGTTTTGGCACGCGCGCCATCTGCGTGGCCGGTCTGTCTTTGTTGACCGTGGGCTTTGTCTTGATTTCGACCCTGAACACGGACACCACGCGCAGCGGCTACATCCTGCGTTACGCGCTGGTGGGCCTGGGCATCGGCCTGTTCAACGCCCCCAACAACAGCGCCATTATGGGCGCGGCGCCGCGCGAACGGCTGGGTATTGCCTCCGGTCTGCTGGCCCTGGCGCGTGTGCTGGGACAAACGGCCGGGGTGGCCACACTCGGCGCGCTGTGGGCCAGCCGCGTGCAGGCCGCCACGTCAATCCCCGTGGGCGCGGACGTCACCAGCGCGCCGCCCGCCGCCCTGGTCGCCGGCCTGCATGATGTCTTTTTGCTCGGCGCCGCCGTCGTCGGCCTGGCGCTGCTGCTGGCGCTGGCTGCGCTGCGCCTGGAACATCGGCGCCCCAGGGACTGAAGGCCATCGCTGGACAGCATAGAGCACTCGAAGCATAGGAAACACGTATGGGAACACTGAATCCAAACATCCTCGCGCCGGAGACCAGCAAGGCGCTCAACGCGGCCAGGGCGCTGCGTCAGCGCTTCAACAAGACGGTGCTGACGCCCGAAATGCTGCTTTACCTGTTCATCACCAATCCGGACTTCGACGCCAACCGTGTGTTGCAGAAATTGGCGGCCGAGCGCGGTTTCAAGTTGGACGACATGGCGCGCACTGTGCAGACGATGGCCGAGATGCGCGACGGCGCCAACGCCAATCTGGACTTCATGGGCGACGACGGCCGACCGGCCGCGCTTTCGGACGAGATGATCGTGGTGCTGGACGAGGCCCGCGCGATTGCCCAGGCTGCGGGTGAAATCTACGTCGGCTCGGCCCATGCCCTGGCGGCTATGAGCCAGAAGGGCGTTTCCACCGCGGCCATGCTGCAGCGCTACGGCGTGACGCCGGCCGCCATGACCAGCCTGTTGGCCGACACGGCCGTGGCCAAACGCCTGACCAGCCCCGACTGGGTGGCGCAGGCCAAGGCCGGCGAGCTGGCGCCGGTGTTCTACCGCGAGGATTTGCTACGCGATATGTTGAGCCTGCTGGCATTGGCCGAAAATCGTCATGTCATCCTGGTGGGACCGGCTGGCGTGGGCAAACGGTCGTTGGTGCAGAGCCTGGCGCTGCTCATGGCCGAAGGCAAAGGCCCGCGCGATCTGAAGTCCGTCATCACGATTGCAGAAACAGCCCTGCTGGACGACGCGGCCAAATCGGTGCAGGCGGCCGCAAAACAGGCCAGCGGCGGCATCCTCTTTCTGCCCAGCGCGCAGCGTTTTCTAGGCAATTCGCTGGATGCCGAGTTCCCCAAGGCCACCACGGCTGTGCGGCGCGCTTTCTTGGACGGCGGCGCCGTGGTCGTTGCCAGCGTCACCGACGCGGACTACACCGCGCGCATCGCCAACGACGCGCTGATCACCGAACGCAGCCACGTGCTGCGCGTGCCCGAAGCGACTGTGGCGGACACAACCACCATCCTGGGTTTGCACAAACCCGCGCTGGAGCGTGAGTACGGCATCACCGTCAACGACAAGGCCCTGGGCCGTGCGGCAACCTTAGCCAAGCGCTACCTGGGTCAGAACCCGCTTCCGGCGGCGGCGGTGCAGCTCATGCACCGCGCGGCGGCGGTCGTGCGCATGGGCAGTCAGCCGCACCTGGCCTTTCGGCCGCAGCCAAGCCCAGGCCATGCTGACGATTCGACGCTGGATGAAGAGGACGTGCTGGTAGCCACCAGCCTGATGAGCGGCGTGCCTGTGGCGAAACTGGGCGCGGACGACCGCGCGCGCTTCGCCAACATGGTAGAATTTTTGCACCAGCGCATCATCGGCCAGGAAGAGGCGGTGTTGGCGCTTAGTCGTGCAGTCAAGACGGCGCGCGTCGGGCTGAAGGACCCCAGCCGGCCCATTGGCTCGTTCCTCTTTCTTGGCCCCACCGGCGTAGGCAAGACCGAGCTGGCCAAGGCGCTGGCGGAGTTCCTGTTCGATGATGAGAATGCGATGGTGGTGCTGGACATGAGCGAATACCAGCAGGAACATACCGTCAACCGCCTGATCGGCGCGCCGCCTGGCTACGTCGGTTACGAGAGTGGCGGCCAGTTGACCGACCGCGTGCGCCAGCGTCCCTACACCGTCGTGCTGTTGGACGAGGTGGAGAAGGCGCATCCGCGCGTGCTCGATGTGCTGCTGCAGGTCATGGAAGAAGGACGGCTGACCGACGGCCAGGGTCGTCTGACCTCGTTTGCGGATGCGGTGATCATCATGACCAGCAACCTGGGCGCCGAGTTCCTGGAACAGACCATGCTCAGCGAAGAGACGCGTGAATTGGTCATGCTCAAGGTCAAGCAGTTCTTCCGGCCGGAGTTCCTCAACCGTCTGGATGAAATCATCATGTTCCTGCCGCTGACGCAGGCCGAACTGCGCAAGATCCTCGTGCTGATGATCAAGAAGGAAAACAAGCTGCTGGCCGAGCGCGGCCTGACCCTGGAATTGACCGATGCGGCCATCACCTGGCTGTTGGCGCAGAATGATCACCCCGAGTGGGGCGCGCGTCCGCTGCGCCGCATCATCCGCAAGTTCGTGCGGGAGCCGCTCGCCGATTATCTGCTGACGCAGGAACCGCCCGCGGGCACGGTGCTGCGCCTGGACGCCGGAGAAACAGGCTTGGTATTTGCGCCGGGCGCTTGAGCCTGGAGAGGAACACGATCATGCGCGGCTTCGACCGGACTTGCGCGCTCAAGCTCTCAGGGGGTCTGCGGCTGCCGTCTGGCCTCGAAACGGCGCATCGGGGCCAACGGTGAGCGTGAGGCGCGGCGTGCAGCTCAAACGGCTCGTTTTCCAGTTGGCCTCATCGCTGGCGTATGGATGGCTGGCGCCGCTGTATGAGGCGGTGGCGCAGCTCTTTTCGAACGGCCAGTGGCACACCTGGCGTCGGCAGGCCATCGTGGCGCTGCGCGCGCGGACTGCCCTAACTGGCATCCAACCGCGACTCCTCGAAGTTGGCTGCGGCACAGGCGCGCTGCTGGCTGAGGCGTCCGCCGCAGGCAGGGCGGTCATCGGCCTCGATCGCTCTGCGCCTATGCTGCGTGCGGCCGTGCAACGGCTGCGCCGCGGTGGACTGACCTCGGTGCTCCTCGTGCAGGGCACGGCGCAGGCCATTCCGCTGCCTGCGTGCAGCGTGGACTGCATCATCCTGACCTTTCCCACAGCGTACGTTTTTGATCTGCGCACCTGGCAGGAGTTTGGTCGCGTGCTGGCGCCGGGCGGATGGGTCATCTGGGTGGATGGAGGGGAAATTGACCACCCCGGTCTGATTGCGCGCCTGCTGCAGGCCCTGCTTTCGCCCGACCTGGCCGCGCAGCGTCTGATGCGGGCGATGCCGGCCCAGGTGCGCGGCCTGGGCTTCGCGGCCAGTTGGCAAACACGCGAGCTGCCGTCTGGCCGCGTCTCGATCCTTACGGCGCAGATAGGCGCGCACGAACAAGAAGGCCCGCCGTCACTGATTGACGGCGGGCCTTGATCTTATCTAGGCCGGTTCTTCATCGCCAGGAGAATCAACGGGGTCGGGCGGCGAAGGCGCGGCCGGTTCGGGTAACGGCGGCGCCGCGGGCGGCGTGGGCGGCGCGGTCGTCACGATGGCTGCGGTCCTATCCTGCGGGTGAATGACGGCTGTGCTGGGCGCGGCTGGCGTCTCCCCGGCCGCGGGCAGCGGAGGCAACGTCAGATCAGCCGCGGGCAGCGTGCGGCTGCCCAGCCTGGTGAAGCCGCGCACGAGCAGGAAGATGCCGAGCGCCACGAGCAGCACCGGCCACCACTGCGCCACGAACAACTGCGGGCCGCCGGTTGCGCTGCTGAAAACGAAGGTGAAGAGGCCGAAGGCGATCAGCGCGGTCGCCGGCACCAGCGCCCACCAGACCTCGCGCTTGAGCGGACCAAGCAGGTAGACGAACAGGAACACCACCCCCATGCCGATGAACAGCGTGGCGCTCAGCACGTTGGGCCGCACCTGAAGGGTGCTCAGCGCAGTCGTTGCGCTGACGAGTAGAAGCACGCCGCCGGGAATGACAGCCCACCAGCGGCGGCGATCGAGCAGAAAAATCACAGCAAAAGCCAGCGCGACGCCGAAGAACAGAATGGCGCCGAGCATTTCGCCCGCCAGTTTGGCCTGCGTGGTCAGAAAAATGATCACGCCGGTCGTCAGCAGGGTGAAGGCGGGAATGATCGGCCACCAGCGAACGACATCACGCACGAAAAGAATCAGAAAGGCAATCCCGCCGACCCCAAAGAGACTGGCCAGGATGTACTGCCAGACGGGAGCATAGGGGTCGAGCTTTCCGGAATTGACAAGCAGCAAGAAAACGCCGGCCACCAAGATGCCGCCGCCCCACAAAAGCGTGTTGCGCTTGGCCGCGCCGTCGCTAGGTGTGGTCGTCATAGGCTAACGCTCCCGGCTGGGAGATAATCCATTGCGCAAGAGAACACCCACGCCGACCAGAATCAGCACCAACGGCCATAAGCGCCCGATCCACGCCATCTGTTCCACAGCGCCGGCCAGGAGGAAAAGGCCGATGATCGCCAGAACGCCAGCCGGAATGAGCGCCCACCAAAACTGCTGATGGAGGTTGCGCAGCGCGCCTTGCAGGTAGACGAGGCCAAACGTAGCGGCCAGGCCCAACAGCATCGCTGCCCCGCCGGCGTCACCCGATATCAACACGAGCGCCAGGCTGGCCATGACGCCGCCAGGGATGATAGCCCACCAGTTGACAGCCGGTTGGCTGAGATAGACCACCAGGAAGGCCGCCGCAATGGCGCCGAATAAAACAGACGGCAACCACTCACCTTCCAAACCGGCGCCGCTGAGCAAGACGAGCGCGCCGACGCCAACCAGGGTCAGGCCTGGTATGATGGGCCACCAATGCTGCCGGTTTCCCAGGTAGAGGGCGACGAAGACCAGGCCGCCGACCACAAAAAAGAGGCCCCACACCGTCGGGCCGAGGTCGCCGAAGATGTCGAAGTTGACCAGGAGGAGGAAGAAACCACCAAGCAGCAACAGCCCGCCCAGAATGAGATTTGTGCGCTGATTAACCACGATCAAACTCCTTCCCTTAGAGTGCTTTCCTTGCCGATTGGGCGCCGGCAGGTTACAAAACAACAAGCCACGGGTTCGTCAGACAAATTTCAGACATGAGGGGGATCAACGGGGCGATCGGGGCGCTGAGGCGACGCTGACGGGGTTGTGCGGGGAGTCTGGCGCCCGGCCTGCCACGAGGTGATGGTTTGCCAGGCAAAGAGCAGCAGCAGCGCGCTCCAGGCGCCAATTTCCCACCAGGAGCGGCTGGTGCTGGCCAGGCCGGCTGCGAACAATGTCATGCCCAGGTTGAAGGGGGTCTGGAACAGGGGCGTACGCAGGGCTGCGGTCAAACGCTGGTGATTGACGCCAGCCCACCAATCGGCGTAGCTCAGAGCCGCCAGGACCACAGCCAGGCCCAAGATCCAGAGTGCGTTTTTCGCCACGCCAACCCAGTCAATCAGGTTCATGATCCCTCACCTGTTGCCTAATACGCAGGACACGCGTCCAGGTTGCACCATGTTTGGGGAAATGCCGGCGAAGCCATCCGCATCAACCAAGACCGTTGTCACCAATGCGCTGCGCCGTGCAGGTCTGCTCATACGTCAAATTCAGTTCCACGGGCACACTGACCCCGCCCTGCAACCAGAGCGGCAGGGTAGGCAAAGTGCGTCCCAAGGCCAGGGTCTCAGGCCAAATGTCAAGATGAGACTCGCCTCGCACCTGCGAAGCCCGGTAAGCAATGGCGTACAGATCGCTGCCCAACGGAGGCAGACTCGTTGCCAGTTTGCGCAGGAGATCGTTGTGCAAATTGGCGCTGCGCCCGGTTACGATATCAACCATGATCAAGCTGATGCCTTGCCGCAGATAGGTCTCGCATTTGGCCGCGAAGGCAGCGCGATGTGCGGGACGGTCTTTGTTGGCCGGGCTAATCAATTCGATGGCTGCGGTCAGCATAGGACCACCAGCGTCGGTAAAAATCTCCACTTCCACGATGTCCGAGGTCAACGTGAAAGGCACAGAGAGGGCTGGCGCAGGCGCTGTCCATGCCATCGTTGGCCCTGGTGATTGCGTTTCTGTGAACGGCTCCTGGAATGTGGCGACATCAATTTCGATGCCAAACTGCACATTCGGTTCAGCAAAGTAGCCGGGCGGCAGGCGCTGGTTTAGGTCAGCGGCAATGTACGTCGCCCACGCGTTGTGAAATGCGTGCCAGTGGCGATGCGCACTCAGCGGAGGATGGAAGTGATCCCGAAGCGACATGCTGGCTCTCCTTGCGAAGGGTTCGACATAGCCCCACACGCAAATTGTAACATGCGTTCGAAAACGAGTCAATCTGCAAAATCACCTGACCAGGCGATCCCAGCCCTGACGTCGAGCTGGCGCATGGCGCGGAGAATACAAAACGGCCGGTGGAATCCTTGTGGACAAGGATGCCTCCCGGCCGTGTTTTGATCGCGGCGGCGCGCGCCGTTAGCCGCGCCCACAGGCTTCGCTAGATGAGAAGCACACCGGTGATGAGCAAAGCAAAAAAGGTCGGCACGGCAAAAACGAAGGTGTAGAGCCGCGTGTCGAACTTCAGGTGCATGTAATACATGACGACCAGGGCCAGTTTGGCAAAGGCAAACGTCAACAGGATGACCACCTGCCCGCCTTTGGGAATGGGCAGGAAGGTGACTCCAATCTCCATAAACGTCAGCGCCGCCAGCGCCAGGTAGACGGCAACATAGTTGGGCTTGGCATGTTCTTCATGAACCACAGCCGAGAGCTGAGATGCGTTTTCATTCATGATGTTGTTTTCTCCCATGCCTCAGATCAGGTAAACGATCACAAACAGGATGATCCACACGATGTCCACGAAGTGCCAGTAGAGGCCGAAGATCTCCAGGCTCATATTATAGGTGGCGCTGAAACGGCCTCGAAACGCCTGCACAATGATCCCCACCAACCACAGCAGCCCGATGAAAACGTGCGTGCCATGAAACCCGGTCAAGGTGAAGAAAATCGTGCCGAACATGTTGCTGTTGATGGTCAAGCCCTCTTCGAAGAGTTTGAAATACTCGATCATCTGCACACTGAGAAACGTGCCGCCAAACAACAAGGAGACCAGCAGCCACAAGCGCAGTTTGGCTTGATCGTTGCGCTGGGCCGCGGCCAGGGCCAACACCACCGTCATGCTGCTGGTGAGCAGAACGAAGGTATTGAACGCCGTCAACGGAATGTTCAACACATGATTGGCATCTGCTGGGCCGCGCAGCCGATACATCAGGAAGGCGGCGATCAGTGCGCTGAAGAACATCACTTCAGACGCCAAAAAAATCCACATTCCCAGCTTGGGGGTATTGACGGGCAGTAGGCTTTCGGGCGACCTCTGAGCGGGCGCGGTCGAGGCTTGGGCCATGCGATTGACTCCTTGAAAGAAACTGGTCTCGGTTTGGGTACGGGTCAGGGCACGCGCTGAAAATTGTCACCAATGACGTAGAGCTAATAATAATCAGATTTGCCCCTCTTGTCAAAACACCGAGTACACTTTGTTACTATTCGCACTTATCACCAGTTTTTGACAAGGCGCGACCTGTATGTTAGCATGTGTTGCCCGTACCAATGACGTACACCAGAACGAACGATTCGAGTGACCCGTGAAATCATTTTTTGTGAATAATCTCACAGTCTTGGGAGTAGCCATCCAATGAGCACGAGCTACCGCTTACGTGCAGCCTATCTGTACTTTGCCCATCCAACGCCGATCTTGCCTGACCAATGGTCGCGCAACGTCTTGGGAAGTCTGTATCCTGAGTTAGACCTGGATGCAGTACGCATCGTGGGCCGCACGGTGGGCGCCCTGCCCACTCAGGCCCAGGTTGATGCAGGCATGGAAGAAGCAGGTTATGGAAAGCCGGCGTATGAGTGGAACCGGCGATCCATCACTGATTCAACGGGAAAGCCGGTCATCCTGGTTGAAGTATATGAGGCGCCGGTGCCGGTTGCTGCGCCGGTTGACATGACCGACACGCGCACGCCGCCATTCACGCGGCGTGATCTGATTGCTGGCGCGCTCGCCGGTGTGGGCGGCGGCCTGGCCATGGGCCTGCTGGCGATGCTCGTTGCCCTGTTCGACCGTTCAGGCGCCATGAGCGTCTGGGCGCCGCTCAATCAGATTGCCAGCGCGATTCTTGGCCCCAGCGTCGTCGGACCACAGTTCAACTTCATGACCGCCCTGGTCGGCTCCGTTTTCCACTTTGGACTCTCAGCCGTTCTCGGCATGGCCTTTGCGGTGGTCTATCACGCCATCCTGCGCTTGCCGCGTGGCCTGGGCGCGCCGGTGGCCGCGGGCGCGATCTACGGCTTGATCGTCTACTTCCTGGCTGATCTGCTCTTGCCCGTGCTGGCCCCGGCGATGGCTTTTGCCGCCAAACCGGGCTTCATAGCGGGACACATGGTCTTTGGTCTCATCATCGGCATCGTGTACTCCCGCTTGCGCCCTAATTTCTCCAGCTTGCTGGTGGTCATCGCTTCGATGATCTTTATGGGCGCCGGTGTGGTGGTCACCTCGCTCAATCTCTTCATGCCGGTCGAAGCCTCTGTCCAGTCACGGGCGGTTGACTCTCTCTTCAATCTTATGCTCGGCATCGCCACGGTCATCTTCCTTATCGTGCAAGCCGGCCTGCTGTATGCCGTGCTCCAGTTCCGCCGCAAACCGGGGGACAATGAAGATGGGCCGCCCATTCACGGTAACAATACGCTCGAAGTGATCTGGACGGCTGTGCCCGCCGTCATCGTTATCATCATCGGCTTCTTGAGCTATCAGACCTTCGTTGGCGAGCGCGCTTTTGCCAAGACCGACATGGTGGTTGAAGTAACCGGCCAGCAGTTCTTTTGGACATTCTACTACCCAGAACAGGACATCACCGTCCAGAATGAACTGGTGGTGCCCGTGGATCAACCAGTGCAATATCGTCTCAAAGCCAAGGATGTGCTGCACGCCTTCTGGGTGCCCAATTTCCGCATCAAACGCGACGCCATGCCCGATCGGGTGACTGATACGCGCGCCACAGCTTCCGCGATCGGTGAGTATCCGATCGTGTGCGCGGAGTTATGCGGCGCCGGCCACGCGCAGATGCGCGGCAAAATCAGCGTGGTCTCGGCGGCCGACTTCGACGCTTGGGTTCAACAGCAGAAGAACAAGACGGTTGACACCAACGATCCGATCGCCTATGGCCGCAGCCTCTTCCAGAAAAATGGCTGCACCGCTTGTCACACGCTGACCGATGCCGGCGGCGCCGGGCAGATCGGACCTAACCTCAACCAAATCGGATCGGTCGCGGCCACCCGTGTGGCCGGCGAGACGGCCGAAGAATACATCAGGACATCCATTATCAAGCCGAACGCTTATATCGTGCCGCAGTGCCCTGCAGGCGCGTGTCCGGCGAATGTGATGCCACAGACCTTCGGCAGTTCGCTTTCTGAAGCGGAGCTGACGGCGCTGGTTACTTATCTGTCGAATCAGAAGTAAGCGAGGAGATCAACAAGATGGCACACGCACCTGCTTTACCGCAGAGTGGGCATGGCGCCGACCATGCTGAACACCATGAAGGCTTTGTGATGCACGGGGCCTGGAAGTGGTGGCACTACTTGACATTCAACACCGATCATAAGGTGATCGGTATTCAGTATATCACTGTCACGTTCTTGTTTTTCTTGCTGGGCGGCATCCTGGCGTTGATGGTGCGCACCGAGCTGGCGCAGCCGGGTCAAATCTATTCGGGCACCGAATACAACCGGTTGTTCACCATGCACGCCACGATCATGATCTTCTTGTGGGTGATCCCGGTATTGGCCGGCTTCGCCAACTATATCGTGCCTTTGCAGGTCGGCGCTGATGACATGGCTTTCCCCAAACTCAACGCGGTCAGCTTCTGGCTGCTTGTCATTGGCGGTCTGCTGCTCTGCTCGTCCTTCCTCGTGGGCGCGCCCGAAGCCGGTTGGACGTCGTATCCGCCCCTCTCCCTCTTGGGCAGCGACGGCCAGACGATTTGGGCCATTTCCATCATCATTCTGGGCTTCTCATCCATCTTCGGCGCGGTCAATTTCTTGACCACCGTCGTGCGTATGCGTACGCCGGGCATGGGCTGGTTCGAGCTGCCGCTCTTCACCTGGGGCATCATCGCCACCTCGATCATTCAGATTCTGGGCACGCCCGTCATCGCCAGCGCGTTGTTCTTGTTAGCCATCGAGCGCATCTTCCACGCCAACTTCTTCAACGTCGCGCAGGGCGGCGATCCCCTGATGTGGCAGCACCTGTTCTGGTTCTATTCGCACCCGGCCGTCTACGTGATGGTGCTGCCGGCCATGGGCATCGTCTCCGATGTGCTGCCGGTTTTCAGCCGGAAGCCGATCTTCGGCTACAAAGCCATCGCCTTCTCCAGTCTGGCCATCTGCTTTTTGGGCTTCACCGTCTGGGCGCACCACATGTTCACCAGCGGTATGAACCCCTGGATGACGGTGCCCTTCATGATCACCTCGATGATCATTGCCGTCCCCACCGGCGTCAAGATCTTCGGCTGGCTAGGCACCATTTGGCAAGGCAAGCTGCGTTTCACCAGCGCCATGATGTTCGCCCTGGGCTTCATCTCCCTGTTCGTCTTAGGCGGCATCAGCGGGGTCATCCTGGCCTCGGTGCCCGTGGACATCCATGTGCACGACACCTACTTCGTGGTCGCACATCTGCACTATGTGCTATTCGGCGGCAGCGTCACCGCGATCTACGCTGGCATCTATTACTGGTTCCCTAAGATCACCGGTCGCAAGCTGAATGAGTCTTGGGGCAAACTTCATTTCTGGCTGCACTTCATCGGCTTTCACACGACCTTCCTGGTCATGCACGTTTCCGGTTTGATGGGCATGCCGCGCCGCGTGGCAGATTATGATCCGCAGTTCGCTACCTTGAACCTGATTTCGACCATCGGCTCGTTCCTGTTGGGCGCCTCGACGCTGCCCTTCCTCTGGAATGTGTTGATCAGCCTCCGCAAGGGCGAGGTGGCCGGCGATAATCCGTGGGATGCCAAGACCTTGGAATGGCAGACCTCGTCGCCGCCGTCTATCTTCAACTGGGACGAAACTCATCAGCCGCACGTTGGCGGCGGCCCGTACGATTATGGTCGCCACGTGCTGACCGGCGGAGCCGCGGGCACAGCTGCCGCGCACGGCGCAGACTAAAGCATCACGTAACTGCTCAGGCATCCGGCGACTTGCAGCCACCGAATGGATTCAGGCCGCAGCGGCGCCGCCTGAGCAGCTACGCCATCGCTTGCATGGCTACCGGCTGATGTTTGCGCAGCACAGCGTCAGGGCCTTTGTGTTTCTTGTCACAAAACCCCCTGCGTAGTACAATGACACAAGATGAACGATGAATGGCGAACGCGAACTTGAATTCACGTTCATCATTCATCGTTTGTATTCTGGGGGTCTCACGTGCCAATTCGTTTGATCATCGCCGAGACCGGTCACATGCGCTGGTTTCGTCAACTGTCGCTGTGGACTGCGGTTCTCGCCTGGGTTGTAATTGTGCTGGGCGGCTTGGTGCGCGCCACCGGTTCCACACTGGGTTGTCGCACCTGGCCGCTGTGCAACGGAGGCCTGGCGTTCACCATCGCGCCAGGCGGTTTGACCGATTTGTGGCATCGCCTGGCCGCGATGATCCTCGGGCTGGCGCTGTTGCTGCTCCTGCGTATCACGCTGACCAACCGCGAGCACTTGCATCGGCTCTCCCCCCGCTTGCTAACTATCACCACGGCCACGGTCCTCATCCAGGCGCTGGTTGGCGTTCTTTTGACAGCTTCGCCCACCCCAACGTTGTGGGCCTGGATTCATACCGGTCTGGCCACGCTCAGCCTCGGCCTGCTTACTGCCAGCACGCTGCTGGCCTGGCCGCGCACGCGCAACCGCGGCGCCATCCTGGCGCGCATTGTGCAGACGCAGGAGGAGTATGGCGGCTTTAGCGCGTGGCTGACCCTGGCCACCGTGGCTGCGTTCATCCTGGTGCTGACCGGCGCCGCCGTCGCGCAGAGTCAGGCGGCCAGCGCGTGCCCGGCCTTCCCGCACTGCGGACCCAGTCAGGCTCCCGCTGCCTTGCAGTTCATCCAGATGCTGCACCGCGGCGCGGTTTTTGCCACGCTGATCGCTTTTCTGTGGCTCTCCTGGCGCTATGTCGGCATCTTGGGCCGGGCAAGCATGAGTGCACGACGCTGGAATCGCGCCATGCTGCTCCTCTTCGCGGCGCAAATCGGTTTGGGCGTGGCAAATGCGTTTTTCATCATTCCCGTGTGGGTCAACGTGGCGCACCTGGCCCTGGCAACGGCGGTTTGGGCTGGCTTCGTCGTTCTCTACACCCTTTATCACGAGGGCGCACACGCTCAGGTCCTCGCTGGCGCAGAGGACCAGGCCGCAAGCCCCCGCCGCGACACCGTCGGCTCCATCCTGTTTGCCTATTTCTGGTTAGCCAAGCCGTACATCACCGTCCTCTTGCTCATCACGACCCTGGCCGCCATCCTGGTGGCAACGGCCGGCCGCCCGCCGTGGGGCTTGACACTGTGGGCGCTGTTGGGCGGCGCACTTTCGGCCTCATCCGCCAACACCATCAACGCGTACATTGAACGCGACAAGGACAAAATTATGCCGCGCACGCGGCGCCGCCCTCTGGCCACCGCGCGCATCGCGCCAATCAACGCGCTGATCTATGGCCTGGCGCTCGGCGTACTCTCCGTGGTCGTTTTCCTGGTTTATGTCAATGTCTTGAGCGCCGTTCTCTCGACCATCGCGTTGGTCTACTATGTCGTCGTCTACACCCTGTGGCTCAAGCCGCGCACCCCGTACAACATCGTCATCGGGGGCGCGGCCGGCGCGTTTCCGCCCATGATCGGCTGGACGGCCATCACCGGGCAGATTGACCCGCTGGCCATCATCCTCTTCGCCGTCGTTTTCTGCTGGACGCCGCCGCACACCTGGGCGCTGACACTCCTGGCGCAGCGTGACTACACGATGGTCAACATTCCGATGTGGCCGGTCGTCCATGGGGAGGAAGACACCCGCAAGCAAATCGTCGCCTACACGTGGCCGATGCTGGTTGTCACCATTCTGCCTGCGGTGGCGCGTCTACTTGGCCCGATTTACCTGGTGGCCGCGGTCGTGCTGGGCGGGATTTTCCTGTACCTGGCGCTGCGCCTGCGCCAGGCGCGCACGAACGCCTCAGCCCTGAGTCTCTACAAGTATTCAACGCTGTACCTGGCCCTGTTGTTTGCGGCGATGGTGGTGGATCGGGTAGTTTAGGCGCGGCTTGGCGATTGCAGGTCATAGCAATGGCGACGAACTCCACTGCCTGGACGAATTGGGAGACAAACATGCAGCAGCGAACACGGAGAATGGTGGGCTGGATCAGCGCGCTGGCGGTCGGCCTGGGCCTGCTGGCGGCCTGCGGGAGCGCAAGCCAGGCCCTGCCGGTTTACTGGAATGCGCCCAACTTCACCCTGACTGACCAGGACGGGCAGCGCGTCAGCACCGGCGATTTGGCCGGCCGCGTATGGCTGGTCAATTTCATCTACACCACCTGCCCAGACGTGTGCCCCACAGAACTGATGCCGAAGATGCGCAAGGTGCAGGAGTTGGTCAAAGCTGACGCCAGCCTGGCGGGCAAAGTGCAGCTCGTTTCGATCAGTGTGGACCCGGCCAACGACACCCCGCCCGTGCTCAAGGCCTATGGTCAGCTCTTCGATGCGGACCCGGCCATGTGGCGGTTTTTGGTGGGCACAGAACAGGAAACGGTGGATCTCCTCCAAACCGGATTCAAAGTGGGCCTGGCGCAGCGTCACAGCCACGAGCCTGGCAGCGACGCGTCCAGTGACATCAATCACTCCACGCGTTTTGCGCTCGTGGACGCCCAGGGCCGCGTACGCGGCACGCCGCTGTCGAGTGACGAGACGGCTGAGCAATTCGTTGAAGACATGCGCAACCTGGTCAACGAGGAAAGCGGACGCAAATGAACGCTGGCTGCGCTCGCAGAGGCTGAAGAAATCAAGAAAATCAGCGTTTCTCTGCGTGCCTCTGCGTCCCGCAAAAGAATTGGACGCAGATACACGCTGGCTGCGCTCGCAGAGGCTGAAGAAATCAAGAAAATCAGCGTTTCTCTGCGTGCATCTGCGTCCCATCCCAGCGTTGGACGCAGATATACGCTGGCTGCGCTCGCAGATGATGAGAACATCAAATAAATCAGCGTTTTTCTGCGTGCATCTGCGTCCCATGCAAGCGTTGGACGCAGAGGATGCAGGTGGTCTGGATTATGCCAAGATAGGTGAGATATGCGTGAGTATCAGCAAAAGACGAGACCTGGCGCTGAACTGCAGCCAACCAGGCAAGCGCACAAATCGAGGCGCGCAGGATTGATGGGCGCGCTGGTGGCGTTGACCTTGCTGGCATTGAATGCGTGCGGCGGCCGCGCCACGCCGGCAAGCGATCTGCGCATCGAGCTGCGCGCCGCGGACACCATTCACACCGGCGCGGCGACGCTGACCATTCACGTGACCAACGCGGCCGGCCAGCCCATGGAAGATGCCGCAGTGACCGTTGAGGGCAACATGACTCATGCGGGCATGGCGCCTGTCCTGGCAACTGGCCAGGGTGGAGCAGACGGCCTGTACAGCGTGCCGTTCGACTGGACGATGGCCGGCGATTGGGTGGTGACTGTCAAAGTAACGCTGCCCGATGGACGCCAGGCGCAGGCCGATTTCCCAGTGGGCGTGACCGAGCCATGAGCCAGCCACGGCGCGCGGCCGCCGCGTGGGACCAGCCATGACCAAAATGCAGATGTCGTCGTCTTTATTGCCGCGTCGTCGCGCCCGGACTGCGGATCTGCTGCATTGGCCGCTGTTGGGCCGCTTTCTGCGCTGGCGCCACAGCCGGACGGCCGCGCAGATCGTTTTGCTGATCCTGGCCGCGCTGATGGTCTTCGACGGGCTGACCGGCCCCTCGCTGGCGCCCAAAAACCTGGCCACGGTGGTGGGTTGGATTCACTACCGCGGCTTCCTGGTGCTGGGTCTGCTGGTGGTTGGCAACCTGTTCTGCTTCGCCTGCCCTTTCATGCTGCCGCGGCGGCTGGGCAAATGGCTGCAAAACCGCGCCCTCGCGGGCGGCCGGCCGCTGCCGCGGGCGCTGCGCAGCAAATGGCTGGCGCTGGCGCTGCTCGTCCTCTTCTTCTTTGCCTATGAGCGCTGGGACCTCTGGGCCAGTCCCTGGCTGACCGCCTGGCTGATCCTGGCCTACTTTGCCGTGGCCTTCGTGGTTGACACCGTGTTCCAGGGCGCCGCGTTCTGCAAGTACGTTTGTCCAGTCGGCCAGTTCAACTTCTTCGGCTCGCTCGTCAGCCCCAGTGAAATCAAGGTGCGCGACGCAGCCGTCTGCGTCACGTGTACGACGAAGGACTGCATCCGGGGGCGACCGCTGGGAGGAAAGGCGGAGGTGATTGCTCAGGTGACTGCTCAGCCTGCGACCATCAGGCCAGCGATTGAAATCGCGCCTGAAGGGCGTACCGCCAGGCGCCGGTCGGCGGGGCCGGCGCCTGAAGTCGCTGCAACCATGGCCAAGCCTGCCTTCGCAGGCTATCGGTTGGCGGGGCGGCCAGCGATTGAAATCGCGCCTGAAGGGCGTACCGCCGGGCGCCCACCTGCGTGGGCGCGGCGCCGGTCGGCGGGGCCGGCGACTGAAGTCGCTGCAACCATGGCCAAGCCTGCCTTCGCAGGCTATCGGTT